>NZ_KI912671.1:252043-353496 GCF_000519345.1 Deinococcus pimensis DSM 21231
CGTCGTCGCGGCCGCCTGGGCGGCCCTGCCTCCTCTGGAAGCGCCCGTCACGCTCCGACTCACGCGCACCTCGCGCGGCGCGCGGTTCGATGCCGCCCCCGAGCGCCGGACGGACGTCTGGATCGGACGCGGCACACCGTTCGACGCGCGAGCGCGACGTGACGTGAACGACTCGCGGACGCTGGACGCCGTGCTGCCCGCCAGCCTCGCGGAAAGTCCGGACACCGCCGCGCTGTACTTCCTGAGCGGGAGTGGCGTGGTGCGGTACGCGCCGCCGATCGGACTGCACCGCATCCTGCCCGCCGACGTCGACTTCACCCAGCAGCCGATCTTCACCCGGGCGCTCCCCACGAGGACGCCGTCCGGACGGACGGTCTGGACGTCACCGTACCTCGACGATGCCGGTCACGGGCTGCTGGTGACGGCCAGCACACCCGCGTACCTGCATGGCGAATTCCGTGGGATCGTCGCGGCCGACGTCTCCCTCACGCGGTTGGCGGAGCGTCTGCGAGACCTCAAGCCCACCCCGGGCGGGTTCGCGGTGCTGCTCGACACGCAGGGACACGTCGTCGCCGCGCCCGACCGTGCGCTCGTCACGCTGCTGGGACGCCCGGCGCCACGCGGAGCCCGGGGTGTCCTCACGCTGAACTTGCTGGACGACCCGTCGTCCGCGCTGCACGCGCTGCGCGTCCCTGTCCGCGAGCGGTCCGACGGTCTCGACTCCGCAGACGCTCACGGCGCGCCCTTCCTCGTCGCGCACGCCCGGCTTCCCACGCTCGGCTGGACGCTGCTCACGTTCGCGCCACGTGACGAGATCACCGCGCAGTACGCCGAGGTTGCCGGGACCATCGCCCGGGGCTCCTCACGGACGCTGAACTCGACGCTGCTGGTCCTGCTCGCGAGTGTCGCGTTGACGCTGCTCGTCGTGGAGCGGCTCGCGCGCGTCACGATCCTGGCGCCCATCGCCCGGCTGACTCGCCTGGCACACATCGTGAAGGGCGGGCAGCTCGACGAGCGCCTGCTGCCCGAGTCGAGCGAGGAGTTCCGGGTGCTCGCGCGTTCCTTCAACGGCATGCTCGACGCCCTGAAGAGCGGACGGGAAGCCCTGCGGATCGGTGAGGAGCGCTACGAGCTCGCCGTGCGCGGCTCCAACGATGGCTTGTGGGACTGGAAGGTCGCCACGGGCGACGTGTACCTCTCCGCTCGCTGGAAGGCCATGCTGGGCTACCGAACCGGGGAGCTGCCCGACCACCTCGACACCTGGACGGCCCTGCTGCACCCCGACGACCGAGCGCGCGTCTCCACGCTGCTGCGCACCCACCTCGAAGGTCCAGGAGACCTGCTCGAATACGAGGCTCGACTGAAACACAGCGACGGCTCGTACCGCTGGATTCTGACGCGCGCCGCGACGCTCCGGGACGTCTCGGGACGTGCGACGCGGCTGTCCGGTTCGACGTCCGACGTCACCGAACGCGTCGAGGCGCTCCGGTTGCTCGAGGAGCGTGTCGACGCACGCACCCGGGATCTCGAGGGGGTGCTGTCCGTCACGCGTGACTTCACCTACGCCACGAGCCGCGCACGGACCCTCGACCGGCTGGCGAGCAACGTCGCCGCCGCCGCCGGAGCGGACGCGGCCGTGGTGAGCCTCGACGCGACCGCCACCGACGTGGGCGCGGTCGGACGTCACGGCCTGCCCGACGACGCTGACCTCACCGTCGTCCTGCCCGTCGCGGGCGCGGTCGAGCGAGCCGACGAGGCGGCTCGTGTCAAACGGACGGCCAGTTGGCCAGCCGTGGTGCAGGTTCCGCTCACGCGGGGCGGCGAGCGTCTCGGGTGGCTCGTGACGTGCTTCGGATCCGAAGGTGAGGTGGATGCGGCGCGTGTGCATCTGCTCGTGGGGATCGCCGGGCAGGCAGCCGTCGTCGCCGAGAACGCAAGGCTGTTCGCGAGCGCCAGCGACCGCGCCGCGCTCGCGGAACGGCAGAAGCTCGCGCGGGACCTGCACGACAGCGTCAGCCAGGCGCTCTACGGCATCGCGCTGGGCGGACGCACGACGCTGCGTCAGCTCGAACGCGCGCCCGACCAGGTCGAAGCGTCCGTGCGGTACATGCTCAGCCTCGCGGAGGCGGGCCTCGCGGAGATGCGCGCGCTGATCTTCGAACTGCGACCCGAATCGCTGGAGCAGGAAGGGCTCAGCATGGCCCTCGCGAAGCTCGCGAGCGCGCTTCACGCCCGGCACGGGCTGGAGGTGACGCTCGACCTGGGCGAGGAGCCCGCCTTGCCGTTCGACGTCAAGGTGGCGCTGTTGCGCGTCGCGCAGGAAGCGACGCACAACGTCGTCAAGCACGCGTCGGCGTCCTCCGTGGACTTACGCCTCAAGGTCACGCAGGACGCCGTGACTCTCGAAGTGCACGACGATGGGGTCGGCTTTGACGTTCTCCAGGTACCGGAGGGTCGGCTGGGTCAGACGTCGATGCGCGAGCGTGCGGAGATGGTGGGCGCAACGTGCCGAGTCATCAGCGAGGCGGGTGTGGGAACGCTGGTGCGCGTCGTCGTTCCCCAGGAGCGGTGAGCCGTTCGTGCAGCGTCACACTCACGAGTCCTCCCGCTCGGCGTTTCCTTCGCTCCGTGGGGAGCCCTTCGGGGCAGGTGTCGGGCGCTGCAAGTGAACGTCCGGTTGGGTTTGTGCCGCACTCGCCATGACGCCAGTCGGTGGGTCGTTGAGGGCGGACGACGGCGGCCTCGATGTCCTCGATGCTCGGGGGATCGTCGAAGGTGGTCATGTGGGCCAGCATGGGCGCCGGTGGGGTGGGCGTCTGTCGATTCACCTCCGGACGCGTCACGACCTGTGGTGGCTCCGAGGGCCCGAGGAGAGGACAAGGCGCCAAGGCTCACCTTCACGCCGGGACGCGCGGTCCACAGTGAGGGATGAAGATCGGATACGTCCGCACCAACGGTCCTGCCGAAGTGCCCATGGAGCAGACCCGCAGGTTGATCGAAAGTGGCTGCGAGGCGTTGTTCCTAGAGTTGAGTGGAGGCGAGCACCTGCAACGTCCCGTGATGCACCGCATGATTCTCGGACTGGAACCCGGCGACGAGGTCACGCTGGTGGACCCGACGCGGTTGAGTGAGGACCAACCGTCCCAGATGGCGATCCTCCTGCGGCGTATTCAGGACAGGGGCGCCTCCGTCCGTGTCCTGCCCGTGCACGAGGGGGACGAGGAGACCGCCGGGTAACGCCGTGAGCTTGCCGCGGCCGCCCTCCTCAGTGCCCGGGGAGTGCGTCCTCGGACGTTTCGTGGCGTCGCGTCCCGGCTTCGTTCACCTGAAGTTGTCGTTCGAGGTCCTGGCGGAGACGCGCGATCTTCTCCTGAGTCTCCAGAGCCGCTGCCTCCAGTGCCGCCGTGTGCGCCCGCAGGATCTCGTTCTCCCGTTCCATCCGCGCGATGTCCTCGTCCTGACGTTCCGCGTTCTCCTGCATGGCGGCGATGTGCGTCTGCGCCGCCGTGGCTTCTCGTTCCAGCGCCGCCTTCTGCTCCGCGTGCGCGGCGCCTTCCTCTTCCAGCACGCGAAGGCGGTTCATCACGTCCTGACCGATCTGATCGAGTTGATGAAGCTGCCGCTCGGACCGTTGGGGCTGTTCACCGAGAAGCTGCGTTTTCGCGTTGTCGCTGAGTTGCCGGAGGGTGGTGATGTGCCCGACGGTGCTGGCTTCGTTGAGGGCCAGGGCGATCAACGCCTGAAGGTCAGCGGCCTGTTGGTGCGTGAGCTGAGCGAGGTCGGTCAGCAGTTGCGCGCTGATCTGCTCGATGGGGGTACCGCGCACCTCGGTCAGGGCGTCCTGGATGGTGACGCGCAGACGGTTGGAGATGTCGAGTTGCACGCGTGAGGACTGCGCGATGTGCTCCAACGCGGTCACGTGAGGTCCGGCGGCTTCGTGGAGGTTCGCGAGGGGCAGGGCGTGCAGCTGAGCGAGGGTGGTGGTGAGAACCTCGCGGAGGGACGCGGTGAACAGGATCTGCTCGCGTCCGGCGCTGATGAGCCGTTCGAGCGCGTCCCGTTGAGCGAAGCCCGCGGCGCCGACGTGCTCGCGGGCGGTGCTGTAGGAGCGGCGCTCGGCGGCGTCGTGGGTGTCGTCGGGCATGTGGTGCAGTGTACGCGTTCACGTGGACCGCTACTGTTGGGGTGGGACAGTCTGTCGGGTTGGCACGTACCACCGCGCGCCCGGGGCGCCTGGGGCGCCTGACGGTGCCGCCGGTGAGCAGGCGAAGTTCGTGAGGGTCCACGTGCCGGTTACCAGGGACGCGCGTGAACCCGGTGAAGCTCGCCCATCGCGACCGTCGGGCCGGGCCTGTCGGTCATCGAGCCGGACCACATCCGGTTCGTGCTTGCGCTGATCGTGCTGAGGCGTCTGGTTGGGCGGGCGGAAGGAGCCGCAAGGTCATCATGGCGTTCAAGGCGGCACACAGCATGACGCTGGTGCTGGCCACACTCCGGATGTGGACGTGGGCGCCGAGGGTGAAGGGGCGCCGAGGGCGCCTCGTCGCCCATCATGACGCAGGATCGCGCCGCGCGCGGACGCCGCCTTCACTACACTGAACGTCATGCCCGCGTGGTCTCCCCTGATGCTCAGCCGCCTCACCGGCCGTCACCTCGACGCCTACCGTCACCCTCAGGCCGAACTGTGGGCCCGCGTCACCGCGTGGGCGCTGCCCGACTGGCCCGGCAGCTGGTACCACCTCGGTCTCGTCTACAAACGTCAGGCGCGCTGGCACGCCTCACAGCGCGCGAACGCCGCCGCTGGGAAGCTCCACCCCGAGTACGAACCCGCGTGGTGGAACATGGGCATCGCCGCCACCGCCCGGGGAGACTGGGGCGAAGCGCGCCGCGCGTGGACCGCGTACGGCATTGACCTGCCCGAAGGGAGCGGCGCGCCCGACATGAACATCGGGCTGACCCCCATCCGTCTCGACCCTGAGGGGCGCGCGGAGGTCGTGTGGACGATGCGGCTCGACCCGGCCCGCGCCCGGATCGTCAGCGTGCCCCTGCCCCCCTCGAACCGACGGTACGGGGACGTGGTACTGCACGACGGCGTCCCCACCGGGGAGCGGGTGCTGGATGGGGAGGCCGTCCCGGTGTTCGACGAGCTGGAACTGCTCGTGCAGAGCCCCTACGGCACCTTCCACGCGGACGTCCGAGTCGAGGAAGGCGAGGACTTCGCGGACCTGGTCGAGCTCAGCGAGACGCACGGGGTGCGCGCGCAGAACTGGACGGCGACCATCCGGCACCTTCCGCGCGAGGTGAGTGAGGGCAGCGCGCCCGCCTTCGAGGACCTTCCCATCGAGGAGACGGCGCAGCTCGGCATCGCCGCTCGCACGCAGGAGGACGCGCGGGCGTTCCTGACCGCGTGGACGCGGGCGCGTGCGGGGCGGGAGCTGCTGGACCTGCACCTTGGCCTGCGCGGCACCGAAGTGACCGCGTGACGGGGAGGATGGCATCGGACGTGTTCCCGGGTCGTCGCCGGGCCCGACCGCTGAGCGCGGTGGGCGAGCCGGGCGGTGGGCGGCTGCGCGTCTCCGGACCGCCCTCCTTCAGGAGCGGCGGATTCATGGAATCCGTCGTCTCGCGGCTGGACGACATCGAGTGGGTGTACCGTGTGGAGGGCGACACCGTCGAGGACGACTGAACGCCAGCGTCCTACGCTCCGCCGGGCACGACCCGCAGGGCCGCCACCGCCCACCCGTAGACCTCCACGAGGTCCTCGTCCTCGCGTTCGTCGACGCCTCGCTTCGAGCCGGGCGAGCGTCTCGGGTCGCGCGAGCCAGAGCCGAAGCTGCGTTCCCTGCCCCGGACGGGCATCCCAGAAGCCGTCCGCGACCAGCGCCCCGCTCGAGGCGGACCTGACCGAGGTGACGACGTTCGTCGCCACGCAGTTCGGCATGGCCGACGTCATGGCGGGACTCCTGCACGCTCAGGCGACGCACCTCGACATGCCCGGGTTCGTGATCCGTGACGACCTCGACGGGTCCATCACCAGCCTGGCGTTCACGGCGATCGAGGGCGCCGTGGCGATGCTCAACACGACCGCCACACGTGAAGACCGCCGCGGGCGCAGTATGCAGACTCCAGCACGGTCTTCAGCGTGGCTGCGAGCACTTCTTCGTCAGCGTCACGGCAGGAGCGGACAACGCCAGCCGTCGGAACCTGGAGCGGACTGGTTTCATGCCCGTCTTCGAGAACGTCGTGTACGCCACGACGGGTTAGGAAGGCCGAAACGCGACGCCGCGGACGCCACACCGTAGTCCGCGCTCCCTCCTCGGGCAGGAGCGCGAGGAGGGAGCGCTCATCCACTCCGAGTGACCGCCCCGCGACCGTCGGCTCGCTCCCAGCCTCACCCCACGCCGCAGGTACACTCACCCGAGCGCATCAGGGGCTCCACTGACCCGCCGGGCAGGTCGCCGACCTCGTCCACCTCACCGCTGCTTACCATGAAGTCCACGTGCACCGCGCGGCGGTGCCCACCCGCCGCGCTGACCGCCGTCCAGACGTGCTCGTCGGTGAGGCCGACGCGGAGGTCCACGACGGGCCTGGGGAAGTGCAGCGCCTCTTGGCCGCGCACGTTTGGGTGCGCGCGGGCGAGCCGTCCCGCCGTATGGGTCGTCAGGTCTCGTTCGGCCTCGTGTAGTACGTCACCTCGAACGCCGCTCGGAATCCCATTCGCTCCAGGTTGCGTCGACTCGCGTTCCCCTCACCGGCGGCGACGTCCACGAAGAAGTGCTCGCAGCCCACCCGCAGGCCCTCACGGAACCTGCGCGCAATCAACGCGGTCTGCCCGCCCCGCCCGCGACTCCGTGGCCGTGTCGCCGTGGTGTGGAGCAGCGCCATGTCGCCCAGCACCGTCAGGAGCCCGGCGCTTCCCAGCCCGTCCTCCTCCTCCACGACGTATCCCTTCCAGTCCAGCGCCGTCATGAACTGCGGGAAGAGTTCCGCCGCGTGGTCCGGCATCCCGAACGCCTCCGCGAGCACCGCGACCGCCCCGGACCGATGCTCCCGGGTCAGGTCCGCCGTCGTCGGCCCGTCCTCTCCGTACGCCTTCAGCGCGGCCCGCGCCGTGGACGCGGAGGCGTACAGCACGAGGAGCCGGAACGCTTCACCGAGACCGTACGTTGCCAGCAGGTCGGGCAGGTCGACCGGACGGGTCCGGGGATCCACGACCAGCCCCCATCCCTGCGCTCGCGACGCCTCCACGACCTCGAGGAGCGCCTCGACGTCCGCGTCCGTGGCGGGCCGGTCGAGGCCGAGACCGCGCACCGGGTTGAACGTCGGGACGGGCATGGCCCGCATGAGGTGCAGCACACCCCCGCTGAACGGCACGCGTTCGATGCCCGCGCGCTCCCGGAGGTCCTCGGGAAGCATCCGATAACGGTCGAGCATGTCCTCGTTGAAGGCGTCGCGCCGTTCGGCGGCCGCGTGAACGTCCAGGAGGGCAGCGGCGGTGTCGAGCTGGGTTCGAGCTGTGGTCATGCGGTTCCTCCGGCGCTTCGAGGGGCGGTGGCCTGGTCCGTCGTCCAGCCGCGACAGGCGTTGAGGTGGACGCGTTCGAACGTGGGAGGGGTGCCCTGAGCATACCCCAGGTGCGCCCCGCGGACGAGAAGAGCTGCCCTCAGGTCAGACCAGCACGCGCCGCGTCGCCCGCGGACCAGGACGCCGCTCGAGGCCCGGTCGACGATTCACCGACAGCATCGGCGCGTTCACGTCGAGGTCGAACGTGAGTATCCTCGTGAAGCTCACCTCACGTGCCCGGCGGATCGTCTCCACCTCGAGCGCGCCAGTCCCTTCCCGCGCGCCTCCGGCGTCACGGCCGTGAAGGGATCGAGCGCGCCCAGCGGGTGCGGCGCGATCACGGCGAAGCCCGGCCACGCCTCACCACGTGTGGCCAGCACGGTCCATTCCGGACGGACGATCGACGAGGCTCGCAGGGCCGCCCGACTGCGCTGCCGGCATGCGCGGCAGTCCCGCGAAGTCCGGTGTTTCCGCCACACGGTCCGCGTCGAAGTCGTACAACCGCGTCCAGTTCGCCTCGTCCTCTCCCGGGGCGCGCATGTCTTTGAAGACGATCCCGGCCCGTGCGGCGGCACTCCGCGGGCCTCGTGCGCGGCCTCATCGAAGGTCGTGAGGTCCAGCGAGGACTCGAAGCGGAGAGAGCGCGGTGCGTACCCGCGCCGTTCAGCCCACGCACGTGACGCCGGGTTCGTGCCCCGCACGTTCCTTTCCAGCGAACGGGCACCCTGGGCGCGCGGTGTCGTCCACGTGGGCGAGGAGCGCCGTGCCGAACCCACGAACCCACGTCCCCGCACGTCGGGCGGCATGATGAGGTTGACGACGTACTCTGCCGTGCGGAACGGGTCGCTGCACAGATGCGCCGTGCCCTGAACGTGTCTGTGGGCGTCCTCCAGCACTCAGCGGCGCATGAAGTTCACCTGCGCGCGGAGCTCGGCGAGCGCACGTGGCTGACCTTGCGCGACGAGCGCGAGCAGCGCCTCCGCCGCTTCCCTTGGGGTCATGGTGGACGTGTCGAGCGTCAGGTCGTACGTGACCCGCGTGGTGTCGATGCCGCGCTGCACCGCGCGGGACATCCCGAGGATCTTCTTGTCCGTCCGCTCTCGCTCCCAGCGCTCGGACACCTCCAATGGCGGGTTCAGGTGCACCAGCCACGCATCGTATCCGCCGAAGACCTTCGCGACCTCCTGCACCAGCCGCTGATCCCACAGGCAGTGATCCGCGACCACATGGAAGCCGGCGTCGAGGAACGCGCGGATCGCGTGGTGCATGCCCGTGAAGAAGCGGAAGCCGACGTCGCCGGTGTGGATGTCCTCCACGAGCAGCGTGTCCCCGTCGAACCGCCCGATCCAGTGGAAGCCCTGATCGGCGGGCGTGTCGAGCCCGTTGTATTTTCCGAAGATGAAGCGCCAGAAGTGATCCACCCCGGCGGCCAGCCACGGTTCGTCCGCGAGGGCCGTCAGGGCCTGCTGCGCGCTGCTCTTCCCGGCGCTGGTGGTGCCGTTGAGGATGATCAACTTCCCTCGCGTCATGCTTCCTCCCTGATTGTGCGTGCGTGAGGTCAGCGTACACCTCGCGGAGAGCACGTCCGCGCGACGATGCGGTTCGTTCCCTCTCCGAGGGTCTGTACGCCGCGGGCAGGGGACTCATGGCGGTCTTCAGTCATCCCGACGACGAGTGCGGCCGCGCCGCCACCCTCGCCAAACACGCCCGACGCGGCGACGACGTCCTCATCGTCTGGACCACCCACGGGGAGATGTCGAGCAAGTTCAGCGGCGTCCCCCTTGACGAGGTCGAAGGCATGAGCGAAGGCTAGGCGCGCGACGTTGCGGAAATCAGCACGTTCACGCCCCACCCCGATCATCGTGCCACGGTCAAAGTCGCGTACGACGGGATCGTCCTGGCTCGTCTCCCGGAGGTACTGATGGAAGCGGCGACGGACCTCCACGGGGCAGCCGAGGCAGACGCCGATGTTCCCGGCGCCGCCTTCGCTGGCGTCCATGCTGGCGACGCGGTGACCGGCCTCGCCGATGCTGGTGATGAGTTCGTCCTGTTCCGGGTAGGGCTGGGGCAGGCGGTCTCCTTCGGCGGGCGTGGAGATTGGGTCCTCACATTGAATCTAACATGGATTGTACAGATTCTACCGCATCAGTGTGGGGTATGATCGGGATTCCGCGAGAACAGCGGGGGCGGGAGCGTCCGGTTCGAACCACCGCTCGCTCGCTCAACCCGGTGCTCTGGGTTCCAGACGCCTCCTTTTCCCTCGGTCTTGACACCTCTTCCTCGGAAGTCTATAGTGATCACAACGTTTACATTCTAACAGCAGCATGTTAACTCCTCAGGAAGCAAGGAGGTGGACCAATGAGGCGCGCCACCATCAAGGACGTGGCCTCCCACGCCGGGGTCAGCTTCAAGACCGTCTCCTACGTCCTCAACGGCGGCGAGAAGGTCAGCGACCGCACCCGCGACGCCGTCATGCGCGCCGTCAAGGCGCTCGACTACCAACCGCACCGCGCCGCCCGCGCCATGCGCACCGGACAGGCCTACTCCATCGCCCTCGTCGCGTACGGCGCCGACGACACGCCCGCCTACGGCAACCTCGCCGACCCGGCCGTCGCCGTCATCGTCGCCGCCATGACCGAGGTCGCCGAGCGTCAGGGCTACACCCTCAGCCTCACCAACTTCACCAACGCCGACCTGGGCGCCTACGCCCGCGGGCTCGCCCAGGGGCACTTCGACGGCGGCATCTTCATCCCCTTCGCGAACAACGCCGCCGCCCTCACGCCCTTCACGCACGCCCCCATCGTCGTGATCGACCAGCCCGACATGCCCGAGGACGTCCCCGTCGTCTGCGTCGACTACCGCTCCGGCATCCGCGACGCCGTGAAGCACCTGCACGCCCGCGGACGCCGCCGCATCGGCTTCGTCGGCGGGCCCCGCGACCTCGACGCGTACCACAACACCGAACGCTACGGCGGCTACCACGACGGCCTTTTTACCTGCGGGCTCACGCACGACCCGGCGCTCGTCGTCGGCGCGGACTTCTCCTTCGACGGTGCCCGCGCCGTGTTCGGTCAACTCATGACCGCTCAGCCCGACGCGATCGTCGCGGCCTCCGACCGCATGGCGATCGGCGTGCTCCGCGAAGCCCGCGCGCGCGGCCTGCGCGTCCCCGAGGACCTCGCCATCGTCGGGTTCGACGACCTGGAGGTCGCCCGGTACGTCGACCCGCCGCTCACCACCGTGCACCACCCGCTGACCCTGCTCGGCCGCCGCTCCGCCGAACTGATCATCGACCGGCTCGAACACCCCGCCGCGGAGGTCGCGCCGCGGGTCACGCTGCCCACCCACCTCGTCGTCCGCGACTCCGGCTGAACTGCGGTCTGCTCCGGTCGGAGGTCGCTTGGCCGTCCCACATTGCTCGTCCCCGAATCACAACGTTGACATTGGCCCTTCGCCGCTCACCCCAAGGAGCCCACCATGCGCCTCACCCGCACCACCCTCGCCCTCCTCACCGCCGCCACGACCGTCACCACCGCCCACGCCCAGGGCAGCAAGACCATCACCTACCTCACCCCCCAGCTCGAAACCCAGGGCTACACCAAGACCATCCTCGACCTCTCCCGCGCCTACAGCCAGCAGCACAAGAACGTCAGCGTCAAGTACCAGAACGTCGCGCAGACCGGCCTCGCCCAGCAACTCCAGCTGTTCGCCGCCAGCAACAACCTCCCCGCGCTGTTCGCCATCGACCAGCCCAGCCTGCTCGCGCAACTCCAGCAGAAGGGCCAGGTCGTCGACCTCGAAGCGACCTTCAAGAAGCTCGGTCTCCTCGACAAGCTCAACCCCGCCGCCGTCACCCTCCAGAAGAAGCTGGGCGGCGGCAAGCTCGTCGCGCTGCCCCTCGAAATGAACATCGAAGGCTTCTGGTACAACAAGAAGATCCTCGCCGACAACGGCATCAGGGAACCCCGCACCTGGGACGAACTCACCGCCGCCGCCGCGAAGCTCCAGCAGAAGGGCGTCCAGCCCTTCGCCGCGTCCGGTGACCAGAAGTGGCCGCTGACGCGCCTCATCGGCGGGTACGTCGCGCGCAAGTACGGCGCGGACGCCATGGACCGCGTGCGCGCAGGCACCCTCAAGGTCACCGACCCCGGCTTCGTCGAGGCGGTCACCGCCGTCGCGGACCTCGGCAAGAAAGGCTACTTCGGGCAGGGCGTCAGCACCATCGACTACGACACCGCCATGAACACCTTCCTCCAGGGCAAGGCCGCGATGTTCTACATGGGCAGCTGGGCGCTCGGGAACTTCAACGACGCCAAGCAGAACAAGATCGGCGCGAACAACATCGGCTTCTTCAACTTCCCCACCGTCAAGGGCGGCAAGGGCACCGCGAACGACTGGAGCGTCAACACCGGCCTCGTCGCGTCCGTCAGCAGCAAGCAGAACGACGCCGCCCTCCAGGACTGGATGAAGTACGTGTTCGGCAACTTCGGCAACAAGGCCTTCGCCGACCAGGGCCTCATCACCGGCTTCAAGGTCACCCAGCAGCCCAAGAACGTCCCCGCGCTCACCGCGATGGTGCAGAAGAAGATCAGCGGCGTGAAGAACCCCTACCTGTGGTTCGAGGCGTACTTCAGCCCCAAGGCCACCACCATCGCCACGGACAACGTGCAGCCGCTCGTCACGGGCGACCTCAGCCCGCAGGAGTACCTCCAGCAGCTCCAGGCCGCGCTGAAGTAACCCACGGGGCGGCCCTCCCACGGGGGAGGGCCGCGACGCGTTCGGAGGGACCATGGAAAGAACACTTCGTGACTGGCGCGCCATCCTGATCTTCGTCGGGCCCGCGCTGCTGCTCTACACCCTCGTGCTGCTCGTGCCGATCATCTGGTCGCTCGGGTACACCGTCTACGAAGGCTCACCCATCGCGGGCTTCAAGTTCGTGGGCCTCACCAACTACCAGCGGCTCTTCGACGACCCCACCTTCCTCAAGGCCCTGTGGTTCGGCACGAAGTACGCGCTGTTCGTGTCTGCCGGTCAGGTCATCCTCGGACTCCTCCTCGCGCTGCTCTACGCCTTCTACCTCAAGCGCAGCAGCGTCCTCGTCCGCACCCTGGTGTTCCTCCCGGTGGTCCTCCCGACCGTCGCGGTCGCGCAGATGTTCGCCAAGCTCTTCGCGATCGCCCCGCAGTACGGCCTCGTCAACAGCTTCCTCCACGGCGTCGGCCTCGACCAGTACGTCCAGGCCTTCCTCGGCAGCGGCGCCAGCGCCTTCTGGGTGATCGGCACGATGGACATCTGGAAGGCGATGGGCTTCTACGCCATCCTGCTGTACACCGGCCTCGTCGACATCCCCGAGGAGACCATCGAGGCCGCCCGCCTCGACGGCGCGCAAGGCTGGACACTCGCGCGCTTCGTGGTGCTGCCGCTCCTCGCGCCCATCACGGTCGCGTCCTTGATCTTCAGCCTCAACGGCACCCTCAAGGTCTTCGACAGCATCGTCGCGCTCACCAACGGCGGACCCGGCACGGCCACCACGCCGCTGACCCTGTACATGTACAAGACGTCGTTCACGTACGGCGAGTACGGCTACGGCAGCACCCTCGCCCTCACCCTCGCCGTGCAGTGCCTGATCGTCACGCTGCTGATCTTCTGGCGCGCCCGACGCGCGGAAAGCCGGTGACCCGCATGCAACGCTCCACCACCCCCGCCGTCCCCACCGCCAGGACCGCCCAACGACCCTCCCCGCTCGCGTGGCTCGCCCGGCTGCCCGTCACGCTGCTGGTGCTGCTCGTCGTGTTCGTCTCCGTCTACCCGGTCGTGTGGATCTTCCTCTCCAGCCTCAAGGGTCAGGGCGAGTTCACCGCGAACCCCATGTGGGCGTTGCCGCAGGCGATGGAGTGGAACAACTACGCCCGCGCCTGGACCGAAGGCAACATGAGCAAGTACTTCGTCAACAGCGTCACGTCCGTTCTCCCGGCGCTCGCGCTCGTGATCATCCTCGGCACCATGGCCGCGTTCGGCATCGAGATCATGCGCTGGAAGCTCCGCAACGTCGCGTCGCTGCTGTTCCTCGCGGGCATCATGGTGCCCATCCAGGTCGTGATCCTGCCGCTGTTCACGATGTACTTCAAGGTGCACCTGCTCGACACGCGCCTCGCCCTGATCCTCACGTACACCGTCTTCGGCCTGCCACTCGTGGTGTTCTTCCTCGTCGGGTACTTCAAGACCTTCGCCCGCGAGATCATCGAGGCCGCCATCGTCGACGGCGCCAGCATCTACCAGGTGTTCTTCCGCATCGCCCTGCCGATGGTCACGAACGCCATCGTCACCGTCGCGCTGGTGCAGTTCTTCTTCATGTGGAACGACCTGCTCGTCAGCCTCACCTTCATCCAGAACCCGGACATGCGCACCGTCCAGTCGGGGCTGCTGGCCTTCACCGGACAGTACGGGCAGCGCGAGTGGGGCCCGACCTTCGCGAGCATCTCCCTCGCCGTCGCCCCGACCGTGCTGGTGTACCTGCTGCTCAACCAGCTCGTCATGAAGGGCATGGCCGCCGGCGCCGTCAAGGGCTGACCCCGCCCACCCCGGGGCGGGACCCCGGACGCCTCGGTCCCGACGCCCCCACGCCACCCCAGCTTCTCGAAGTGGAGACCGCATGACCGTCACCAACCCCACCGGCACGACCTCCTCCGGCACGCCCACGACCTCCTTCCTCCGCGTCCTCGACGTCCGTGCCGAACACACCCGCGGCGCGCTCGGCACCGGTGACGCCGCCCCGCGGCTCAGCTGGCGCGTCGAGACGACCACCCCGGACTGGCGGCAGCGCGCCTTCGCGGTCGAGGTCACCGACGACGCGGGCACGCTGCTCGGCGCGACCGACCGCGTCGAGACGGGCGAGTCCGTGTTCGTCCCGTGGCCCTTCCGTCCCCTCGGATCCCGCGAGCGGGTCCACGTCCGCGTCCGCGTGTGGGGTCAGGACGACCACGCCTCCGAGTGGAGTGAGCCCCTCACGATCGAGACGGGCCTCCTCACGCCCCAGGACTGGACCGCCGCCTTCGTCTCGCCCGCGTCCGACGAGGACCTCAGCGCGCCGCAACCCACGCCGCTGCTGCGCCGCGAGTTCGACGCGCGCGGAGGTCTGACACGGGCGCGGCTGTACGTCACCGCGCAGGGCGTGTACGAAGCGCACCTCAACGGCACCCGCGTCGGCGATCACGTCCTCGCGCCCGGCTGGACCAGCTACCACACCCGGCTGCGCTACCAGACCTACGACGTCACCGACCTCGTCCACGAGGGCCGCAACGCCCTCGGCGCGATCCTCGGCGACGGCTGGTACCGCGGGCGGCTCGGCTTCGGCGGTGGCCGCCGCAACCTCTACGGCGACCGGCTCGCGCTGCTCGCGCAACTCGAACTCACCTACGAGGACGGCACCGTCGAACGCGTCGTCACGGACGAGTCGTGGCGCGCCGACACCGGCGCGATCCTCGCCGCGGACCTGTACGACGGCGAGACGTACGACGCGCGCCTCCATCCGGACGGCTGGAGCGAGGCGGGTTTCGACGACCAGGCTTGGAGCGCCGTGCGGCGCGTCGAACGTGACCTCGCCACCCTCGTCGCGCCCGAAGGACCCCCGGTGCGGCGCGTGCAGGAACTGCGTCCCGTCCGGATCTTCACCTCCCCCTCCGGGAGGACGCTGGTGGACTTCGGGCAGAACCTCGTCGGCTGGGTCCGCTTCACCGTGCAGGGCGAGGCGGGCCGCACGGTGACGCTGCGGCACGCGGAGGTGCTCGAACACGGCGAGCTCGGCACCCGCCCCCTGCGCTTCGCCGCGGCGACCGACCACTACACCCTCAAGGGCGAAGGCGTGGAAGTCTGGGAGCCGCGCTTCACCTTCCATGGCTTCCGTTACTGCGAGGTGGAGGGCTGGCCCGGCGAGCTCAAAGAGGACGACCTCGTCGCGATCGTGGTGCACAGCGACCTGGAACGCCGAGGGTGGTTCGAGTGCAGCGACGTTCTCGTCAACCAACTCCACGAGAACGTCGTGTGGGGCATGCGCGGCAACTTCCTCGACGTGCCCACCGACTGCCCGCAGCGTGACGAACGCCTCGGCTGGACCGGCGACATTCAGGTCTTCTCCCCGACCGCGAGCTTCCTGTACGACGTCTCGGGCTTCCTGTCGTCGTGGCTCGCGGACCTCGCCGCCGACCAGGAGGCGAGCGGCGCGGTCCCCGCGGTGGTACCGCAGGTGCTCGCCTCCACCCTGCCCGCCGCCGCGTGGGGCGACGCCGCCACCATCGTGCCGTGGGTGCTGTACGGGCGGTACGGCGACCCCCGCGTCCTGGAGCGGCAGTACCCCAGCATGAAAGCCTGGGTGGAGTACGTCCGCGGCCGCGCGGGCGAGACGCTGCTGTGGGACCGGGACTTCCAGTTCGGCGACTGGCTCGACCCCGCCGCGCCCCCCACCAACCCCGGCGCGGGCCGTACCCTGCCCGGCGTGGTCGCCACGGCGTACTTCGCCCGCAGCGCCGAGATCCTCGCGCGTACCGCGCAGCTGCTCGGCCGGAGCGAGGACGCCGAGACGTACCGGCGGCTCGCCGGGGAGGTCCGCGCGGCCTTCGCGCGCGAGTACGTCACGCCCAGCGGCCGGGTGCTGAGCGACTCCAGCACCGCGTACGCCCTCGCGCTGGAGTTCGCGCTGCTGCCCGAAGAGTCGCAACGCGACCGCGCCGCGAGAAGGCTGCGTGAACTGGTCCGCGAGAACGGCTACCACATCGGCACGGGCTTCGCGGGCACCCCGCTGATCTGCGACGCCCTCACCCACGTCGGGGAACTCGACGCGGCGTACCTGCTGCTGATGCAGCGTGAGTGCCCGTCGTGGCTGTACCCCGTCACGATGGGCGCCACGACCGTGTGGGAACGCTGGGACAGCATGCTGCCCGACGGCAGCATCAACCCGGGCGAGATGACCAGCTTCAACCACTACGCCCTCGGCGCGGTCGCGGACTGGCTGCACCGCACCGTCGCCGGCCTCGCGCCTGCCGAGCCCGGCTACCGGAGCCTGCACGTCGAACCCCGACCGGGCGGGGGGCTCAGCTTCGCCCGCGCGCGGCACGTCACCCCGTACGGCGCGGCGGAAAGCGCGTGGCGCGTCACGGACGGTCAGCTTGAGCTCAAGGTCGTGGTCCCACCCAGCACCACCGCGCGGGTCGTCCTGCCCGGCGTGTCCGAGTCCGTCAGCGTCGGCTCAGGCGAGCACCGCTGGACGCTCCCGTGGACGCAGGCGAACGCGCCCCGACCGGTCGTGACGCTCGACAGCGACTTCGACACGGTCGTGCGGCAGCCGGACGTGTGGACCGCCGTCACCCGCATCGTCGGAGCGCACTCGCCCGACCACCTCGGCGGCTTCAAGAGCGCCCTCGCGAGCAGCACCGACGACGCCACCATCCGGCGGGCCCTGTGGGGCTTCCCGCACCGCGAGGAGCTGCTCGTCAAGCTCCAGGACGCCCTCGACGCCCTCCAGGAGAACCCATGACCGGCCCCCGCACGCCCTGGCCCGACGCGCCCGACGTGGACGCCCGCGTCGAGGTCCTCCTCGGCCGCCTCACCCTTGACGACAAGGTCAGGCTCGTCAGCGGTCAACTCATCCAGGAACGCGCCGACACCGTCCCGCCGGTCGCGGACCTGCCCCTGTACCACCTCGCGGACGGTCCCGCCGGAATCCGCCGCGCCGGGGGCGCCCCCGGCGCGGGCAAGGCCACCGCGCTGCCCGCGCCGATCGCGCTGGCCGCCACCTGGAACCCCGACCTCGCGGGCGCGTACGGGGACGTGCTCGGCGCGGAAGCGGCCGCGACGGGGCACAACGTGCTGCTCGGCCCCGCCGTGGACGTCGCGCGCTCCCCGTGGGGCGGCCGGACCTTCGAGTCGTTCGGGGAGGAGCCGCTGCTGCACGTTCGCCTCGTCGTGCCGGAAGTGCTCGCCCTCCAACGGCACGGGGTGCAGGCGAGCCTCAAGCACTTCATCCTCAACAACCAGGAGCACGCGCGCAACAGCATCAATGTCCTCGCGGGCGAGCGGGCGCTGCGCGAGGTGTACCTCCCGCCCTTCGAGGCGGCCATCCGCGAGGGGCACGCCGCGTCGGTGATGGCGTCGTACAACAAGGCGGACGGCGTGCACCTCTGTGAGGACCGTCGGCTCCTCACGGACGTCCTGCGCGGCGACCTCGGGTTCCGCGGGTGGGTGATCAGCGACTTCGGCGCGAACCACGCCACGAGCGCGAGCGCCAACGCCGGACTCGACTGGGAATTGACGTTCGCGCCCCGCTGGGGTGACGCCCTGCGCGGCGCCGTCGCCGCGGGCGAGGTGAGCGAGGCCACCCTGGACGAGATGGTGCGGCGCGTCCTGCGACCCACCGTCGGGCTCGGCCTGCGCGCCCCCCAGGTCCGGCTCGACACGCTCGACGAGGACGCGCACGACGCGGTCGCGCTGAACGTGGCGCGGCAGGCGGTGGTGGCTGCTCCGCAACGACCTTGACCTGCTGCCCCTGCGTCCCGGGGCCTTGCGGCGCGTCGCGGTGATCGGCGTGAACGCCGACGACGCGTCCACCGCCGGCGGCGGCAGCGCCTTCGTCCGGCCCCTGCGGCCCACCAGTGTGCTGGACACGCTGCGCGAACGGCTGGGCCCGACCGTCGACGTGACCTTCACGCCCGGCACGGACCCGATCGGTCCGGGCTCGTTGCTGCCGGGATCGCCGCCCGTTCCCTCGGACGTCGTCACGCCCGACGCCGGGGGACAAGACGCACGCGGCTTCCTCGCGCGGTACTGGCCGAACCCCGCCTTCGAGGGGGAACCCGCACTCACCCGCGTCGACCCGACAGTGGAGCTCAACCGGGGCTTCTTCGACTTCCCCGACTTCCAGGGCGCCACGCCCAAGCGGGCCGCGCTTCCCCCCGAGCTCGGGGTGCGTCTCTCCGCCCGCTGGTCGGGCACGCTCACCGCGCCCGCCACGGGTGAGTACGTCTTCACCCTCACCGTCGTCGGTTCGGGCCGGGTGCGGCTCGACGGGGAAACCTTGCTCGACGCGTCCGGCGTCCGACCCGAAGCGACGACGACCAGTCACGCGTGGGACGGGACGGGCGCGCGGGTGGTCGAGGCTGCACGCACCCTCGAGGCCGGGCAGACCGTCCAGCTCAGCGTGGAGTACGCCGCGGACGCGCCCGAGCAGTACTTCCTGTACGGCGCGCAGGTCCGGTTCGGCTGGCGTCCGCCGGCCGGGACGCTCACGCCCGCGGTGGTGGAGGCCGCGCGGGCCGCTCGGGAGGCGGACGTCGCGGTGGTCGTCGCGCGGACCTTCGAGAGCGAGGCGATGGACCGCGCGACGCTCGCGTTGCCCCACGACCAGGCAGGACTGATCCGCGCGGTGGCCGACGCGAACCCCCGCACGGTCGTGGTGCTGATGAGCGGCGGCCCGGTCGAGACGACCTCCTGGGATGAACGGGTCGGCGCGGTGCTGGAGGCGTGGTACGCGGGGCAGGCGCAAGGCCGCGCGGTCGTGGACGTCCTGCTCGGCGACGTGAACCCCTCGGGCAAGTTGCCGCTCAGTTTCCCCCAGGGGGACCGGCACACGCCCCTGACGCGACGCGAACAGTACCCCGGCCAGCACGGCGAGGTCCACTACGTCGAAGGCGTGAACGTCGGGTACCGCGGTTACGAGGCGCTCGGCCTCACACCGCGCTTCCCCTTCGGGTTCGGGTTGAGCTTCACGACCTTCGCTCTCGCGGACCTCTCGGTCACCCCGGACGAGCCGACCGCGGGCGCGTCCGTCACGGTCGCGTTCGACGTGACGAACACCGGCGGGCGCGCCGGCGTCGAGGTCGCGCAGGTGTACCTGCGCCGTCCGGGCGAGACGAGGCGGCTGGCGGGCTGGTCGCGCGTGCCCCTCGCGGCGGGCGAACGGCGACGCGTGGAGGTCACCCTCGACCCTGGTGCGCCCGAGCGGCCGTTCGCCCGCTGGAACGTCGAGTCGGGCCGCTGGGACGTCCTTCCCGGCGTGTACGAGGTGCTGGTCGGCGCGTCGTCGACGGACCTCGCGCTGCGCGCCGTCCTGCACGTCCCCGACGCGCTCACGCGGTCCGAGAGGAGTCTGGCGTGACGGTCACGGTCCTGCCCGCGCAGGCCGCGTTCGAGCTGCCCCTGTGGCCCGAGGGCGCGCCGACCACCCTCGCGGACGCCCGGACGGAGCGGTGGTTCACCACACCGCCCGAGGCGGCCTTCGCGTTCCGGCAGGTGCGCAACGTGACTCAGCCGACCCTGACGGGCTTCCTGCCGGACGCGCGCGTCGCGACGGGCACGGCGGTGGTCGTCCTCCCGGGCGGTGGACTGCACACGCTCGCCGTCGAGCACGAAGGGTACGACGTGGCGCGCTGGCTCGCCGGGCGGGGCGTCGCGGCGTTCGTGCTGAAGTACCGCACCATTGTGACCAGCGACCTCGACGACGAGTACGAGACGCTGTTCCGCGAGCGCCTCAAGGACGAGGCGGGCATGCGGGCCGTCACGCACGCGCACGAGCCGCACGTGCTCGCCGACGCGCAGCGCGCCCTGGACCTCGTCCGCGAACACGTCCGCGAGTGGCGCGTCACGCCCGGCCGGGTGGGACTGCTGGGCTTCTCCGCGGGTGGGTTCGTGACGGTCCGCGTGACCCTGCGGGGCGGCGGTCCCCGGCCGGACTTCATCGCGCCGATCTACGGCGCGATGTGGGACGACGTCACCGCCCCGCCGGACGCGCCGCCGCTGTTCCTCGCGTACGCGGACGACGACGACCTCGCCGAACGGGTGGTCGGGCCGAACCTCGCCTTGTACGAGGCGTGGCGCCGCGAGGGTCGATCGGTGGAGCTGCACGTGTACGCCCGGGGCGGGCACGGCTTCGGGATGCGCCGGCAGGACCTGCCGAGCGACCACTGGATCGACCGCTTCCACGAGTGGCTGCGCGCCCAGAACCTGCTGGGCACGCCCGTTCCCTGACACCCGGAGGAGGCAGGAGGTCTAGCCGCATGGAACCCTTTTCCTCCGAACGACTGCGTGAGCTGCTCGCCGAGCTGTACCCGCCTGGGCCCACGGCGACGATCAAGCCGAGGTTCCTCGACGAGTACATCGTCCTCGACGCGCCCGTCGAGGCAGGCGAGGGCTGCGCGTCCAAGCCGCTCGCGGCGCTGCTGTTCTCACCCTCGCTCGAGGCGCCCGCGCCACCACGTCGTCGGGCACGCTGACTCGACAAAGGACGGTGTTCGGCCCGCGGGTCGAACACCGTCCTCCCCTGAGGATCAGTCGTAGTCCTCGACGCGCCACTCGTCGTGCCAGTCGAGGTACGCCATCTCCCCGTCGAAGCGGACGGGCAGCCACACGTACCCCGCGCGGGACGTGTCCGGCGCGGCGAACACCTCCGGGTCGTCCTGCTCGTACTGCCGGAAGAAGTCGGACGGGCGGCCGCTGGCGAAGGCCGTCTCGAACATCTTCGCGGCCTTGCGTGCGTCGACGTCGCGGTCGCCGAGCCAGCGGTCCGCGAGGGCGATGTACAGGTCCTGCTTGCCGGGGTGCTTGAAGACCGAGCAGATCTGCGAGCGGTACGAGGTGCGGCTCTCGTCGTGCGGGTGCGGGTCGCCCAGCACCGTCCACGGGCCGTGGATGGTCCGCGCGACCGCCACCTCGGATGGGTTGGGGAAGTAGCCGGTGGTGCCGGACGTGAACAGGTAGTGCAGGTGCCCACGGCGGAAGTACGCGGGCGCCTCGCGGACGAAGGGCGGGTAGGGCTGCGGGAAGTGCGTGCTGTAATGCCCGGTGACGTTCGTGAAGTCGTCGGTGAGGTCCGCGATGATCAGTTCGCTGTGCACCCGTTCGAAGATGTAGTAGCCCTTGCCGTCGCTGGGATCGACGACGAGGTCGAAGTCGCCGGCGCTCATCCCGAGCGGGCTGAGGTTGGTGCGGACCAACCGGTACGGGCCGGTCAGCGCGTCCGCGACGAGCACGCTGGACTTCTGCGTGTCGTCCGGCTGCATCACCTTGAGCCAGCAGACGTACTGACGGGTGCGGGGGTTGAAGATGATGTGCGGGCGGTCCATCTTCTGCGTGGGATGCAGCGGGGAGGCGGGATCGTCGAGGTCCGGCGGGATGATCACGCCGAGGTCGTCCCAGTTGTACAGGTCCCGGGAGGCGTAGCAGCGCACGCCCCAGTGCCAGACGTCGCTGCCGCCGGTGGTGCGTTCCTTGTTCTCGCCGTACCAGTAGAAGGTGCCGTCCTCGTGCAGGATGGACCCGCCGTGCGCCTGGATGAGCTGGCCGTTCGTGTCGAGCCAGGGCTGGCCGGGCGTGATGGAGGTGCGGCGCGCCGGCGGGGTCGGCGTGTCCAGGGCTGGGGCGGCGTCGAGCTTGTCGGTGGTCATGGTGGTCCTTTCTTGGGCAGCGGTGCGTTCGTGCGGACGCTCCGGGCGGCCACGACGACGCGCGGCGCGCGCCTGCGGGGCGGGCGTCGTCCTCGTGATCTGGTCGTGGGTTTCTGCGCGGCGGTGCGTTCGTGCGGACGTTCCGGGCGGGCAGGTCCGCTGCCCGCCCGGTGACGTCGGACGCTCCGCGGCGCGCTTTACTTGAGCGCGGCCTGGAGCTGCTGCATGTACTCCTCGGGGCTGAGGTCACCCGTCACGAGGGGTTGCACGTTGTCCTGCGAGATGGCGGTGGCCTTGGCGGAGAAGTACCCTTCGAACCACAGGTAGCCCTTCTTGGCGGTGTTGAGCTTCTGCTGGGTCATGGTGGTCAGCGCGGGGACGCTGGCGGGCATCTTGGAGACCTTGAAGCCGGTGAGCATGCCGAGCTCGCTCATCGCGCGGTTGGCGTAGTTGCTGAAGACGTACTTCATCCAGTCCTGGAGGGCGGCGTCGTTCTGCGACTGGTTCACGGCGACGGTCAGGCCGGTGTTGATGCTCCAGTCGTTCGTGGTGCCCTTGCCCCCCTTGACGGCGGGGATGTTCATGAAACCGATGTTGTTCGCGCCGATCTGGTTGCGCTTGGGGTCGTTGAAGGTGCGCAGCTCCCACGAACCCATGTAGAACATGGCGGCCTTGCCCTGGAGGAAGGTGTCGACGGCGGTGTCGTAGTCGATGGTGTTGACGCCCTGCCCGAAGTAGCCTTTCTTGCCCATGTCCTGCACGACGCGGGCCGCTTCGACGAAGGCGGGGTCGGTGAGTTTGAGGGTGCCGGCTCGCACGCGGTCCATGGCGTCCGCGCCGAGCTTGCGCGCGGCGTACCCGCCGATGAGCCGCGTCAGCGGCCACTTCTGCTGGCCGGAAGCGGCGAAGGGCTGGATGCCTTTTTTCTTGAAGACTTCGGCGGCGGCGAGCAGTTCGTCCCAGGTCCTGGGTTCCTTGACGCCGCTCTCGGCGAAGAGTTTCTTGTTGTACCAGATGCCTTCGATGTTGAGCTCCAGCGGAAGGCCGAGCAGCTTGCCACCCTGGAGTTTCTTGTTGATCTCCACCGCGACGGGGTTGAGCTGGTTGATGATGCCGGCCTTCTTGAAGGTCGCTTCGAGGTCCATCGCCTGGCCCTGCGCGGCGAGTTGTTGCAGGAAGGCGGGTTCGCCGATGGAGTAGAGGGTGGGGAGGCTCTTGCTGGCGGCGAGCAGCTGGAGCTTCTGGGTCATGTCGGTGGTGTTGTTCTGGTACTGGTACGTGAAGGTCGGGTGCGTCTTGGCGTACTCGCGGGTGAGTTCGCTGATGATGCGGGTGTAGCCGACGTCCTCGTTCTGTCCGGAGAGGAAGACGAGGGTCTTCTTGCCCTGCGCGCCGGCGAGGGTGGCGGTGGCGGTGAGCAGCAGCGCGGTCAGGGTGAGGGTGGTGCGTCGGGTGGTCATGCGGGTCTCCTTGGGTTGAGGGACGACAGGGGGCTGCGGGCGCTGCGTGGCAGGTCCGTCGGGCGGTGGTGCGGGTTCTTCAGGCGGGTTGGGTCAGGTGGGTTCCTTTCGCGAGGGTTCCGAAGTCGAAGGCGCACTGCACCGCGAGGCTGGCGGCGCCGCGGGCCCAGGGGGTGAAGTCGTCGTCGGCCCAGGCGTCGATGACGATGGGCAGTTGGTCGCCGAGACCGTCGAAGGCGAGGGTGCGGACGGTCTCGCGGAGGGGGTCGAAGAAGTGCGGGCCGAGCCGGGTGGCTTCACCGGCGATGATGATCAGTTCGGGGTTGGTGGTGTTGACGAGGTAGGACAGGTGCGTGCCGAGCAGACGTCCCGCGTCGCCCAGCGCGTGCGTGGCGTCCGCGTGGCCTTCGGCGGCGAGGGTGACGAGCGCATCGATGGTGGGGACCCGTTCGGTCAGGTCGGGGTGGTGCTGGTGGAACTGGGCGAGCAGGGCGGGTTCGGCGACGTAGGCTTCGAGGCAGCCGCGTCGTCCGCAGGAGCAGGTACGACCGCCGGGGGTGATGACGTTGTGGCCGAACTCGCCGGCGCCGCCCTGACGGCCGCGGTGAAGTTCGCCGTTGAGGACGAGGGCGCTGCCGAGGCCGCGTCCGAGGGCGACGGTGAGGAAGTGCCGGGCGTGCTTGCCGTGCCCGAAGAGGCGCTCGTACGCGGCGAGGCTGTTGACGTCGTTGTCGATGTGGGTGGGCAGGCCGGTGCGTTCGCGGACGAGCGGCGCGAGGGGCACGTCGCGCCAGCCAAGCAGGGGCGCGCTCGCGACGTTGCCCCTCAGGGCGTCGATGACGCCGACGAGGCCGATGCCGACGCCGGTGACACGTGTGGGGTCGACACCTGCGAGCTGGTAGAGCGTGCCGCAGACGCGGGCGATCTGCGTGGCGACGTGGTGGGCGTCGTGGGTGTCGAGCTTCTCGGCGTGGTGGGCGAGGACGCGGGTGGAGAGGTCGGTGAGGACGCCTTCGAGGCGGTCCTCGCGGAGTTTGAAGCCGACGGCGTAGTGCGCGGCGTAGTCGACGTCGAGGAAGATGGGGCGGCGTCCGCCGCTGGCGCCGGCTTCGCCGGTGCTGGTCTCGGTGAGGAGGCGGTCCTCGATGAGTTCGGCGGTGATGCCGGTGATGCTGGCGCTGCTGAGGCCGGTGAGCTCGACGAGCTGGGTGCGGCTGGTGGGGCCGAGGCGCCGGAGGTGGTTGAGGATGACGCTGCGGTTGTGGGCGCGTAGGGCGCTGGGGTCGCCTTTGGGGGGGGCCATGATCCACTCCGTTGGTTTGCTTAGTTTGTGAGACAACCTGAGCGTAACACCCGGAATGATCGTGGTCAAGCCACACCTCGCCTCCCATCCGGACGGTCGCCCGAGCGTCTGACTGCCCAGGACGCCGCACGAAGGGGACGGCGTCGAGGTGGTCCTTCGCGTGGGCTGCCCAGTCCTCCAAAGCGCGTGTGTGAACGGCGGTGGCGAAGTACCGTTGACGTGATGCAACTGCAAGATGGCCGGGTCTCCTTCTCTCTCGACATCACGAACTACCAGTTCCCCCAGATCGACAACGACGCCTGGGAGGCAGACTGGCTCAACATCCGAGTTCGTCTCCAGTACGCCGAGCACACCTGGACCCACGACGACCCGTCGCTCACGACCTTCGAAGTACAGGCGTGGACAGACTGGCTCGAAGACGTCGCTCAGCACCTCGACACTTTCGCCGCGTGGAGGCGCTCGCGCCTCACCACCATGATCGCGTTCACCGAGCCGAATCTCTGTTTTGAAGTGCTCGACCATCACCCGACAGGAGCGCCTGCCACTCTTCGGGTGTACCTTGGACTCGAATCACGACCACCGTTTTTCGCCCTGCTCAACCATGTTGGGCCGGACAGCAACCCGGACGATGTCTGGATCGAATTTCCCCTCGACGGGCGAACGCTCCGCCGCACGATTGACCGGCTCCGAGAGCAGCTGGAGCGCTACCCGGTCCGGGTCGGGCTGCCGCACATTCCGCCTACGACTTGACCAGGCGCGCGAGCATCAATCGGATCATGGCAAGGTACACCAGCATCTCCGTCGTTTCGGGCAACGCCTCGTAATCCCGCACCAGACGGCGGTTCTTAACCAACCAGCTGAACGTTCGTTCCAACACCCAACGCCTCGACATCACGTTGAATGTCGCGTCAAGGCCCAGTGTCTCCAACAGTTCCGGATGGTTCCGTTTGATCTGCCGCCTCCACGGGTACACGATCTCCAACACCACACCGACGGTCGCGTGCACGTGCACCCAACGCCGGAAGCCTCCCGTGTACCCTTGATCCGCCCAGACTTTCTCCAGCTTCAAATACTTGTTCTTGATGCCGTCGAGGACGAGCTTCCCACCCTCTCGATCCTGCACATCCGCCGGATGAACGACGACGTTCAGCACGAGACCGATAGTGTTTACCAAGACGTGCCGCTTCCGGCCGTTGACCTTCTTCGCACCGTCGAACCCCCGTAGTCCACCCGTCTCACTTGTTTGATGCTCTGACCGTCGAGGAGGCCCGCGCTGGGTTGAGGGTCGCGTCCCATCCGTTCGCGGAGCATCTCGCGCAGCTGGTCATGCACGCATGGCCACACGCCAATGAGTCGCCAGCGACGATAGTGGCTGTGAACGGTGGACCAGGGCGGGAAGTCAAGGGGCACCATCCGCCAGCGGGCAAGGCCACCAACCGCTTTGTGGCCTGTTCTGCCCAAGACGGCGCAGCCAGTACGGAGCAGGTACAGGATGGCGTTCACGATGACGCGGCGCGGCCAGCGACGGGGTCTGCCCTTGCCACAGGGGGGTGGAAGCAACGGTTCGAGGAAGGCCCATTCCGCGTCGGTCAGGTCAGTATCGTAGCCTTGTCTGGTCAGGCCTCACGGTAGGTGGAAACGTCGTGCGGCACATGACTACGCCTTTCACACACGCGCTTTTGCCCTCGACGGGCCCCCCCTCAACGTCCGCTCCGGTCGCGTCGACATTCAGGGCGGACGCGGGAGAAGTCGTTCCTGACCGACACGGCTGCGCGGGCGGAAGTCGAGTGGAATCTCGCCGAGAACCGTCGCATCAGCGACGAGGATGCCGTCGTGGGGGCGCGAGCGGCAGCGCCTCACCCATCTCGCCTCGAGCCGCCCGTCCTCCTCACACTGAACCGCGCGCCTCCTAACGACCCCAAGGCGAACGGGGACACGCCGTGTGACCACGAAGAGATGCTCGCCTTCGTCCGGTCGAACACGAACAGCTGTGCCCTCTCGATCTGGGTGCCCAGGACCACACTTCTTCACTGCGTCAGGGCAGGTCGAAGGGGACCAGGTCGGCGATCGTGCGAGTGTGACCCCGGTGTAGGAGACGGTTCGGCACGGGCGGTGCGCATTCGATCCACGGCAGGGTTCGCGCGCGCCGGGGAGAGGCCAGCGTACCGTTCATCTCGAACAGCGCGGCGCTGGCGTGGTGCAACTGATCACGAGCTCCGGGAGGCATGACGAGCTGGAGGTCGTAGGTGCACTGCGGGCCGAGTCCGGGGACGTCGTGGGTGTCGTGTCGTTCGAACTCGACGACGTAGACGTAGGCGAGGGCGTGCAGGTGACCCAGGAGGACGGTGGTGATGCCGGGATCCGTCGCCTCGGGCGCGGAGTCGACACGCAGTGCGATGGCCGGCCCTGACGCGCCAAAGTGTCGGTCGAGCGGAGGGCGCTCGTGGTCGGGCAGGACCCGGACCTGCACTCCGTGACCGGTCAGGCGGTCAGCCAGGGCGGTCGTGTCAGCTTGGAGCGGTCCCAGCGGGAGTTCCAGCAATGTACGGGCTTGGAATGGACCGGGACTGTGGACAAAGACGACGCGCCCACGCTGCCCGGGGCGCACATGCGCGGTGAGGGCCGCGCTGAGATGTTCGCTGTAGTGTTGACGCCAGTCGAGCCCGGTTCCGGTGTCGTTTTTGGGTGCAAATAGTTCTACCGTGGCACGCGGGGGCGGTGTCGTCAGGATGGGGAAAATGCCTTTTCTGCTGGGAAGTTCTTGGTGAATGGTCCGCGTGGCAGTGATCACCTTCTGCCCTCCTGGACCTCCGGTCGGGACGTGTGGATCATGGGGTGATGGTACGGGCCCGGTGCCAGAGTGGCCCGACTGGAACGCGACAGGCTCGTGAAATCTGTCGCTAGCCGTGTGCCCAGCGTTGCCACAGCAGGAGGTCCGACAGTTGGTACACGAGGAACGCCGTGACGAACACCGCGCGGAACCGCACGCTCGACGTCATCGCGTACCCCAAATACGCGATGAGGGGCGCCCGGCCGTCGGTGCGGTGGACCGGGTGGGTCAGCGTCGGCTCGGTCATGGGTTCAGCAGCCCTTGATGAAGAACCCGGCGATGGTGGCGCAGCACAGCACGGCGATCATGCCGATGAAGCCGCGCTTGAGGGCGACGGTGGAGTCCATCTGACCGAAGTACTGGTTCCAGCCCCAGATGGCGATGCCGGCGGCGAGGGCGACGCCGACGAAGAGGGGGTTGGTGACGAAGCCGAGCAGACCGCCGCCGTTGGTGCCGCAGATGCCGTTCCTGACGATGTCAGTGGGGTCGTTCTTCCCGCCGGACGTCTGCGCGAGCGCGGCGCTGAGGGTGAGCAGGGCGCTCATGGCGAAGCCGGGGCGCGTCCACGCGGCGCGCGAGGTGCGTGGGGAGCGGGCGTTGTCCGTCATGCTGTTCCTCCTTCGATTTCGCCGGTTTCTTCGTTCCCGGGCGAGTCCAGCGAATCTTACATGATGCAAGTATTCCTATCAACTCGTATACTCCACGCATGACTCCAGGCACCCCGGAGCGCTCCACCGACGACATTGCCGCCCGCATCAGCCAGGCCATCGGCGAGAACGTCCCACCGCCCGACGCCCCCGACTTCCCGTCGTTCCTCACCCGGCTGCGCCAGACGCACCCCGTGTACGCCGAACTCCTCGAGGGCGCCCTCCCCCACTCGCCGCCACTCACGCGGGTTCCCGCCCCACCCACGAGCCTCAAGGTCCGACTGCGCGAGGCGAGACGCCGCGCCGCCGAACGCCTCTGGTGGCGACCGAGCCCGCTCGGCAGACTCGTCCTCAACAAAAGGCGCGGCCCCCTCGTCCTCACCACGCTCGCCCTGCTGATCTTCGGCGCGTACACCGCGTCCTACTTCGCCCGCCCCACACCCGAACCACGCGAGACCGCCGACCGGACACCCCCGACAGACGATCCCGGCCCCCGCCCCCCCTCCGCCCCCCTCCCTTCGGGCTCCCCGGAGGCGGACGTCGTCGCGGCCGCGACCGACACCCCGAAACGGCAGCCCGGGCCGGGCGTCACGAGTCCCGCACCGACGAGCACCCCGTCAAGAGCGGACACGCCGTTCACGTCCGGCGTCCTGCCACCCGTCGAACCACCGCCCGACCCGACCCCGGTCCCGCTGCCCGTCCGTCCTCCCGTGAGCGTGCCTGACGTGACGCCCGGACCACCACCGTTCGAGAACGCATCGCCCACCCCAGCCGGGAGTGCCCCAGCTACACGCGTCGTGACGGTCCCCACGCCCCTCGACGCACCGGTCCCGCCTACGGACGCGCCCCTCCCCCTGCCGATCAGGCAGGACGACGCGTTCGGCGGTGAAGCGAACCCAGACCTCCAGGGGCAGCCGCCCGGCGCATCACCTGACAAACGGGAGGTCCCACCCGCAAGCGGCGTGATCTACACGGGCGGCCGCGCCGCACCCGACGAGCCGCCTACGTCCGGAATCGTCTACCGCCGCGAAGAACCGCCCGGAACGCCCGACGGGACGATCAGCGGGACCGGCGAGACCACCTCCGGCTCCGTTCGCGCAGCTTCCGCCGTGAACGCGGCGACGACGGGAGTGCTGTATACCGCGCGTCGAGGAGGGACAGACCGGACGCCGACGGGCGTCTTGCACGCCGGGAAGCCTTCCACGAGCGACGCCGCGCGGGACCCGAACGTGACGATCGCGGCGACGCAGACGCCATCGACCTCAGACCTGGACCTCCGGGACGTCGGGCTGGCGCCCGTCACGGCCGTCGACGCGACCCTCGTCACGGTGCTGGAGGCCCCGCTGGACCGCGAGGTGCCTGCCGTCGCGCAGTCCGAGGAGGGTGTCTGGGTGGGCACAGCCCGGGCGGACCCCGAGACCGGACGTATGGACGTCCGCTTCGACCGGCTCGTGCGCGAGGAACGCGTGATACCGGTCGACGCGGTCGCGTACGACGTGGCGTACAACCTCGGCTTGGCTGGCACCGTGCAGGACCGCTCCCCGGCCGTGCTGCAGGACATGTTGCGCACGTCCCTCGCGGGCCTCAACGCCTACGCCCAAGGCCTCGCGCAGGCTGGAAGCACGACCGTCACGAACGGCGCTGTGGTGACGGACCGCGCGACGCCATCGCTGGGTGCCGTGCTCGCCGGAAAGATTGGGCGGCTCTTCGAGCTTCCCGAACGCAACGTGAGCGTCGTGCGGACTCTTCGGATTGAGCGAGGCACCCAGCTCCTTGTCATGCGAGGTGTTACGAGGGGAGAGAATTGAGCTCTCCCCTCACTCGGGCACTTTAGGAACACGATTATGAGTCGTGTGCTCTAGAAGTCATCCCAGAAACGAGTTACTTGATCAGATCGGGTCGAACAGCCATCTGCCGCCTTCGAACTTTAAGCTCAGGGGTCGAGCTCCTTTCGTCAACGTATCCCACACCGCCATGAACGCTGTGACCTGAAGATCCTGCTCAAGCGTGTCCACGTATAGGCCCTCCACACGCGTGACCTGGACAAAACAGTCCTGAACCACGCCCTCTGAACGTGCGTAGTCCAGCGCTTCGCGGCAGCCCAGGACGACCGCTCCCACCCAGTCCTGTGCTTGCTCCGCCGTCAAGGCGTGACCGTTCCCTCGAATGTCCACGTCCGCCACGAGGGCAACGTCTGTCAACATCGCTCCACATCGCACTTCAACGGCCACCAGGCCGTAATGACCTACGCCACCAGCTTGCCGCGCCACCCTGTATTCGCCTCTGACCATGTGACCGTTATTCTTGCTCAGCCGCCCGGATCAGGATGACCAGCATGCCCAGCTGCACCATGCCCAGGAAATTCTCGACGTGCCGTTCCCAGCGCACCACCAAGCGGCGGAAGTTGTGCAGCCAGGCGAACAGCCGTTCCACTCGCCACCTTCGCTTGTATCTGCGAAGAGGTCGCCCGTCCTGTGATTGGCGGCGGTTCTTGCGGTTGAGCGCGATCATCTCGATGCCGAGTTGGGCCAGCTCGGCATCGAGGATGTCGCTGTCATAAGCTTGATCGCAGATCAGGCGACGTGGAAGATCGAAGCCGAAGGTCGCGTCGAGCGCATCGTGGACGAGCGTGACCTCGTGCGGGGTGGCGCTGGCGACGTGCACGGCAATGGGGAGGCAATTGGCGTCCGTGACGGCCATGATCTTGGTGCCTTTGCCGCGCTTGGTCTTGCCGACGTCAAGGCCCCTTTTTTCGAACTGGCGAAGGTCGCGTCGATGTATGCCTCGCTGAGGTCGAAGTGACCCTGGTCAGCGAGCAACTCGTACAACCTCCCGAGGGCGCGGTCGAGAACGCCTGCAGGCACCCATTCTTGAAAGCGGCGGTGGCAGGTTGAGCGCGGTGGGTAGCGGTCTGGAAGGTCTTTCCAGGGTGCGCCGGTCCGAAGGATACACAGAACGGCGTCAAGGATGGGGCGGTTCGGAGTGCGAGGCCGCCCCTTACCGTCTGTGCGGCGTAGTGGGTCCGGGAAGAGAGGTGCGACGAGATGCCAGTGCTGGTCGGTCAACTCCACCGGGTCATACTGCTGGACGTGCATGAGCACGACGGTGCGGTTGAGGCCGCACCATCCGCGTTATTGGGATGGCTTCTACTGCAGGATCATGTTGACGGCAGGAACGCGCGGTAAGCCCGGCGACGTCCCCGTCGTGTTCGTCCTGGTTGACAAGGCTGGCGTCGCTTCGGATGGGAGTGGTGTTCGCGGTTCGTCGATCAGCAGCAGTCAATGATGAGGTCAAGTTTAAGGTGTCGTCCCCCCTACCCCACGCCACGCTTGTCCTCACTCGTCCGGAGTCGCGGCACGCTCGTCGAGGCGACGGGTCAGCTCCTCAAGCACCCGCCGCAGTTGCGGTTCGCGGTCACGATGTTGGACCAGCGCGTCGGCAATGGCGCGTTCGATGTCCTCAAGGCAGCGGAGTTGTTCGGCCGCAACGTCTCGGGGCAGGGCCAGCGCGTGACGCCACGTGCGTCTCAACCGCTCGTGCAGGTGCTTGAGCATCTCCGCGGTGTCGTACTCCGCGTCGTGGATGAAACGTGGACCCTGACTCACGGAGGGAGTATCCGAAGAACGACCCTCATCGGACATCCACCTTCGGATGGAGGACACGCTCGGGCACAATGACGTACGACTGAACAGGAGGTGAAGTGGTGACGCAGTGGGCGCTGGGGAAGATGATCGTGAGTGACGAGCTCGAACGGCTGAACTTCGACGTGGTGCACGGCTTTTTGACGACGGCGTACTGGTCGGTGGGCGTGTCCCGCGAACTGGTGGAGCGCGCGGCGCGGCACTCGGTGCCGTTCGGGGTGTATGACGATGGCGCGCAGGTGGGGTACGCGCGGGTGGTGACGGACCGGACTCGCTTCGCGTACCTCGCAGATGTGTTCGTGCTGCCGACGCATCGCGGACGCGGATTGGGGGCGCTGCTGCTGTCCTGCGTGCTGGAGCACCCGGAGTTGCGGGATGTGCGGCGGTTCCTGCTGGTGACGACGGACGCGCACGGCCTGTATGAACGGTTCGGGTTCACGGCATTGACGCGACCCGAGAAGTACATGGAGCGCCTCCGGCACCCGGGAACTTCGGACGACGCGGAAGCGGCCGGACGGCCAGACGGCTCGGCGGGTTGAGCGTGCGGCGCTTTAACGACAGAGCGCCGGGCCCGTGACGCGGTCCACGCTGGCTGCCCGTTGGCGGGACGCGACTCAACTGCCACCGCGTGTCGCGGCGCGTCCGCACGCATTCCGAGCGGCTCAGCGTCCGGCGACGGTCATGCTGGGACACTCAGGTCGTCCGCCGGGGACCATCGTGATGGCGATGAGCAACGACGCTTTTACCGTCACCACCCTCGAGGAACTCAGCCGCCTCTACCCTGCCCCGAGCGACCGGGCAACGCGCAAACAACTCGATCACCTTGACGCGCACGGTCAGGCGTTCATCGCCGCGTCTTCCTTCCTCATCATCAGCACCTTCTCCGACGTTGGCGCGGACTGCTCTCCTCGTGGAGATCATCCGGGTTTCGTCCAGGTACTCGACGAGCGCACCCTGCTGCTGCCTGACCGACGCGGCAACAACCGGTTGGACAGCCTGCGCAACATCGTATGTCAGCCTGAGGTGGGGCTTCTGTTCCTCGTGCCAGGTGTGAACGAGACGTTGCGAGTCAATGGCGCCGCGCGGATTTCCACGGATCCCGCGCTGCTCGAACGTTGCCGCGTGCAGGGGCAGCTTCCCGTGACGGTGCTGATCATCCAGGTCCGCGAGGCCTTCGTGCAGTGTCCTCGCGCGCTTGTTCGCTCGCAGTTGTGGGACCCTTCGCGGCACCTCCCACGTGGGCAACTGCCGAGTCTCGGGCGGATGCTGGCCGACCACACGGGAGGCCTCGTAAACGCGGAGGAGTACGACACGGAACACGAAGAACGACTTCACCGCACCCTCTACTGACCGTGGACACGCTCGAGCGGGAAGCGACCGGGCAGGACGCGACTCAGCGTCGCCGCAAGAACGAAGGCGGCAGCACGGAACACGGGACGGACGGGTCGTCGTTCACGAGCAGCAATGGGTGTGCAGCCCAAACGTTCGGGCGCCCTTCGGCGCCGATCGGTCGTTCCGGAGGTTACCGCGACGGTCGTGAGCCGTCCGTCGTCAGGGCGCGCCTCGCTTCGGTCGCAAGTCCACGTTCCGAGGAGTGTTTCCGCCCGGCAACCGGGCTCCTCGATCGCGTTGATCCTGAGCTGGTCGGACCTTGCCGCGCTCAGCGGCTGTCCGCAGCCACGTCTCCTCAAGGTCGATCGGCCTCGCTGCCGATGTGACGAGTGGGGAAACTTGGTCCTCCATCGTCCGGTGGGCGCGCAGCTCGTCCTATTGGCCGATGCGGAGTGCCGGCGCGCTGAAGGACAATCCAGGCATGCGGTGACGCGTTCGACTTCAGGCTTCGGCCTCGCGTCGCGGTGAGGCCCGGGCCCGAGTGAAGGTCCGGGGCCTCGTTCTTGCTCGTGGCCGAGTTCCGCTGCGCCCTTGCGCGAGGGCCACCTGTTTTCGCTTTTCATGCACCTGCTTCAGGAGTACACGTTGACCCCCGATGCGCTCGTCCCGCCCACCTCGCACGTCCTGCTGGAGCTGCTGGAGCTGCTTGACCTGCAGATGCAGCGTCACGCGTGGCTACTCAGCGTCCCACCGTCACGGCAGCACCTTCCGGCTCAGGCGCTGTCTCCGAATCTGCTGGATCACCTGGCCGCTCTCGACTATCGATCGGTCGTCGCGCTGCTTAACGATCGTCGGACATCCGGACCGTTCGGGCTGGTGATGTGGCTCACGCGGACGTTCAAGCGGCAGCTGTTCGACGTCAATCAGTTCATGACGTTCGACGCGGTGTTGGAGCGCGCGGTGATCCGAACGTACGACAGGTGTCTGCGTGACGTCCGTGAAGCCCTTGTCGCTCACGTCGGCGAGGCTCGCCGTGACGCTCTGCTCAGCGTGACCCGCGCTCATCAGCGTCGTGGCTTGCGGCTCCTCGCGCGTCTGCGCAGCACCTTGCCGCAGCTGCGAAAAGACGACGCCCTCCCAACGGTCGTCTGCGCGCAGTACGCTCCTGAGCTGCAATTGATGATGCTAGGACTGGACGGTGTCCGTCTGCGTGGTCCGGTGCTGGACGTCGGCTGTGGTCAGGACGGCCGGCTTGTCCGGCATCTCCACGAGCAGGACGTCCAGGCATTCGGCGTTGATCGGCTCGTTCAACCGGGCGACAGGCTGTTCGAAGGGGACTGGCACGACCTCGCGTTCGAGTCGGGCACGTGGAGCTTCGTGGTGTCGCACATGGCCTTCTCGAACCACTTCCGGCATCATCACCGGCACGTCACCCCTGAGACGCGCCGGTACGCGGGGACGTACCGGCGGCTGCTGCGATCCCTTCAGCCCGGTGGAATCTTTGCCTACACACCATCCCTGCCGTTCGTCGAGGCCCTCCTGGCTGAAGACGAGTACGTCGTGACGACCCTGCCGAACGCCGACCCGTTCGGGTTCACGCACGTCACCCGCCTGCGCTGAACGGCCCGTCCACGTCTCCCCTTGCGTCATGGACGGCAGGGCCTGTCGGCCGAGCCTCACCTGCGCAGGGCCGGGCCCGTCAGGTCCAGTTCACCGTTCCTCGAAAGGATGTCCGTATGCGTTTCTCCCGTGGTGTCACCCTGTCCTGCCTCTTTACCCTCACGACGGCCCTCGCGATCCTGCCGCAACTCGAACCGGACCGCTCCGTCACGTGCGCCACTTCGCCGCAGGACACGCCTTGCCGCGCGCCGAGCCTGTCGAAGGCGGATCAGGCGCGGTTGATGCAGGCGTCTGGCGGACGGGTCCTCGCATATCGTGAGGCGCTCTGGACGCCCAGCACCCGCGAGTACAAGCTCACCGGACGTGGCGCCACGCTGTACGTCACTGTCACGCGAGCCGGGGACGGCCCGTGGCAGGTCACCCGCGCCGCCCGCACGCCCGAACCGCGCGCGCTCGTCTCCGCTGGCGAACTGCGTGGCGGGGCGCCCGTCGCGGTCCGCGCGAGCGGCTTCCCGCCTCACACACGCGTCGTGGCGCGTGTCGGCGTGCCCGGGCAGGGCGCGGGACCGGTCTTGTCGGGCGGCGTGGTCGGCGCGGACGGTACGGTCACGTTGACGTTGGTGATGCCGGGCGTGTGGTCTCAGCTGGGCCTCACGCGGACCGGCGCAGTGCCGAGCTCCTCCGCGCAGGACCGTCTTATCACCGAATCCCATCTCGTGGTGCTGGTCGGTACGCCGGACGGACGCGTCAAGGCGCTGACGCCGCCCCTGCCGTTTCGTACGTTTGCAAGTGAGCGTGACTTGACCGAGCAGCACGACGGGCAGCTCCGCTTCCGGACGCTTCGCGGCGCGACCGTGCGGGAGTCGCCCGGTCACGTGGAGGTGCTGGAGGTCAACGCGTACGACGCCGTGACGGTGTTCGACGCGCGCCGGGTGCCGCGCCGGTCGGACGGGCCGACCGATGACGCGGCGTATGCGCGCGCGCTCGTGTCGCTGCATGAGGACGTCCTGCGGCCCTTCCCTCAAGGCGAGATGACTGTGGAAGGCGCGCTGGACACCCCGGGCGGGCAGGCGTGGCGGCTGCTGGTCCGCTCGGACGACCAGAGCCGGCCGGTGTACGTGCTGTTCCAGGGAACGGACGTGTGGGTGATGCAGACCAATCCTGCGCACGCGGCGCTGCTCGACGCGATGATGGGCACCCTTTCCGTTCGGTAGGATGACCCGTCGGACAGACTCGACGAGGTCCGTTAAACCGAAGCCGAGCGGAACGCGGCGCTGAAACAGGACCGGGGGCCCTGAGACTTCGGGGCCCCCGGTCACGTGACGGGTTACTTTCCGAGCGCGTCCCGCACGGCCTTGATGACGACGTCGGGGCGTTCCACCTGGATGTTGTGGCCGCTGCGTTCAGCCATGACGAGCGTCGCGTGGCTGGACAGCGCCGCCAGTTCACCCTGAAGGTCGGCCCAGGCCTGCTCGAACTGCGTCGCGACGTCCTTGGAGACGTTCGGCGGCGTCGCCGCGACGTTCACGCTCGGGTCGCGGCGCACCACGACGAGCTTCAGGTCGCCCAATCGCCGCAGCGGCTTCCAGCGTTCGCTCAGGGTCGCCTGGTATTCCTGTCCTGCCGCGACGATCTGCTTTGAGTCGGACAGCAGCAGCGTCCGGAACGCTTCCGCGGCAGGCGCGGGAAGACGCGTGTCGAGCGGCATGACCGCGTCCGGGTTGCGGGCCGCTTCGCCCGACTCGATGGTCTTGCGCAGCTGCGCGAGGAACCCCAGGATCACCTTTGGGTCCTCGATCTTGTTGTACTCGGCGGGGAAGCGGTCCTTCTGCCCTTCGGTGGCCGAATCGACCAGCACGAGCGCCTTGACGTCACGGGGGTACCGGTACGCGTACTGCCGCACGATGACGCCGCCCAGGGAGTGACCGACCAGCACGTACGGCCCGGGGACCTTCCCCGCTCGCAGCAGGGTGTGCAGTTCGTTCACCAAGACGGACGTGGTGCGGGGCTTGGGGCTGACGTCACTCCAGCCGTACCCGGCGCGGTCGTACGCGCACACCCGGGTGGTCTTGGCGAGTTCCGGCTGCACCAACGCCCAGTACAGGCTGTTGGCGCCGTTCCCAGCTTCCAGCACCACGGTGGTGTCGCCGCTGCCGCGGCAGTCGAGGTGCAGGCGGTACCCGCCGACGTCCACGAGCTGACCTGTGGGGGGGAACTTCTCGGTGGCGTTGGGCGCGCCACCTCCGGCGAGGGCGGTCGTTCCGACCAGGGCGGCTACGCTCGCGACACGCGTCGCGGCGCGCGCGACCTGGGCGAACGCGAGGGTAGGCTGACGACGAAGGCGGATGGGTCGGTCAAGGTGATGGTCCGTCATGAATGCTCCTTCAGAAGGGGATGCTGCAGGGATCGCGGTGGCCCGTTGGGGCTGCGCTGGTCTTGAGGCCGAGGTCTTGAGGCTCGATCCGACGGACAGAAGGGCGGATCGAGCCCATGCTTGACCGCGTGGCCCGGTGGACGTGCCGGTTGTCCTCGATCCTGTGGGGTCGTGCCGGGAACGCAGGTGGCGAGAACGCAGACCCAGCGCGTTTGGTGAGCTTGAGCGGTCACGCTTCCGGCCGTGAGGTGGCCGACGACGGACCCGAACGGGTGGAGCGTCACGCCGGAAGCGTGGCGTGGCACGAGCGCTTCCGCGTGGCCGCGTCGAGTGCGCGGCGTGGACGTGCTGGTGGCGTCTTGTGCCTTGTCGGCGAGGATGATCGTGCGTGGCCTGCAAGACGTTGCGGAAAGGCCGTGAGCAGCCCGCGTCTGGATCGTTGCGGCGGGCGCCGCGCGGGTGGTGACCTGCAGAGGTTGATGGTCCGTATTGAGCGGCGTTCGCTTGGACATGCTGCTTCCTCCGTTCAGCGCAGCCTGACGACCCGCCGCGTGGAGATGTCGTCGGCAAATCGGACGCAGGCGGCGCGGCCCTGCCGGGTGAGCTCGTACGTCCAGCGGTCCGAGCGGGCCATCTGCAACACCCGTTTGACGAGCTTGACGTCCTCCAGGGCGAGCAGGACGTCCAGCAGCGTCTCACGGTCATGCTGGGGCAGCGCGACGCGCAGGGGACGCAGGCCGATCGGGCCGCCGCGAAGGACGCACAGGACGTCGAGCAGCGCTTCCTGGTCGGCCACGACGGGCAGGTGCTGGATGGAGCGGGGAGGTTGCGGGACCGAACGGAAACCGAAGGTGCGCATCACATCGTTCCTTTCACTGATCGGGAGACGCAAGGTCAGGTCGAAGGTGAGTGCCGTGCAGACGGGCGCGCAGGACCAGCGCGTACGTGGCGACGAGGAGGCCGCACATGAACGTCGCCGTGGATACGGACGTCGCGGCCATCGCGCCGCTCACACCGAAATCCCCCAGAGGCCGCAGACCATTCGCGAGGAGGGTGTTGAGGCTCATGACCCGTCCGCGGGTCTCGTCCGGGGCGAGCAGCTGCATCAACGTCACGGCGGTCGTGCCGACCACGTTGCGCGCCGCGCCGTGCACCAGCAGCGCCAGCACGGAGAGCGTCAACGACGAGCTGAGCGCGAACACCAGCAGCGCGAACGCCCACACCAGCAGCGCCACGAGGAACACACCCGCCTGTCGTCCGCTGCCCAGCCAGGCCTGCGTGGCGGACGCGAGGACGGTGCCGGCTCCCACCGCGAGGAACAGCAGCCCCAACCCGGACGCGTCGGCATGCAGCACCTTCGCGGCGAACAGCGGCAGCATCACCGACGGGGACGGGCCGAGCAGCAGCAGCGCCCCGTACCCGGACACCACCCACGGCAGCGTCCGGTGCTGCGCGACGACCCGCAGACCCTCCGCGACGGACGTGAACAGCGGCTGCCGCGCGGCCACGCGTGGCGGCTCGGCGGGCGTGCGCATCACCGCGAGACACACCAGCACCACCGCGAAGCCCACGGCGTTGAGGGCGAAGTTCGCGGTGAGACCGAACGTCGCGGCGGTCACCCCTGCCACGGCCGGACCGAGCGTCCCGGCGCTCGTCATCACCAGCGAGTTCAGCGCCGTGGCGCGCGGCAGGTCGTCCCGGGGGACGAGCCGGGGCAGCAACGCGGACCGCGCGGGACCGTCGAAGCTCGCGACAACACCGGACAGGAACGCGAGCCCCACCACCAGGGGAAGCGTCGCGGCGCCCGTGCCCGTCAGGACCGCGAGGACACCGGCGAGGACGAGGAGCAGCGTCTGCGTGACGAGCATCACGCGGCGTTTGTCGTGCCGGTCCACCACCCCGCCACCCACAAGGGAGAACGCGAAGAACGCGAGGGCCTGCGCGAGGGACACCGCGCCGAGCGCCACGGCGGAGTTGTGGCTGAGCTTGAGGACCAGCAGGGACTGTCCGACGACCTGCATGAACGTCCCCACCCCGGACACGGCCTGCCCGAGCCAGAGCAGTCGGAAGTCCCGGTGACGCAGCACGGCCCAGGGAGAGGGACGGTCGGACCGACGCCGGAACTGAGAGGTAAAGCTCTGCATGGCACGCCTCCTTTGCGCGTTGACTTGTCTGAAGGGTAGGCGGCACCCGACGCGGCCACATCCACCCTTTGGCGGTTGTCCCATCGGCCAATACCTCGCTCGCACGACCGCAGGAGTTGACGCGACCGAGCGTACGCTCGGTCGCGTCAGCCTCACCGCGCAGCCACACCAACCAGGGCGCGGTCCCGCGGACGCACAGCCCGGCGTTCGGTCAGTCTTTCGCGGGTCCCTGCGCCCTCAGGGCCTGCTGGGCCTGCTGTTCGAACCAGTCGGGCGGCAGACGGTCCACGTCCGCGAGCTGCCAGTCGAACGGACCGAACGGCGGTTGAGGATCGTACTCCAGCCATGCCTGCACGGTCTGCGCGTGGGTACGCTCGGTGAGTTTCGCGGCGAGGTGAAGCGCGCCGTCGATGCCGGCGCTCACGCCCGCCGTCATCAGGAAGCGGTCGTCCTCGATCCAGCGGCGCCGCACGTACCGCGCGCCGTAGCGCTCCAGCAGCTTCGCCGCGGCCCAGTGGGTGGTGGCGTCGCGGCCCTGCAAGAGGCCTGCCGCGCCGAGGATCAGCGAGCCGGTGCAGACCGACATCACGGTCGTGGCGTGCTCGGCCGCGTCACGGACGTACTGCAGGATGCGGTCGTCGTGCATCGCACGGTACGTCCCGGCTGTGCCTCCCGGGATGACCAGCACGTCAGGCCTGGGGACGTCCTCGAGGACGGCGGTGGCCTGCAGGCGGATCGGGACGTCCATCGCGACCGGTCGCGTGACGTCACTCACGACAACGGCGCGGTACCTTGGGCCGAGCGCGCCGAGCACCTGCAGCGGGCCGATCAGGTCGAGCGGCGTGCCGCCCTCGTACAGCAGAAACGCGATGGTTTTGGTGGTCGGGTCGGTGAGGTGGGTCATGGGGATCCTTTCGCTCCTCACCTTGAGGGACCTACCACGCGAACGACCGGGAAGTGCAGCATCTGTCCGGTCGCGTTCCGACGTCACCCGGTGTCCATGCGCTGTACCGCCCGCGTGACCGGCGCCTCGCGCGTGCTCGGCGGCGGCGTCGACCGGACCTACAGTCGCTTCACCGGCACGGTCAACGTCAGTGGCGCGTGATCGTCGAAGATCAGCGTGAGTTTGACCGTCTCCCCCGCTCGAGGTGGGCGCTTCAGGGCGGACAGCATGAGGTGGTCACCGCCCACGGGAAGGACGAGCTTTCCACCGGCGGGCACCAGCAGGAACGGCACGTCCTGCATGCCTGTCGTTGTGACGCCAGGGGTACCGGACGCGGCGTTCACCTGTCGCATCGGCACGACGGTCCTCGCCAGGGGGCAAGTGCCGCCACGCAACTTGAGGGGGCGACGCCCGGTGTTCACGATGGTCAGGTAGGCGCTGCTGTCGCTCATCCCCGGAGGGGTCGCCTGCACGAACGCGTTCAGCACCTTGACCGGCGCGGCGGGCAACCCTGGGGCAGTGGTGGGAACGAGCGCCGGTAGGCGGGACAGCGCTGGGCTGTGCGCGTGATGGTCGTGCGCGTTGGCGGGCGTGCATGACAGCAGGCCGAGCAGCAGCAGTCGTGATGCCAGAGACGTGAACCGGGAAGAGCCAGCGGACAGGGGTGGAATCATCAAGGCACCGACTTTCTTGCTCCCGACGACGCGGACACGTCGGGAGTCCAGGGTAAGCAACGAGGACAAGTGAGGTGGGAACCACGACCGCGCTTCAGGTGTGACGGACGACAACCCAGGGCGGCGGGGGCGTCGTGAGGCGGAGCGTGGCAGGGGGCTGATGCGTGGGCGCTCGTCGTGGGAGGAGCGCGGGCAGCACGATCAAGGATGCGCCGATCCGCTTGGCACGCCGTTCGGCTGCCAGGGCCGCGGTCAAGGCGTCCGGCGCGAACTCCACGGAGTGATAAAGGACCCGCCGTGACGCTGCGTGGCAGCCGCGCACTGCCCCTCGCGCTTGATCCGCGAGCGGCGCTGAGCGGGAATAGCAGGGGCCGTCGCCCGACCCTGGCAGGGCGGAAGCGGCTGGACGTCGCGTTCACGCGCGCAACGTACCGTCGCTCACGAGGCGGATTGTCCTGAGGGGAGGCAAGAATCCTCAAGGCGCGCGGAGACCATCACGTGGGAAGTCCACGTCAGGTGCTGGTGGGACGCTTTGCCACAAGGTCAGGCGGCCGACCCCCGAGGTGACACTCTCGCGTCCTCGCCAGCCAGGCGCGCTTCGCGTGGTGACATCCCGTAGGCCGCCTTGTACAGGCGCCGCAGTTGCCGAGCGTCCTGAAAGCCGACAAGGCGCGCGACGTCCTCCACGGAGCGGGCGTCATCGGCAAGCAGCGACCGCGCCGCTTCCAGCCGCAACGTCTGCTGATACGCGAGCGGCGTGAGGCCCGTCGCGGTCTTGAAGGCCTTGTGCAGCCCACGCACGCTCATGTTGGCGAGTCGGGCGAGCTTGTCAAGGGACGTCGCCGAAGCAAAGTGCTGCGCGAGATGGTCCTGCACCCGGTGCACCGCCGGATGCAGATGGTTCCGGTTCGCGAGGAACACGCTCTCCTGTGAAGCGTGACCCGATCGGCGGTGATAGACCAGCAGGTAGCGCGCGACCCGCGCCGCCAGCAGTGGTCCGTGGGCGCGTTCGAGCAGCGCGAGGGCCATGTCGATCCCGGATGTGACACCCGCGCTGGTGGTGACGTTCCCGCTCGTGATGTAGAGCGCGGCGTCCTCGACGCGGGCGAGCGGGTGGTGCGCGGCCAGCGCGTTCGTCACACCCCAATGGGTGGTGCATCTGCGCCCGTCGAGCAGCCCTGCCTGCGCCAGGACCAGCGCGCCCGTACACACTGAGGCGATATGCACGCCTGTCTGGTTGGCGCGGCGTAGCCACGCAAGTGTCACGTCGTCGGCCACGGGTTGGCTTGGGTACCCACGCTGCGCGTACGCGCCGGGCACGAGGATCAGGTCACCCGGATGCACGCGTGGAAGCGCCTCGAGGTCGCTGAGCAGCAGACCTTGCGCGCTTCGCACCTTCGGCTCGGACGCGACGAAGTGCAGTTCGTACGACACGCCGTACACCCTGGCGCCGTCGAACACCTGGGTTGGTCCGGCGAGGTCCAGAAGCTGCACGCCGGGCGTGACGAGCACCAGCACCCGAGGCCGGAACGGCACGGCGGTCGGTTCCTTGGTCATTCCGCCTCCCAATCCTCGTGAGCGGCCGCCGGAAAGTGCCACAGGACCCGATGATGCCTTGGGCCCCGCTTGGAGGAACGTTGGGTGTGAGTGTGGATGACTCGCTTGGCCAGCACGGCGCTCCCCGTCTGCGCTTGCTTGTTCTTCACGGACTCACCGTAGCGCGCAAGGTTTTGACGAGCGTCCTCCTCTTGACCGAGAGCGGCTACGGTCGAAAGGACGATGCGCAGACAGCCTTGGGGAGGGTACCCTGCCAAGAGGCGTCCAGAGGGCCGGTGAGTACGCCGCTGGCCTTTGATGTGGTCTCGCGGGCATAGGAGTGGGTGTGCATGGATGCCACGCGCCGACTTGTGATGCACTGTGTTCAGCAATGTCAGGTTAGGTTCTAGAGATGCAAGCGGGAGTATCCGAAAAGTGAACAAGCCACCCTAGCTCCACACGTTTCCGCCTTTTGCCTCACGTCAAGCTGCGATGTACTCCAGCTCAACAAGCTGTTGCCGTCTGCATCAGAGGGGCAGTTTCGTCGTGCGTTTGATGGGCTGCATTGACACCTCCGTTCTGATCTGCTGGACGCTCTCGATCCGCCCGAGGTGCTCCATCGGGAAGCGGCGGTAATCATCGAGGTCCCGCGTCACGATCCACAGCAGGAAGTCGCAGTCCCCTGTCATCAGGTGGCACTCCTCGCCCCGCGGCAACGCCAGGATCGCCGCGGTGAAGCGGTCCACGGTGTCCTGGTCCTGCCCGCGCAACCACACCCATGCGAACACCGTGAGGCCCAGCTTGAGCTTCGCCGGGTCGAGCAGCGTAACGTAGCGCTCTATCACCCCTGCCTCGTCCAGCATCTTGACGCGCCGTAGCCGTAGGCAAGGCGCCGGCGACAGGCCGACCTCGCGGGCGAGGTCGACGTTGTTGAGGCGTCCGTTCGCCTGAAGGGTCTTGAAAATCCAGTGATCCTTCCGAATCCAGCTCCAATGGCATCTCCCCCTTCAAAGATCGGATCTAGCAGCAGAACATGCCAAGAAAAGCCCCAACCATCCGCAACAGCACGACCAGATTCTGCCTCCCCGGCGTGGAGTGCCAGCCTTCATGACGAAGAGCCCCCCATGTCACCCGCATGCCGCTCCAGCCGCGTCAAGCGAAGTCTGGCGCGGTCTGAAGGACGCTCTGCCCATCATGGCCGGCTTCATCCCCTTCGCCCTTGTTCTCGGCGCTCAGGCTACGCAGAAGGGCCTGAGCGCCGTCGAGGTGCCTCTCATGACGGGTCTCAACTTTGGCGGCGGCTCCGAGTTCTCCGCCGTGGACCTCTGGACCTCCCCGCCGCACGTGTTGCTGATCGTCGCCGTGACCTTCCTGATCAACAGCCGCCACCTCCTGATGGGCGCCGCCCTCACCCCGTACCTCCAGCACCTCACCAAACGCAAGGTCTTCGCTGCGCTGTTCTTGATGTGCGACGAGAGCTGGGCCCTCGGGCTCGCCGACGCCCGTAAGCGGAAGCAGGCCCCCCAGCTGAGCCTGCCGTACTACTTCAGCGTCGCCTTCGGGCTGTATCTCACCTGGGTGGTGTTCACCGCTCTCGGGGCCATGCTGGGTCCGAAGCTCGGCGACATCGAAGCGTACGGGTTCGGCATAGCTTTCCCCGCGGTGTTCCTCGTGCTGCTGCGAGGCATGTGGCCCGGGTGGCGCGCCGCGCGGCCCTGGCTCGTGAGCCTGCTCGTCGCAGCCCTCACCTTCCTGCTCGTGCCGGGCGCGTGGTACGTCGCGGCAGGTGCCCTGTCCGGCCTGGTCGCCGCGTACATTCTCTCGGAGAACGCCTGATGGACGCCCACACCCTGAATGTGCTTAATGTTTTGACGATCGTGCTGATGGCCCTCGTGACGTACCTGACGCGAGTGCTGGGGTTCGTCAGCCTGCGGGGCCGCACCCTCAGCCCAAGAATGATGACGGTGCTGCAGGCCGCACCTGGCTGCGTGCTGATCTCGGTCATCGCGCCTGACTTCGTCTCAAACCGTCCCGCTGACCTGCTCGCCCTCGCTGTCACCCTGCTCGCCGCGTCCCGCCTGCCGCTCCTGCCGACGGTCATCCTCGGCGTGCTGACGTCCGGCGTCCTACGTCACGTGATGCCCTGAAGCACCACCCCATCATGAACGGGCCTTCGTCCTTTCCGCCCGTCAGCTTCCTCGGCCTCCGCGTGATGTATCAGCCCATGGCCCTCGACAGCCTGCCCGCCGCGCACCCCCACCGCCGAGGACCTCACAGACATGGCAGGCGGAACTCGACGAACGCATCGCCACCCTCACGTGACTGCGCGACGACCTCGCGGGCTGCATCGGATGCGGTTGCCTGTCCCTCGCGTCTTGCCAGCTGTACAACCGGGACGACCACCAGGGCCGTACGCGCCCCGGCACGAACAAGTTGCTGCCTCCCTCACGTTGGACCGCCCCAGCGCCACGCGACGGCGGGATGCTCGCGTGGCGCTGGGGTGGCCGTTGCTGCGGAGAGAAACGCGAAGACGTGCACGTCACGCGTCACGTCGGTTGTCCGTGACGCTGCCTTCTCTGCCCGCTAGGACTGGCCCTTTCGGGCCCTCATGGGGAGCCCACGCGGACAAGCCAAGTGATCGGATCAGTGCCCAGCGCCCAATGCGTCGTCGGGGCTTGTGGCGCGGCGAGGGTCCACTTCGCGTTGTACAGCCGACGCGGCTGCATGAGCTGATACTCGCGACATCATCCTCAAAGAATCCACTGTCTCTGGGCACGTCTTGGTCGTTGTTTTTGTCAGGCCGGGTCTACCTCAAATAGACATTGAAAGCGGCAGGCACGCCGGGACACCGTGATATTGAGCGCAGGTGGACGCCCCCGTCAGTTCAAGGTTCATTTATACTCAAGGTATGACCCCCTCGTGGCATCACGCCTGGGACAGCACACCGGCAAACGAAATTGCCTACGCGCTGCGGCCCTGGTGGTGCGCGCGACTGGGACGACCACTGATTGAACGGCACTGAGTGACATCCACGGGTCATCGCACCCGTGCACCATGCGTCGCCGCTCATCGCGCGCCGAGAAGATCGGCCCGCGCCGTCCCAGGAGTGTTCCCATGACCACCACCGAACCGGTCCGTCCGTTCAGGGCTGACCTGCCCGTCCCTGCCGACCTGCTCGCCCTCGACGCCCACGACCCGCTCCGCGCCAAACGCGCCGAGTTCATGTTGCCGCCAGGGGTGATCTACCTTGATGGCAACAGTCTGGGCGCTTTGCCCCGCGCCGTTCCCGACCGTGTGTCGCGGGTCGTGACGTACGAGTGGGGTGAGCAGCTGATCCGCTCGTGGACGGCTAACGCGCACACCGAGCAGGACTGGATGGGCCTGCCCGACCGGGTGGCCGCCAAGATCGCCCGCCTGATCGGGGCGTCGCCCCACGAAGTCGCGGTGGGCGACAGCACCAGCGTCAACACCTTCAAGGCGCTCACCGCGGCCCTGAGCCTCACCGACCGGCGCGTGATCCTCACGGACGCCGACAACTTCCCCACCGACCTGTACATGGCGCAGGGGCTCGGCGCCCTGCTGCCTGACGTCGAGCTGCGCCGCGTGCCGGCCGAGGAGATCACGGCCCACCTGACGCCGGACGTCGGGGTGCTGCTGCTCACCGAGGTGGACTACCGCACCGGGCGGCGTCTGGACCTGGCGACCCTGACCGCGCAGGCATGCCACGCGGGCATCCTGACGGTCTGGGACCTCGCGCACTCGGCCGGGGCCTTCCCGGTGAACCTGAACGGGTGTGGCGCCGACTTCGCGGTGGGCTGCGGTTACAAGTTCCTCAACGGCGGCCCGGGCGCGCCCGGCTTCCTCTTTGCCGCCGAACGGCACCACGAGGCCGCCACGATCGGGCTGAGCGGCTGGATGGGTCACGCTCAACCCTTCGAGATGGCGCGCGCGTACGTCCCCGCGTCGGGCGCGCGACGCTTCGTGGTGGGCACCCCCCAGGTGCTGGGCCTGAGCGCGCTCGACGCGGCCCTGGACGTGTTCGCGGACGTGGACATGACGCAGCTGCGCGCCAAGTCGCTCTCGCTGAGCGCCACCTTCATGCGGCTGATGGAACCGATCATGACGCGCTTTCCGCTCACGCTCGTCACGCCGACCACCGAGAGCGAGCGGGGCTCGCAGGTCAGCTACCGTCACCCCGAGGCGCGTGACGTGATGGCCGACCTGATCACGGCGGGTGTCATCGGTGACTTCCGAACGCCGGACATTCTGCGGTTCGGGTTGACGCCGCTGTACCACACGCACGCCGACGTGTGGAGGGCTGTGCGGGGCATCGAGGCGGTCCTGGAGAACCGCGCGTGAGCCGCCTTGACGCGGACAGCCCCGAGCGGGCGTACGGTGACTTCAGCCGCCGCCTGAGTTACGGGGATTACCTGCACCTCGACCTGTTGCGCGCCGCGCACCAGCCGGTCACGGACGCGCACGACGAGCACCTCTTCATTGCCGTGCATCACGTGTCGGAGGTGTGGCTGGGGCTGATCGTGCGTGAATTGCAGGCCGCGATGACCCTGCTCGACGCGGGGAAGACCGACACTCCCCTCAAGGTGCTCGCGCGGGTGGTGCGTACGCAGGAGCAACTCACGAACGCGTGGGAAGTCCTCAAGACCATGACGCCGGCCGACTACCTTCAGTTCCGGGACGCCTTCGGGCAGGCGTCAGGGTTCCAGTCGGCGGGGTACCGCATGGTCGAGGTGCTGCTGGGCAACCGCAACCCGGCGTTGCTGCGCCCGCACGCGCACCGCCCGGACCTGCACGATCCGCTGCTGGCCGCGCTGCACGCGCCCAGCGTGTACGACCTGACGCTTCGTCTGCTCGCCGCGCGGGGATTGCCGGTGCCGCAGGACGTGCTGACGCGTGACGTCACGACGCCCCCGCAGTTCCATCAGGGCGTGCTGGACGCCTGGCTCACCGTGTACCGCGAGCCGGACACCTTCTGGGACCTGTACGAGCTGGCGGAGAAGCTGCTGGACGTCGAGGACAACTTCCGGCGCTGGCGCTTCAATCACCTCACGACGGTCGAACGGACCATCGGCTTCAAGACCGGGTCGGGTGGAACGAGTGGGGCGGGGTACCTGCGTCGGGCGCTCGAGGTCGTGCTGTTTCCCGAGCTGTGGGCGGTGCGGACGCACCTGTAGGTCCTGGTGTCTGCCGCGCGAAGGCAGGTATTGACGAACGCCCGGGCATGCCTCCACCGGCGGACGTACGTTGGACGTGAGGAGGTCGGCACAACCGATCTCCTCGCGTCCAACGCGCGCATCGACCTCGGAACGGCAAGCACCACCCGTGGAGGGCACGGCCGGCCGACCTGCGGCTCGATCTCCGAGGGCGCCGCGTCCCCTGTCCATGCCTGCTTGTTCGGCGGCTCGCTGACGAAAGCGTCTCGCACGCGCGTGTCGCGGAGGTTCGCGCCAGGCGTGGCCTTGACGCTCGAGTTGAGCCTCACGGGTTGTGCTCGAAGTTGTCCGCCCAGTCCACAAGCCGCAGCGTGCAGGGTGGCGCGCTCTCCCGCGCGGTGCCCTCCAGAGTCACGAGGACGGTGAGGCCGCCGTTTGGACGCGCCTGGTGAGACTGCCTGAAGACGCCCCACCGCGTCCTGATGCACCCGCACGATCAGTTGGGCGGGCTTCCCCTGCAGCTCTGTCCGGGGTCGTGCCTGCTCAGCCCTCTCCCGGCACGATCCGGGTGTACGCGTCCGGGTCGGTCGCGCCCTCGGTGGAGATCACCAGGACCGTGCTGTCCTCCGTGACGCCCAGTCTCGCGCGGGCTTCCTCGGCGAACGTCCCGGCGAGCAGTTCGAGGAGCCCGCCCGCACCGGCCGCGCCGCTCTCGCCGGACGTGACGCCGTCCTTGGCGAGCAGCCGCATGACTTCCTGCGCGCGCGCGTCTGGGATCGCGACGGACGCGCTCAGCCCCGTTCTCAGGAGCGGCCAGGCCAGGGGGGAGGTGTTTCCGCAGTTGAGGCCCGCCATGATCGAACGGTGTGGTCCGGGCGCTTCGGTGAGCGTCCCGGCTTCCAGGGAGCGCAGCACGCAGTCCGCGCCCGTGGGTTCCACCCCGACGACGTGCGTGTCGCTTCCGGGCGCGCGGTAGTGCTGCACGACCGCCATCGCGAGGGATCCGACGCCCATCTGCGCGGCGACCACGTCCGGGGCCCGCCCTCCTTGCAGGGCGAGTTGCGCGTCGATCTCCCGGAAGATGGTGGAGTAGCCCTCGACGACCCAGCCGGGCACGCGGGTGTAGCCGTCCCAGGCGGTGTCGCTGATGACGAGGTGCCGTTCGTCCGCGAGACGCGCGGCGGCCTCGACCGTGTCGTCGTAGGTGCCGCGCACGACGGTCACGCGGGCACCTTCGGATGCGATGGCGTCGATGCGGGCCCGGACCATGTCCTGGGGGACGAGGATCCGCGCGTTCAGGCCGAGGAGGCGGGCGACGCGGGCGACGGCGCGGCCGTGGTTGCCGTCCGTCGCGGCCACCAGGGTCAGGGGCGTGTGGGCCTGAAGTTGCGTGGCGAACTCGTCCAGCTGCGTCCACCCCTCGGGGTTTCCGTACCGCGTTTCCAGTTCGCGGTACACCGCCCACGCGGCGCCGAGGATCTTGTAGGCGGGCAGGCCGAGTCGGCTGGATTCGTCCTTCACCCAGACGTCGCGGACGCCAAGCGCGGCGGCGAGGTGGGGCGCGTGGACGAGCCGGGTGGGGGCGTACCCGGGCAGACCTTCATGGAAGGCGAGGATGCGGTCGTCGAGGGTGGTGGTGAGCATATCGGGCGGTGAGGGGTTGAAGTAGACACGGGGCAGGTCGGTCGTCGTGGTCATGGGGTTCCTCTCAGGCGCAGAAGTCGTGGAGGGTGGCGGTGAGGATGCGGCGGCACTGCTCGACGGAGGCGAGGTCGACCCATTCCTCGGTGGCGTGGGCGCCCGCGCCGCAGGGGCCGAACACGACGGTGGGAATCTCGGCGGCGGCGAGGAAGGCGGAGTCCATCCAGAAGGGCAGGCCGGTCACGCGCGGGGCCATGCCAAGTTCGTCCGCTGCGGCCTGCCGGAGGCTGCGAGCGATCGGCTCGTCCGCTGAGACGCCGAAGGCGTCGCGGGTCAGCGTCAGGCGGTGCTCGGCGCGGAAGTCCGCGTCGTGGCGGAGGCCGTCGAGGAGGGCGTCGATCTCGCGGGTGACCGTTTCGGGCGTCTCGCCGGGGAGGGTGCGGCGCTCGACCATGAGGGTGCAGCGCTCGGGGTAGCTGGAGAGTTCCTGCCCGCCGCTGATGAGGGAGGCGTGCACGCTGCCGTGCCCGAGCAGCGGGTGGGGTTCGCGGGCAGCGAGGTCGCGTGAGAGCGTTTCGAGCTGCCCGAGGACGCGGCCCATGTGAGTCACGGCGTCCACGCCGAGGTCGGGGCGGGAGCCGTGGGCGGCGCGCCCGAACGTGGTGATCTCGTGCCAGGTGAAGCCCTTGTGCGCGACGCAGACGTCGAGTTCGGTGGGTTCCGCGACGATGGCGGCGTCGGCGGTGAGGCGCCTCAGGACGGCCTGAATGCCGAGGCTGGCGTGTTCCTCGTCGGCGACGGCGGTGAGGATGACGTCGCCGCGCAGGTTCGCGTTCTTCGTGTCGAGAAGGGCGAGCAGGCAGGCGGCGAGGCCGCCCTTCATATCGTAGGTGCCGCGGCCGTACATGCGTCCGTCCCGTACGACGGGGGTGAAGGGTTCCTCCATGCCTTCTGTGCCGACGATGTCGAGGTGGGCGCAAAGGATCAGGGAGCGGCCGCCGCCACTGCCCTTGACAGTGGCGATGAGGCTGGGCCGTCCGGGGGTGTCCTCGACGAGTTCAGCGTGGACGCCTCGCTCGGCGAGCCAGTTCATGAGGAAATGTGCGAGGGCGGTCTCGCCCGCGCCGCCCGGGACGAGGGCGGGGTTGGTGGAGTCGACGCGGACGAGCGCGGCGAGCAGGTCGGAAGACGACTCGGACATAGTGATATACTACATATCAAACGTGACCGAGTACCATCGAGGTCGAGGATGCCGATCCCACCCACCACGCCCAAACGCACCCGCTCCCTCGCCCGCGAAGACGTCTACCTCCAGCTCAGCACCTGGATCATCAACGGCACCCTCGCCCCCGAGGAACCCCTGCGCGACCAGGACATCGCCGAACAGCTCGGCGTCAGCCGCACCCCCGTCCGCGAAGCGCTCCGCCGCCTGGAGGACGAGGGCCTCGTGGAGACCGCCCTCAACCGCTGGACCCGCGTCGCCCCCCTGCGCGCCGAACAGGCCACCGAGCTCTACCCCATCGTGGAAGCCCTGGAGATCCTCGCGCTCACCCTCGCCGCGCCCACCCTCACCGAACGCGACCTCCAGCACCTGCGCGCACACCACGACGCCCTGCGCGACGCCCTCCACGCCGACGATGCCCACGCGGCCGTCGAGGCGGACACCGCCTTTCACGACGTGTGGATCGAGCGTTGCGGCAACTACGAACTCCAGCGGACCCTCCGCGCCCTCAAACGCAAGCTCCGCCGCATTGAACTCAAGTACTTCGACACGACCTCCTCCGGCGAGGCGTCCCTTGAGGAACACGAGGCGCTCCTCGACACCCTGAACGCAGGCGACACGGCCGCCGCCACTCGGGCCCTCCGGGCCAACTGGCAGGGCAGCCTCACCCGCCTCCAGCGCACCCCGACGTCCTGAAGGCTTCGCCCTCCGGGCTGAGTCGCAGCATGCTGAGCGCACCGAACGACCAGGAACCTCAACGAATCGCCTCTCGTCAACCCGATTGGCAGGACGACCCGCGCTACCGGCTTGGCAGGACGACGAGGGCGCGCCCCACCTCTCCGCGCGATGAACGCACACGACAACGCCCTGGAGAGGACGATCACCGCTGGAGCCCGAACGCCTCCTGACAAGGCGATCGACCCCAAGGACCTTGTCTGCCGATCGTTCGGCGTTAGATGCAGCCCGGAAGCCCCGTCCCGCCCGAATGCGGTGGACGCACGGTCACGGTCGTCAGGGCCTCCACGTTGATCCATCATCTTCACGACCCCCTGCCCTCTGACGACCGGCGCTCGACTACAAACGCTGACCCCGCTTGAGTCGCGTGATCACGCAGTTGGAGCGTCACCACGACCAGCCCCTCCTCAACACCCGTCACAAGGAGGGGACGGCTGTCAGGGCTCCAGACGCCACTGCGTCCATATGACACCCAGTCGTGCGACCGTCCCGCCAGGTTCGCCAGGACCGTGTACATGCTGTGGTCCATCGCTCGGGCCCCGAGGTGCAGGTCCAGCCGACGTTCCTGCCCCTGCGTGTACAACGCCGACACCGCGTGCTTCGGAACCGCCACGTCGTAGCACACCGCCAACGCCACCCGCCAGCCCTCCACGTCAAGCAGCGTTGGCACCTCGGACCCCGCTGCGAAGGACCCGCGCTCCACTCCATGCAGATACGCCTTGAACGCCACGCGGACATTTCCATCCGCTTGACACGCCACGGACGTGATACGGGGCGTCCCGTCCGCCGCTTGGAAAGCGGCGCCGACCACCGCCGTGACACCCATTCGGCGGCAGGCCTTCCGAAGATCACTGAGACGGATGTCGTCCTCGGTCACGACCCAGAGGTCATTCCGGGACCAGAGGTGTCGGTCGTAACCGATCCATGAGAACTCTGGCTAGAGGAGCAGCCGGGCGCCCTGACGGGCGGCTTCGTGGACCAGCGTGACCGCCCGGTCGAGGTTGGCGCTCATGTCACCGGGAGACGGAGCGACCTGCGCCACCGCGACAGTCAGGGAACCCGGCGGGGTCACGGTCGACCTCCACAGCATGCGGGCGTGCGCGTCCGGGTCACATTTCGCGGTCCACCGCGACGTGAGCCGCTCAAACCGTGCCGCGCGGCGGACCGGACAGGTCGCGCGGCCTTGGACGCACGATTGTGGCGGACGGTGGACTTGCTTGCGCTCATAGTGGTCCCTCCCATTCGCGGTGAATTTTTAGTCGAGGCTGGAGCTGTCCCGCCCAGCACGTTCTCGATCGTGACCCCTTATGAACATCCGCTCACACGGCATGCCGTACACCTTCGCTCCGTCGACCACCGGCGCGGGCTCCACGAGGTCGCGGAACTGTACACCCGGCGTGCCCAGCAGCAACCACCCGTGGACGGACGGCACTACGGTCCGTCCTGTCATCAATCTCCCTCCCAACCGTCGCGCGGAGCTGCCGAGACACGCTGACTCACGACCGTGCGCCAAAGGAGACACGCTGTCCAGAGCTGCGCGAAGGACGCTCGGCGGTGACCGCGCCGCGAGCGCTTGGACCAACGCCACGGCCCGACAGAGGGCCAGCCCGGGGTGTCATGTCACGCACCCGCTGCTCTCGACCTGCGCGGCGCTTCTCAGCTGCGGTTGCTCGTCCTTCACGGCCTCAACGTAACGCGCACAGTCCGGTCGGACGTCCTCCAACGGACCGACCCTGGGCACGCCCGAAAGGACAATGCGCTCACGCCCAGGTGAGGACTACTCTACGGGCAATGGTTAAGACCGCACGCCGGTGAGCTGACCTCAAGCGTCACTTCACCGTCCGTCATTCCTTCCAGGGTAGAGCAGGACACCCGGGGAGCAAGTCGAGCATGCGCGGCCCTGTCCGTCCATCACACCAGACACGCTCGGCGGCCAGCATTTTCGCGTAGGCACCGTCACGACGAACCACGGCCTTCTCGTTGCGTCCCCTGAAAGGAAGCGTGAACTGCCTTCATGACCACGATCACCTCCAGCCTTGACGTCCAGTTACGTTCGGTCAGCCCCCGCGACGCCGCGGCGCTCGCGCGCCTTTATAACCACGGCGTCGCCTCACGCCTGTTCACATACGTCACCGAGGAGACCACCCCGGAGCGTCAATTCGAAGTGATCGACGAGGCCAAGCTCCGGTACCCGTTCCTCGTCGCGGTCACGGACGGTCAGGTGGCGGGGTACGCGAGGCTGTCACCGTATGGCGGCACGCGTCCCTGGCACCGGGGGCTCGGGGAGGTCAGCATCGTCGTCGCTCCTGAGTTCCGCGGTCAAGGCGTTGGGGCCCGGCTCGTCTCCGGAATTGTCGACGCGGCCCGTGACGCGGGCTTCTGGAAGGTTGTGTCGTTGATCTTCGAGCCGAACATGCCCAGCCTGTCATTGTTCCGCCGCGCGGGCTTTCGTGACGTCGGCGTGTACGAACGTCACGGGAACCTGCACGGGACCTGGGTGAACGTCGTAATCCTCGAGCGGCTCATCCTCGAGAACCAGGATTGAGCCGCCATGGCCCTCACGAGGACGAGGTCACGGCGAGGTGGGGACGGTGATGCGTACGGCGGTGCCCTGCCCGGGCGCGCTGGTCACGCTCAGCGTTCCCCCGACGGCGCTGACCCGCTCACGCATCGACTGCTGCCCGAGATGCCCCGGGTAGGCCGCAGTCGCGTCGAACCCTACGCCGTCGTCGCAGACCTCCAGCACCAACTGATCGTCCTCCTTCACGAGCCGCATGAAGACCCGGCTGGCCTGTGCATGCTTGACGACGTTGTGCAGCGCTTCCTGCGCGACGCGGTACAGCGCTTCCTTCACCGCGAGCGGCACGTCCGGCTCCTCGGCGAACTCCACTTCCACCTCCACCTCGTGCCGGGTGCGGGTCGCGGCGGCGCGCTTGGTGAGCAGCACCACCAGCCCCTCCTCAAGCAGCGTCTCCGGACGCAGCTCGAAGATCAACGCGCGCATCTCAGTGATGGCGCCTTCTGCCAGGGACAGGATGTACTCGACCGGCACGCTCACGCCGTGCGGGTCGCGCTTGACCGCGATCTGCGCCGCGCGGGCACTCATCGCGATCCCGTACAGCGCCTGACTCACGCTGTCGTGCAGTTCCCTTGCGAGCCGCTGTCGTTCCTCGAGCGCCGCCTTGCCGCGCGCCTCCTCGAGCAGTTGCGCGTTGTCGACCGCGACGGCCGCCTGGTCGGCGATGGCCTTGAGGAAGCGGACGCCTGTCTCGTCCGGGAGGTCTGCGTAGTACGCGTAGATTGTCCCCACCGGCTTGCCACGGGTCACGAGCGGCAGGCAGGCGATCACGTTCCAGGGAGCGCCACGTTCCATCTCGTGCATGGGGGCGTACTCGGAGCGGTCGAGGATGAACTGCCGCGCGTCCTCCATCACGATCGGCTCGAGGGTGCGGTACACCTCGGTGGTGAGCAGCAGCGCGCCCCGCTGCCAGCACTGGACGGCCGCGTCGACGTACCCGTCGGGAAAGCCGTAGGAGGCGCTCCACAACCAAGGCGTCCGGTCCGTCGGGTCGGACACCGTCACGCCGCATGCCAGCACCTCCGTCTGCTCCACGACGCTGCGTGCGATGGAGTCCAAGGTCTCCTGCAGGCTGTGGCCGAACGCGACGCTCGACGCGATCCGCACCAGCGCCTCTACCCGCTGCTCGGCGGAGCTGGACACGCGGTGCGGCATTATGCCAGACCTTCCCGCAGCGCGTACAGTGCCGCCTGCGTCCGTGACTTCACCCCGAGCTTCGCCATGAGGTTCGACACGTGCGCCTTGGCGGTGCGTTCCTCCACCCCAAGCGTCCGGGCGATCTCCTTGTTCGACTGTCCACCCGCGAGGAGCTTGAGCGTCTCGGTCTCGCGTGGCGTCAACGGCTCGCCCAGTTCGTGCGCCGCCGGCGTGCGCACCTCCCGTACGAGGCGCTTCGCGGCCTCCGGGTGGAGGCGCACTTCGCCACGCGCCGTGGCGTGGATCGCCTCGGTAAGCGCCTGCGCGTCGGTGTCCTTGAGCAGGTACCCCATCGCGCCGGCCTGCATGGCGTCGACGACCTTGCGGTCCTCCAGCACGCTGGTCAGCGCGAGCACCTCCACGTCCGGGAAGCGCGTCTTGATCTCACGGGTCGCCGCGATGCCGTCCATGACGGGCATCAGCAGGTCCATGACCACGACATCCGGGTGAAGCTGCTCGACGAGGTCGACGCCTTGCCGTCCGTTCGCGGCCTCACCGACAACCTCGATGTCAGGGTCGTACTGCAGGTACAGCTTCATGCCTTGCCGCACGACGCCGTGATCGTCCACCAGCACCACTCGAACCGGTCGCGTGTCCATGTGACTTCACTCTACCCGCGCGCGCCCGAGGGACTCGCTGTCCACGGGACTGGTGAGGACGAGCAGGTTCCCGTCCGGTCCCCGCACGGTGGCGGTGCAACCCGCGTCGCCCAGCGTGGGTTCCCTGAGCCACGTGACATTCGGGTCACGGCTCAACGCGCGGTAGGTGTCGCGCACGTCGTTGACTTCGACTTCGATGTCCGGGTACTGCAGTAGCAGGTCTGTGTGCAGGGCGAGGCGGGTGCCTGTCGTTTCGAAGGCAAGTTCGATCAACGGCTGGCGGTTGACGGTGATTCCGCGACCAAGCAGCTGGAAGCCCAGCGCCTCGTAATACCGCTGGGCGACCTCGAGGTCCGGAGCGTAGAGCATGATGCGGGTGATTTTGCGTGTCACGAGTCCTCCAGCGTCCCGGCCGACGTTCCGGGTGACACCTTCATTGTGCTCGGGCTTGACGACCGGCCGCATTGTTCCAAAGGCCAACGCCGCCTTTCGGGTGGAGCAGGAAGAGCGACGCGACGTCCCGACCGCTCGACGGGTGCGTGACCGGCGCTCCGTGACCGTCGACCACCCTGTTGAGGTACGTGCCGCAGGAGCGCCAACCTTCGAGGCGGCTCGTCCACATGCGTCGAGCACCCCGCTGCTGCGGGACGCGATCACGACGCGCCGTTCAGGTGTCCGCGCGGAAGTTGCGGCCCAGCTCGGCGCCCGTCCCGAAGTAGTGCCGGAACACGTACAGCAGCGGTTGCCATCGTGTGATGTCCACGTGGTGCGTGCCGGGCTGCACCACCTCCGGGTGCGCGTGTACCCGGTGGACCTCCACCTCCACGATGCGGAACGCATCCGCCTGCGCGTGCGCAGGCGGATGCAGCGCCACGACCTGCCCTTCGAGCTGCAACGGACACTCCAGCACCCGGTCGGGACGCACCTGTTCACTCGCGACCCGGGTGAAGCCGGCCAGCGCGAACTTGTCGTGCTCGTACCGGTAGTTCATGACGCGTTTGGCCTCAGGCACCTCAGCCCGCCCCGTGGTCGGGGCGAGACGCTCCACGGCCGCCCACAGGTCCGCTGAGGGCAAGTTGATCACACACTCGGGGTGTCGCTCCAGGTTCCTCAGCGCCTGTCCTTGCGTGCCGATGCCCAGCACCACTCGCTGCCCCAGCGCCCAAGCGCTGGACAGCACGCTCAGGTTGGTGCTGCCGTCCTCGTTGAGGGTGCTGAGCAGCACGACCGGCGTGCCAAAGTACAGGATGCGGGGCTCGATGACGATCGTCTCGGTAGGGGAAGTCAAGCTCACGCGCGTACCTTACAAGGTGCTGGCGGCGTGACGTTTCAGGTCGAGTCGAAACGTCCGTGACGAGGTTCGGGTAGTGTCAGTGCGTGTCATACCCGGACGTCGCCTCGGTCGCCGCCCTGATGGGAGAGCCCACCAGGGCGGCCATGCTGGTCGCGCTGCTCGACGGGCGCGCCCTCCCGGCAGGGGAACTCGCATTCCACGCCACCGTCTCTCCTCAGACGGCCAGCGCGCACCTGTACCGGCTGCTGGACGGGGGTTTGCTGTGTGTGCAGCGTCAAGGCCGGCACAGGTACTACTGCCTCGCGTCCGAAGCGGTCGCGGACGCCGTCGAGGCCCTCGCGGTCGTTGCGAAGGTCTCGCCGCGCGGTACGTCCGCGCGGGATCCGGTCGGGTTGGAGTTGCGGTTCGCGCGGGCGTGCTACCAGCACCTGGCGGGACGGCTCGGCGTGAGCCTTACGGACGCCCTGCTCGCCCGGGAGGTGCTGGAGCGGGTCGGCGACCAGTTGCAGATCACCGCGTCCGGTCGCGAGTGGCTGCGGGAGTTCGGGGTGCACGTTCCGCAGGACGGTCGGACCGGACGGCCCGTGGCGCGGGCGTGCCTGGACTGGAGCGAGCGGCGCGTCCACCTGGCGGGCCCTTTGGGCGGCGCATTGATGTCCCGGTTGTTCGAGCTGGGCTGGATCGCGCGGATTCCGGGCGGCCGCGTAATCCGGGTGACGTTGGACGGGCGACGCGGGTTCGCTGAGGAGTTCTTGGTGGACGTGTCGCAGCTGGAACGCGCCGGCCTCGAATGCGAGCGAATCCAGCAGACCTGATGGCCGACCGGCATCGCGTGCCGGTCCGTCTCGGTGCTGCGCGGCGCTGACGTCCTGACCTCACCGTCCGGGCGTTCGACGGAGCGCCGCGCACGAGCAGCACGGTCCATGCCGCGCGTCGTCCACCCGCAGGTGACCGGAGCCGCGCGGCGAGTGGAACGGCGCGGTCGGGCCAAGGCCGGGGAACCGACCCCTCTGGGAGTTTCGACTTCTCGCAGACGCCACTCTTCGGCAGGGTCGAGAGCGAAGGACGAGCGAGGCCTCGTCGGCGGCACCCTCGACGGCGCTTCGTGGCCGTCGTGATGGTGACTCCCGCCGAGCGCGTCCTGTCAACGTTCCAAGGGCCAAGGAACTGGCAGGGCGTTGGAACGACGACGTTTGAAGCGGAGGCACGTACCGTGGGGCTGATCGGGCGCCACAGCGACGTTCAGGCTCCGGCGTGCCCGCCCTCCGTACCCGGCCGGAGGGAAGGTCTCAAATCTTCACAGGAGGAACACCAGTGAACGACGACTCCCGACCCGGCAGGTGCGCTCCGCCCGGGGCCACAGCACGGCCCGCGCAGCCTTCGCTCCGAGCCGCGCCTTCCGACCCTCCGCGCGAGGCCAACCCCTGGGAGCTGCAGTCAGGACGATCGCCATCCGTGGACGTACTGATCATCGGCGGTGGACAGGCAGGCCTCGCGCTCGGGTATCACCGGCGCCGCACCGGACTGACGTTCCTGATCCTCGACGCGGACGAACGCGTCGGTGACAGCTGGCGGCGTCGGTACGACTCGTTGGTGCTGTTCACGCCTGCCGAGCGCAACGACCTGTCAGGTCTGCCCTTTCCCGCGCTGCCCGGGCACTACCCAAGCAAGGACGAGGTCGCGTCGTACCTCGAGGGGTACGCGCGGACGTTCGCGCTGCCTGTCCGTCTGAGCACGCATGTCCTGCAGCTGCGACGTGAACCTTCCGGGTTCATGGTCCGCACGAGCCGAGGCGCGTACCGCGCCCGACAGGTGATCGTCGCGACAGGCGGCTTCACTCGGCCTCACGTGCCCAGCTTCGCTGAACGGCTGGCCGCTGACGTCACGCAGGTGCACAGCAGTCAGTACCGGCACCCTGGGTCGCTGCCGTCCGGACGGGTGCTGATGGTTGGCATCGGCAACTCGGGCGCGCAGATCGCCGCGGAACTTGCGGAGACGCATGACGTCACCATGGCGCTTGGCCGACGGCAACCAGTGCTTCCGCAACGGCTGCTGGGACGCGACGTCCTCGACCTCTTGTGGCGCGCCAAGCTCATCAGCGCCCCGACCGAGTCGAAGGTCGGCCGGTGGCTCAGGCTGAGTGACCCGGTCATCGGGACGAATCTCCGCGCGCTCTCGCGTCGCAGGCGGCTGCGGTTGGCAGGACGCGCCGTCGACGCGGACCACCGGACGGTCCTGTTGGCGGGCGGAACCCCCATCAAGGTCGACTCAGTCGTCTGGGCGACGGGACTCAACGCTGACCTCACCTGGCTGCAGGTCCCCGTCTTGGACGCACGCCGCGCGCCGATCCAGCAGCACGGCGTGACGGACACGCCGGGATTGTACTTCCTAAGGCTGCCGTGGCAGCGTACCCGCGGGTCGGCGCTGCTCGGCGACGTCGGACGTGACGCCGCGTGGATCGCGGCGTGGGTGGAAGCGATCGCCTCCACCCACGCGAAGGGCCGAAGCATGGCGTGACCACGCGCCGCAGCCACCCCGCGTCGAGCAACACTCACCCGCGTCCGGCTGCTGCCGTGACCGGCGCCAAAGGGCCCGTGCGAACACGAGCGCGCGGTGGTCGTGCATCCGGTGCGTCCCGCGCTGAAAGCGAGGCCGGCGTCGGCCGTTCGTGCAGGTGTGCGGCCCGGCCGGAATCAACCAAGGGTCTTGTAATGCGCGATCTTCGCACGGATCGCCTCCAGATCGCCGCTCAAGCGCAGGAGCCGCTGCTGTACGGCCTGCTCGTGCGCCTCGAGCAGCGCGCACCGCGCGGCGACGCTCGCGTCCCCCTCACGGGTGAGCGTGACGAAGGCCCGCATCTCCTGGATGGACATCCCGGTGGCGCGGAGCCGCCGCAAGAACGCGACCCTCATGAGGTCCGCTTCGACGTACCGGCGCTGCCCGCCCGCCGCCCGCGCCGGGGAGTCGAGCAACCCGATCCGCTCGTAGTACCGCAGGGTGTGCGGGCTGACGCCACTCCGCTCAGCCGCTTCGTTGATGCTGAAGGTCGTCACCGGCCCACCTTAGCGCTTGACTTCGAGCGCGCTCAAAGTCCTAGCATCCCCGGCGGAGGTACACGTATGTCTGACCAGTTGAAACACGACGAGCACCCTCGCGCTCAGCGCGGCTGGGACACCTTGCGCCAGGTGGACGGGCGCGGCGGGGAAGCGGTGATCGAGAGCCTGCGCGACCTCGCGCCTGACCTGGGCCGCTTCATCGTCGAGTTCGCGTTCGGGGAGGTGATCTCCCGGCCCGGGCTGGACCTTCGGACCCGCGAGCTGGTCACTGTCGCCGCCCTCACCGCCCTGGGCAACGCGCGGCCACAGCTCAAGGTGCACCTGCACGGCGCACTCAACGTGGGCTGCACCCGCGAGGAGGTACTGGAGACCATCATCCAGATGGCGGTGTACGCCGGGATGCCCGCCGCGCTCAACGGCGTGTTCGCCGCGCGCGAAGTGTTCGATGAGCGTGACGAGGACGGAGCGCGCACCGGTCACGACTCGGGTCCGCAGTAGCCGGACGCCTCAGCGTCCGGCTACTGCGGCCCGAGACACCCGCACCGGTGGCGCCGACACGTCGGTACTGCACCTGACGGACGGCGGCGCCTCCACCGAGTGGTGGAGGCGCCGCCGTCACGGCAAACGTACATTCAAGGCAGGCGGTGGCCGGACCCTCGCGGTCTGCCCCGCACCAGGATCCTGGCCGCTCGAATCGTCGCGGACGCCACCCTGCTCCCGCCTTCCCACTTCCTTCCACTTCACCTTCACCGTCACGGCCAGGCCCGGAAGGGCCAGGTCGACAAGGAGCTGCATGAACGTCACCGAGCACCTGCACGTCCTGCCGATCCGTGAGCAGGCCGGACCCATCGAGAACCTGATGCACCTCAGCCTGATCCTCGACGACACCCACGGTCCCGTCCTGATCGACACCGGCATGCCTGGACGCGAGGAGGTCATCCGCGCCCTGCTTGCCGAGGTGAAGGTCGCGCCTCGCGACCTTCACGCCATCCTCCTCACCCATCAGGATCTCGATCACGTCGGGTCGGCGGCTGCGTTGGCGCGTCAAGGAGCCGCGCGCGTCCTCGCGCATCCGCTGGACGCGCCCGTCATCGACGGGCGCGTCCGCGCCCTCAAGCTGCCCCCACCCGCCGTCCTCGCAACCCTCCCTCCTGAGGTGCGCGCCACCTTGGAGCGTGGGGCGGAGCCCGTGCCGGTCAACGGCCTCCTCCACGACGGGGAGCGGCTCGACCTCGCAGGCGGCGTGCGGGTCGTCCACACGCCGGGACACACGCCTGGACACGTGAGCCTGTACTTGGAACGTGACCGCGTGCTGATCGCCGGGGACGCGCTGATGGTACACGACGGGCGGGTGCTTCCCCCACCCGCAGCGACGACCCCAGACCTGCCTCGGGCCTGGCAGTCGATTGCTCGGCTTGCGGAACTCGACGTGGCCGTGCTGGTCGCCTACCACGGCGGCGTCCTCCGTGACGAAGTGAACGCGCAGCTGCGCGCCCTCGCCGCTCAAGTTCCGGCGTGAGCGCCGGGCGCGGCCACCGTGCCGGTCCCGGCGGCCGCGGACGCGCGCCAAGCGCGGGCACCTGCACACCTGATGTCCTGCACCACCCCTGCCAACCTCCGCCGGCTGGCCTCCCGGGTGGGACGCGTCACGCGTGCGTACCTGAGGCTTGCATGCGCGCCGCTGACCGCGAGGTGCGGGTCCGAGGTGCGGCCATCCCATCCTGACGATGCTCCTGAAGGAGGCACGTGCATGACCGACTCCCCTTGCCCTGCGCTTCAAGGTCCAAGCCGACACGCGTTGAGGTACCTGCTGCACGAAGGGGGTGAGTTCACACCGCCCGGCCGCGTGCTGCTCAGCCTCACCTCGGTTCTCGCCCGAATCCGGCTGGACGGCGGGCCGCACAGCGTCGCCGACGTCGTCGCCCACATGTGCTTCTGGCAGGACATCACGCTCCGCGTCGTCGACCGGCGACCACTTTCGGACGTCACGGCTGAAGCGACCAGCTGGGCGGACGGTGGTGAAGCCGACTGGCCTGACGGACGACACCGTGGTCGTCGACCAGCACCACCCGAATTCGACTGGTGTCCATGTCACTCAACTGTAGTCGCCTGGCCCTTTCCTCGGGAGTTGCTCCTCGTACGCACGGCTGGTGAGGACCAGCAGGTTGCCGTCGGGGCCACGGACGGTGGCGGTACAGCGGCCCTCCCGTGTGGACGGTTCACGAAGCCACGTCACCTTGGGGTCGCGGCTCAGCGCGCGGTACGTGTCGTGCACGTCGTTCACTTCGACCTCGATGTCGGGGCACTACAGCAGCGAGTCCGGGTGGAGGGCCAGGCACGTGCCGGGCGTCTCAAAGGCGAGGTCGATCAGCGGCCGTCCATTGGCCGTCACGCCATGCCCGATGGTCTTGAAGCCGAGCGCGTGGGGGTACCGCTCGGCGGTCGTCTGGTCCGACGTGTACAGCATGATGCGGGTGATGTAGCGGGGCGTGCGGCCGCGCATCGTACAAAAGGGCAACGGGTGGCGCGCCCCACGCTCGGCCCGGCGACATGACGCTGCCTTTGGACGTGCTGAGTTGTGAAGGAAGCGCCCTCCTGCCGACGCACAGGTGGCCGCTCGACACAAGGACCCAACACGATAGCGTGCGTACGCTCAAGCGGCGGGTTTGCGACGAGGTCAGCCTGGACCACGCCCCCGCGAGAACACGCCGCGCGCCGAGCCCGTTGACGCTTCCGGGCTCGGCGCGCTCATGACGCCACGTCTTAAAAGGTCGACGCCACGTCCGGCGCGACGGTCTTGTGCAGCCGCAGCAGGTCCTCCGCGTACCCCAGCTTGGCGTACAAGGCGCGCGCACGCGCGTTTGTGGCGAACACGGACAAGGTGAGGTACGGCAGGGACGACTCGTACGCCCAACGTTCAGCCCGGATCATCAAGGCGCGCGCAACGCCGCGGCCGTCCGCCTCGGGAGTGACGGCGAGGTCCGAGACATGCCCGTGCCGCGCCCCTGTGAGTGGGTCGTCGCGCACCTCGAGGAGGATAAAGCCGACGCTGACGCCTGCCTGCTCGGCGACGTAGAACGCGTGCCCAGCAGGCAGGCGATGCAGGGCGCCGTTCAGGGTCCGGTGAAAGCTGACTTGCAGCCGCGCGGGGTCATGACCTGAAGGCAGGCCAAACTCGACGAAGCGAGGAACGAGACGCGTCACGAACGGTTCGTCCTCGGGCGTGGCCGGACGAAACGTCAAGGGCGGGTCGTGCATGTGGATCTCCGTCATGAAAGCGCTCAAGGCGTCGCGAAGGGATCGCGAAGCAGCTCCGCCGGAGCGCTGACCGGGCTGTCGAGGGTCCCCAGGAACGCCTCAATGCGGTCGAGGTCCGCGTCCGTGAGGTGCAGCGGCTGAAGTTCCGAATGCCCCTCAGGTGCGGCGGGCGCCTCGTTGTAGTGCCGCAGCACCTCCTTCAGGGACGCTTTCTGTCCGGCGTGCATGTACGGCGCGGTCCGCGCGACGTTCCGCAGGCTCGGCACCTTGAAGGCGCGTTCCAGCTCGTGCCCGTCCGCCTTAAGGAAGCGCAGCTCGGTGCAGTCGGTGCGTTTCGCGTCGCTGTACTCGCTGAGACAGTTGAACTCGTCGCGCAGCACCTGCGGCGCGCCGGTCGCGCGGCCCACGTCACGCGGCAAGCCTGACGCGGCGGGAATACCGGTGTTGTGGAACTCCTGGTTGGTCAGCAGGGGCCCGTTGTGGCAGTTGGTGCAGTTGGCTTTGCCGATGAACAGCCGCAGTCCGGCCACTTCGTCAGAGTTGAAGAGCGCGCGCATGGTGTCCTTGTCGTTCGCGAGGACGGCCTCGACGTACCGGTCGAACCGCGACGCACCCGGGTTGAGGCGACGTTCGTACGCCGCGATGGCCTTCCCGATGTTCGCGTACACCCGGGTGATCGCGCGTCGCCGTGCCGGGTCGAGCCGCTCCCAGTTGGCCCGTGCGGCCTTGTCCTTGACGGGACCCGCGTGGTCGGGCAGGCCCGTCAGGTCCGGGAGCGGCCCGAAGATCGCCTCGTACTCCCGGCGGTAGTGCCGCGCCACGAGACGCGCGTACATCGTGCGGTCCCCGCCGTGCTCGACAGCGCTCTCGAGCGGTCCGAGCGCCTGCGCCCACTGTGAGTCCTTACGACCGTCCCAGAACAGGTACGGGGAATAGGCAGTCCCGATCACCGTCATGGTCTTACGGTCCGTCCGACCGACCCCCTTGGCGAGGGGCAAGCCATCATTGAAGGCCTTCTGGGGTTGATGACAGGACGCGCAGGCGACCTTGCCGTTCGCGCTGAGCTTCGTGTCAAAAAAGAGCTTGTGCCCGAACTTGACGGCGCGAGCATCGTCCGCGACCCGGTTGCTGGGGTCGGGCGGAAGGGCCGGCAGCCGGTCGATGCTCAGGCTCTGCAGGGTGCGCCGCTGCTCCTGAGTCCAGGAGTGCGCGCGTGACGCACTCCAAAGGCCGGCACCCGCCAGGGCGACGGTGGCAACGAGCCCGAGCGTGATCGTGACCTGTCGTGACATGCGGGACATGCGCGCCTCACTTCTCCAGCATCATGTTGAAGTGCACGGTGTCGGTCTTGCCTTGGGCGGTGACCTTGAAGTCCATCACCCACCAGCCGCCCATCTGGAACTTGAGGCCTTCCACGAGGTAGTCCCCGCGCCCGAGGTACACGTTCGCGACGGGGCGGGTGGGCAGACCGTGTCCGTGCTGTGGCATGTCGCCGTCCACGCTGATCTTCGCGTCCTCGACGAGTTTGCCGTCGGGCGTCTCGAGGTGCAGCGTCCAGCTGTGCATCTTGTTCACCGGGATCGGCATGACGCTCGGGGTGTAGGTGGCCCTGAACAGCCCCGCGTCGGAGGTGCGGGTGGTGGCGTAATCCAGACCGGTGGGCACGTAGCTCATGCGGGCGAGTTTCGCCGCGCCGCCGGTGACGACGACGCCGAGCAGGAGGCTACCGACGATGACGGGAAGTCGGAGACGCTTCGGCTGACGGGGATGGTCGGAAGCGGCGGTGCTGTGCATGACGAACCTTCTTTCTTGCGGTGCGGTGAGCGGAGGCGCCGGACGTCACACCCACGGGTCCCGGAGCTCGCGCGGGGGCACCTCATCGACTTACCTCGAGGGTAGGGACCGGGCTGGCGGGACGCATCGTCCTTTCGGTCAGCAGCGCCTCCTCCGGAAGTTGCACCGTCGAGCCGGCCGAACGAAGGAAACCCGTCCCGAACGTCCTCCAGTTCACCTTGACCCGCGCGGCCCTCGTCGCGACGAGCGGTGCCACTTCCGTCCGTTCCCGTGCATCCGCGTCCATGCCCTTGCCGTCGTCCTGAGCGCCCACGTCACCCGCGCAAGCGAGTGGTCGAGTGGCCCTTGTCCTGACGGACAGGAGCGGCTCCAGCCAACGGTGGAGGCCGACGGGCCGCACAGCTCCTACCTTGAGGTGACGCCGCGAGCACGGGCGACTCAGAAGGTCACGTCCCGCGCACCGCTCACCGCGCCGAAGGAGCATGATGTGTCCAGCCCTGCCTTCCCGACCGCCACCACGATCCTTGTGACGTCAAGTCCACCTGCCCGCACTACCGGAGGACGCGGGGCGCCCCTCGCCTTTGCCGCTCCGCTTGATCACGCGTGGCAGGACACCTTGGCCGTTCTCGCGTCCCTGCCTGCCGCGCCTGCCTTGTGGTCGCGCGGCGAGCACGACTTCAGCCGTAACCTGCTCGCGACACAAGCCGGCACGAAGCACCTCACCTCAGAGGCGTGGAGCCCCGCCCCGTGGGGACGACGTCCCTTGCTCGTTCCGCGACCGTCCCCTGCCCTGCTGTTCGCGCGGCATCACGTCCTCCGCGCCGTCAGGCGGACCGAGCTTTACCGACGTGACGACGCATGGCCGTGTCGATTGTTCGAGTGGGCGGAACGGGAGTGCCGGCAAACGAACGCGTGGCGGCACGTGCTCGGCTCGAGGCAGCGCGAGTTCACGGACCTGCGGCTGATCCTCGCCCACTCCAACGTCAGGTTGCGATGCGGCGCCCTCCATTCATCACACGTCACTCTACGACTCTCGCCGTGCACGCCACGAAACGAGGTGCCATGACAACCATCCCGACACGACACGACGCCCAGATGACCACGCCGCACCCGACCGGGAACGTCACGCCGCTGGACGTCGTGGTGATCGGCGGCGGTCAGGCGGGCCTCGCGCTGGGGTATTACCTGCAGCGGCTGAACTTGACCTTCGTGATCCTCGACGCGCAGGCCCGCACCGGGGACAGCTGGCGGCAGCGGTACGACTCGCTCGTGCTGTTCACCCCCGCCAAGCGTGACGCCCTGCCCGGCCTGCCCTTTCCCGGAAAGCGCGAACGTTACCCCACCAAGGACGAGGTTGCCGACTACCTCGAAGGGTACGCCCGGCACTTCCAGCTGCCCGTCCGCCACAGTACCCGTGTGCTGAGCGTGGAGGACCACGGGAGCGGGTACAGCGTGGACACCACCCGCGGTCCGTTCCGAGCGCGCCAACTCGTGATCGCGACCGGTCCGTTCGGCACGCCCTACCTGCCCGGTTTCGCTGACAAGCTCGATTCGGACGTGACGCAGCTACACAGCAGCGCCTTCCGGAACGCCACGCAGCTTCCCCCCGGGCGGGTGCTGGTGGTCGGGAGCGGCAACTCTGGAGCGCAGATCGCGGCGGAACTGTCACGTACCCACGACGTGACCGTCGCCCAGGGTCGACCGCAACCCCAGGTGCCTCAGCGGCGCCTCGGGCGGGACGTGTTCGACTGGCTGCACCTGCTCGGCCTCATGCACGTCTCTGCCGAGTCGCGGCTCGGCCAGCGTCTGAAGACCCAGGACCCGGCCATCGGTACGGACCTGCGCGCGCTCGCGAACCAGGGCGCCATCCGCCTCGCGGCCCGCGCCGTGAGCGCCGAGGCGCGCACGGTGACGCTCGCCGACGGCACGACCGTTCCCGTGGACGGCGTCGTGTGGGCCACCGGATTCAAACCGGACTACGGCTGGCTGCGTCTCCGCGCGCCGGTCCTCGACGATCAGGGCGAGCCGGTACAGCAGCGTGGAGTCACAAGAGCGCCGGGTCTGTACTTCCTGGGGCTGCCGTGGCAACGAAGACGCGGGTCCGCGTTGCTGGGCGGCGTGGGGAGCGACGCCCGCCTCCTCGCGCTGGAGATCGCGCGACGTCAGGTCGAGGACCGCGACCCGGCCGGCACATCCGACCTCGTCTGACGACGCGGCCAAGCGGTGGAAGTCGCGGGAGCTTCGGACCACCCCGGCGGAGGCGCGAAGTGACGGGCACCCGAACCGTACCACCGAGAAGCGCCCGGGCGGGAACGGGACGTCTCACGTGCTCCGCCCAGCGTCAAGACGGCCGCTGGTCTTGGACTTACCCTGCGAGCGCCCACTCGACCGCCGCGATCGCGTGTAGGGTGGTGGTGTCGAATACCGGGACGGAGCAGTCCTCAGGGCCAACCAGCAGCATGATCTCCGTACAGCCCAGGATGACGCCCTGCGCGCCGCGCTCAACGAGGTCACGCATGATTCGCACGTACTCGGCTTTGGAGTCCGGGTTTACCTGCCCCTGCACCAGCTCCTCGTAAATCACGCGATGCACGGTCCGTCGGTCCTCCTCGTCCGGGGTGAGGACGTCCAGCCCGTACTTTTCATGGAGTCGCCCGCGGTAGAAGTCGTGCTCCATCGTGAAGGCCGTCCCAAGCAGACCGACACGCGTGACGCCCTGCGCGAGGACACGTTCCGCGGTGGGGTCCGCGATGTGCAGCAGCGGGATCTCCACGCTCGTCTCGATGTCACGTGCCATGCGGTGCATGGTGTTCGAGCAGATCACCAGGACGTCCGCCCCGCCCCGCTCCAACCGACGCGCGGCGTCCTGCAGGACCGCCGTCGCGCGGTCCCACTCGCCCGCGTGCTGGTACCGCTCAATCTCCGCGAAGTTCACGGTGTACATCAAGCTCTGCGCGGAGTGCAACCCGCCGAGCCGGTCGCGGACCGTCTCGTTGATCACGCGGTAGTACTCGGCGCTGGACTCCCACGAGAGCCCGCCGATGAGGCCGATGGTCTTCATGCGCTCACCTCCCGGCGTGCCCCGCGCGGGCGTCGCTTTCGCCGCGTCCGGAGCGCCATTTGTCCTGCTCAGCCGTACCGTAACACAGCTGTCACCCGGGCGATACGCCTTCCCACCGACCCAGCATGACGCGCCGCTGCTTGACCGCGCCACTCGTGACCTGCCGTTGGTTCCGGCGGCCGCACGACCGAAACGGTAGGAGGTACGCCCTTCGGAGGAGGCGCCGCCTGACCCTTCGGACAATTCGCGTCCGCGCGGAGGACCGCATACTCCCAGTGAACGTCGACGCACGTCGCCTCGTGCGGGAAAGAGGTCTTATGAACCATGTCCAGGCCGCACCGTCCACACCGGTCCCATCGCCGCCACCCGCGGCGGTGCTGTCCTTGCGGCGCGTCACGAAACGCTACGGCGCGCAGACCGTCCTTGACGGGCTAGACCTCGCCGTTCCCACGGGCAGCGTCTACGGGCTGCTCGGCCCGAACGGGGCCGGCAAGACCACCGCGCTCCGCGCCGTGCTTGGCCTCACCGGCGTTCAGGACGGTGAGGTCCGGCTGTTCGATCAGCCCTGGCATCGTTCGAACCTCGCGCAGGTGGGCGCGCTGATCGAATCACCCACGTTGTACCCGCACCTCAGCGCCCAGGACAACCTGCGCGTGCACGCCACGCTCCTCGGGCTGCCAGTGGGCCGCGCCGACGACCGCATCCAGGAGGTGCTGGGCGAGGTGGACCTGTTGGCCGCGCTGCACAAACGCGCCGGGCAGTTCTCGTTGGGGATGAAGCAGCGTCTTGGTCTCGCCATCGCGATGCTGGGTCGTCCTCGGCTGCTGATCCTCGACGAACCCACCAACGGACTCGATCCGGTCGGAATCCGCGAGTTGCGCGACCTGATTCGTGACTTGCCCGCGCGTGGCTACACCGTGCTGATGTCCAGCCACCTGCTCGCCGAGGTCGCGCAGACCGCCTCACACGTGGGCGTCCTCGCGCACGGGCAGCTGAAGTACGAGGGGCCACTGGAGCAGTTGTTGCGTGGCAGCCGCGGCACCCTTGCCCTCGGCACCACCGACCCTGCCCGGGCGTTGAGCTGGCTGCGCGCGTCAGGAGTCGAGGCCAACGAACAACCGGACGGTACGCTTCACGCGGTTGTGCCCGAAGAGCGGGCCGCGCGTGTCGTGACCGACCTCACCGTCTCAGGTGTCACCATCACCCGCCTCGCGTATCTGCACGACGACCTCGAAACGCAGTTCCTCAAGCTGATCGGCAATTCCGTGGAGGTCACCGCATGAGCGCTCCGACCGTACTCGCTGACCATTCGTCCCATCGGCCTGCCGGTGTGAGCGCTGCGTTGCGCGCCGAGTGGCTCAAGTCCCGCCGGACCGCGGCGCTGTGGATTCCGTCCGTGGTGACCCTGCTCGTCGTCGGGATCGCCGTCGCGTCCGCACCCGACGTGAAGATGACGCTGATGATGCTCCAGATCCTCTGGCTGACGGCGTGGACGCCCATCTCGTGCGCCCTCACGGCCGGTATGAGCGCGGACCTGGAGAGCCGCGCGGGTGCGTGGCGTGTACTGCGCGCCCGCGCCACCCCACCGGTGACGCTGTACGTCGCGAAGCTGCTGTTCGTGTTCCTCGCGGTGCTCGCGTCGAATGTGCTGATGGCCGTGACGACGACGGTGCTTGGCGTGGCGCTGCACTCGGCGGACGCCTTCCCATGGAGCGTGGCCTGGCAGCTCGCCGGAATCGCCACCGTCGTGTCGGTCCCGCTGTTGCTGCTCCACCTGTGGATCGCCACCTGGCGTGGGCTGGGCGCGTCGCTGCTGGTCGGATTCCTCGGCTTGCTGCTCGCGCAGCCGGCCGGTCCGGTGTGGCCGTTCGTTCCGTGGACATGGTTCGGCAAGCTCACCTCCTCCGACGCGGCCGGACCGTCCTTGATGGTCGCCCTGCTCGTGGTCGGCGTCTGGACGGTCCTCGTCGCCACGTGGACGCTCCGGTGGTTCGCCCGTCGAGAAGACATCTGACCGACTGCGGGAGTGTGGGGCGACACGGGCCGTCCACACTCCCCACACGCACGAAGGGCGGGTGACGCCGGACGCGCGCACTTGGCGTCCGGTCACCGTGGCGCAACCCAGGGCAGAGCCAGTTCCCCTGCTGACCTGAACGCCTGGATCTCCCTGACTGGACCGTCGGCCCCCGTTCTCAGCGTGTTGGAAACCCGATTCCCAAAGGATCCGAGCGCTACCCGTCGGCTTCCCACCCTCTCTCGAAAGCAGGTTGACCATGACCACTGCACATCCTTTCCGCCCGGAGTTCCCGCTGCTTGTGAGCGTGACCGTGCTCGGTGTCGGCGTCCTCGCCACCGTGGCGTACGTCACCCGTCCTACCGCCGGACCGAACGAGGCCGCGCAAGCGGCGACGGCGCCCCTGCATCAGGTGACGTCGAGCCAGGTGCCCAAAGGTCTGGATTACGGCACGACCCGCACGTCCAACGCCGGGCTGTTCAAAATGACGTACACCCCAAGTGCGACGCCCGTCCCGGTGAACACCTTACAGACGTGGACGCTGCATCTCGAGACCAAGGACGGAGAGCCCATCAACGACGCCGAGATCAAGGTGGACGGCGACATGCCTCAGCACGGCCACGGGTTGCCGACCTCACCCCAGGTGACGAGGAAACTTGGACGCGGGGACTACCTCGTGGAGGGCGTCAGGTTTCAGATGGGCGGTTGGTGGGTGATGGAGTTCAAGGTCAACGCGCAGAACCGGACTGACACCGTCCGCTTCAACCTCATGCTTGAGGAGTGATCACCGGGAGGCCTGCAGCGCAGCGTGAAAGGATCCTACGTCCGAGGTCCTCGTGCTCGGCAGGCGCGACTGCGGGTACTGCTGGAGCCTTCTTGGCCGCGGCGGTGCCCGCTTCGGTTGCAGCGCGGGCGCTCGATGGTTCGCTGCTCGTCCGGTCGCGTCGGGAGGGGCGGTCAGGAAAGCGTGAGGATGCTGACGACGGCCGTAACCGTGTTGATGACGCTGTGCGCCCACCAGCCGGGCAGGACGCTGCCCGTGTGGTGCCGCAGCCAGCCGAACGCCCAATTCAGCGCGAACTGACACACGAGGACGGGCAGGAACTTCAGACTCAACGTCAGCAGCAGCAGATGCGGCACCACCCAGCAGGCAGCCTGCAGGGTGTTCCCGGCGAGGAAGCCGAGCCGGGTGGTGAACCAACTGCCGAGCACTCCACGGAACAGCAGTTCCTCACCCAGCGTGACGTACAACGCTTCACGTACAAGGATGATCAGGATGCCCCAAGTGTTGAGCTGCATCCCGGCGTACCGGGAGAGGCTGACGTTGGGACGGTGCCACACGGCGGGATCGACGCGGATCAGCGCGACCGCGACGAGCGCGGCCCCGACGGCAGCGACGAGGGTGGCGAGCAACAGCGCGTTCAGGTTGGTCCCGGCGAGGCCGATACGTTCCGCTGCGTCGTGCAGCGTCAGGCCGCGGGCGCGGAGGACGGCAAGTGACCAGATGCTCGGAATGCTCAACAAGACAAGCTGATACGGGAATTCCATGACTCACTCCTTGATGCTGATCGAGAGATAGATGCCTCTCCTTCCGAGCGTGAAGACTCTGAGCACCACCGAACACCACCGTCCGGTGGACGCGAAGGCCCAGCACGCACGTTCCTCCGTTCGCACCGCGTCCGTCCCTCAAGTCACCCGCGTCGAGTACGGACCTCTTGACCGCGAGACAGCGTGCCCTGATCGCGTCTCATGAGCCCACCCGCACTCGCTTGTCGTGGGCAGTCCGGATTTGCACGTGTGGAGTTGACCGCGCCGAACGGTGGAGGTGCAGCTCCACCGTTCAGTGGAGGTCCGTACCGTCAGGTCGTACGACCGCCGCGACTTTGAACGCATGCGACACTGAGGTGAACGTGATGACCCGCAATGTGGAACGACGACGCGCGCTTGTTCGTTTGGAGTGCTCGGCCAACCTGCTGGCGTCCTGGGCGTCGAGGTTCGCGCTCCGCCATGTTCGGCTCATGCAGACCGTGTCGATCAAGGGAGCCCTCAGGCGGCGCTGTCCGACGTTCACGGGAGCGTCCCTGCGGTGTGAACCGGCGTTTGGACCGACCGCTCGTGGTGTGCCGTGTGAAGTGCCCCTGGGATGGACGTCGTGCGTGACGCGGCCCGGGTGGCGTTTCAGCTTGTCGACATCTCGTGCTGCTTCGAGTTCCTCGCGATCATCACGTGGCCCGGACGGGATCGTTCGTGAAGCGTCGTGCGGTGATTCTGCCTGGTCTTCGCGTGATTCAGTGTGGAACAGGGCCCGTCCGAGGGGCGGGAACGGCGGACGCGCCCGCTCGTGGAGGTCACGGTGACGTGGAACCCGCAGGATGTGCTGCTCGCGGTGGCGATCCTGACGGCGAGCGCGCTCACGCTGTACCTCGACGTCGTCAAGCGGCAGAACCGCGAACGCAAAGCGCTGATCGACGAGTTGCGCGCCACCCGGGCGGACCTCGCGCAGGCCGAACGGCACGCCGGGGTGCTCGAGGAACGCGAACGGCTCGCGCGGGACCTGCATGACACCCTCGCGCAGGGTTTCGCGAGCATCGTGATGAACGTCGAGGTGGCGCGACATCACCTTCGACACGACCACGCACGCACGGAACACGCGTTGACGCTTGCCCTGCGCTCCGCGAGAACGCACCTGGAGGAGGTCCGGCGGGAGGTGAGGGCGCGCCGCACCCACCACCTCGATAAGGAAGACTTCCCCTTGGTGCTGACCCGCGCCGTGCACGCCTGGGCCGCGGAAACGGACGTCATCGTCACCGTCAGGGTGAAAGAAGACCTTCCGGCACTTCATCCGCAGCAGGAGGTGACGTTGCTGCGGGTCACGCAGGAGGCGCTGGCTCACATCCAAGCGCACGCCGTGGCCCACGAGGTGCGTGTGACCGTCACGGCCTTTCCGGATCGTGTCACGCTGGACGTAATGAACGACGGCGCCGGATTCAACCTTCCCGCTGCGACGTCGCCGGCAGCTGGGCAGCACGGCGATCGCGGGTTGAGCGGCATGCGCGCACGGGTGACCTTGCAAGGCGGTCATTTCGACGTGAAAAGCCACCCGCGCGACGGGATGGTGGTGTCGGTCTCGCTACCGCTCGTTCAGGCGCCACGCATCCGAAGACCAGAACAGAAAGGACAAGAGGATGACGCCGTTACGCGTGTTGCTCGTTGACGATCACGAAGTGGTGCGGGCGGGTCTGCGGGGCCTGCTCACCGCCGATGGAACCTTTGAGGTGGTCGGTGAAGCAGGAGACGGGCGTGAAGCGATCGACCTCGTGGAGACGCTCGAGCCGGATGTGGTGCTGATGGACCTGCGGATGCCGAACATGGACGGCGCGGCTGCCACCGCCGCCATCAAAAAGCGCTTCCCACGCACGCAGGTGATGGTGCTGACCACCTACGACACGGACGGAGACATCCTCAAAGCGGTCGAGGCGGGCGCCGCCGGGTACCTGCTCAAGGACACCCCGAGGCTGGAGCTGCTCAAGGCGGTGCACATGGCCGCACGTGGACAGACGCCGCTCGCGCCAAGCGTCGCGGCGCGTTTGATGGAGCAGATGCGCCGCCCGAAGCTCGAACCGCTCACCGCAAGGGAGATGGATGTGCTGCGCCTCGCGTCCGAAGGGCTCGCGAACAAGGAGATCGGCAAGCACCTGTTCATCAGCGAAGCGACCGTCAAGTCACACCTGATCAACATCTACAGCAAGCTGGGCGTGGACTCCCGCACGGCCGCCGCTCGACGCGCCACGGAGCTCGGCTTGATCTGAACGCAGTGCGCGCCCATCACCCGTTCGGATGACCTCCGACGCCCGCTGAGCCGCCCTCACCCGCAGCGCAGCGCGTCAACCACCAATCGGTGGATCGGATCCGCTGCAAACGAGCGATGACGCAGCACCGCCACGCGAGCACACTGGACTCAGCACGACGCGACAGGACTCCGCTTCGAATCAGCGAAACGAGGTCCTTGAGCACCCAACCCGCGCGTTCGGTCCGAGCGACTGCGCGCAGCATGAAAGAAGGGGGCAGGCCCACGGTGGCGTCCGGCGACGCCCTGCCCGTCATCGCCCGACGCGCCGACCGGACCTGACGCCGACCCGCTCCTGTCCGTTCACGTCCGCCACGTGACCGTTCCGCTGGCTGACTCGTCGTTCCACGCGGCCTCACCGCGCCGTGGCACCTCAAGGAGGCAAGATGACCACGTCTACTGACCTGATGGACCGGCTGACGCACCTGATTGACCGGCAGACGCAGCTCAACGTCGACGCGGTGTACTATCACGATCGCGCCGCGCCACGCGCGTACCTCCTCGCGGAGGACACCGCCCGGACGCTGTTCGAATTCCGACGTGACATCGAACCGATCCTCAACCCCAACCGGATCAGCGACTTGCACCTGCAACGCCGTCTGCTTGACCACTTCGCGCGCCGCTACCGGCACAGCATCTACGACGCGTTGCAGTTCGTGACGTTCGACGCCGCGCACGACCGGCTGGTCGAACGGGTCTACCTGACGTTCTGTCATGGCTTGTGGTCCGTGCTGCAGTGCGCGCGGACCGAGCAGGACCTCGCCGCTCGTCTGCAGCTGCACGCCGTCAAGCATCACCGGCAACTTCGTCTGGTCACGCGAAGTCTGTTCGAACAGCACGCCAGCGTCGTCAACGTTCAGGCGCTCAAGGCGGTCACGTGCGCACAGTACAGCCCGGAGTTGCAGCTGGAGGTGCTGGGACTCGACGAGGCCACGGTGAATGGACCGCTCCTCGACGTGGGCTGCGGAGAAGACGGACGGCTGGTGCAGTACCTTCGCACCCGACATGTCCACGCGGTCGGTGTGGATCGGCTGGTCACACCGCACCCGGCGTTGTTCGAGCTGGACTGGCATGACCTGCCCGCCGAGCAGGAACGGTGGAACACCATCACATCCCACCTCGCCTTCTCGCATCACTTCCTCTACCATCACCAGCGCGCCAGCCACGAAACCGTTCGCTTCGCGCGCACCTTCCAGCGGCTGCTCTCGAACCTCACCGTCGGAGGGACCTTCGCGTACGCACCGTCACTGCCGTTCATCGAGCAGCTCCTGCCCGACCACACCTACCTCGTCACACGACAGGACATCCCCGCGCCCGCACCACCTCAAGGGCAAACGACAGCCCCGCTGCTGCAACGCACGCAAATCCGCAAACTGCGCTCGTCCAGCCAGACTTGACGATCAAAGTTGACCTCAACGACGTCACCTTCCCTGGGACGCGTGAAAGGTACCTGAGCGCGCACCATCGCAGCTACGTCGCCAAGGACACGAGGCTTGAAGGTCGCCTTCGCTGCCACGACAAGACGGAGCGGTTGATGTCAGAGCGGCGATGAAGCCGTTCGTTTCTCAAGGGATCACCTACATCGTAAGCAGCCGAGGCAGCGCCTGTCCTTCGTCGCGGGTCATGTCAACGTCCGCGGACTGACCCTGATCGGCTCGGCGCGACCGAACCCAGGTCGAGCAGCCCCCTTTCCCGACGCTCGACTCGTTGACTCACTGCAGCGCTCCCTGCGTCGCGTGTAAAGGGCGGACCAGACCTGCTCAGTCCGTCAACGTGCCCTGCGGTGTGAGCGCACTGTCCACCAGCGGCAAATCGTACGGCAATCTGATCTGCACCGCCGTGCCTTCACCAAGGGCGCTTTCCACTTCCACGGCGCCTCCCGCGGCATGGACACGCGCCGTCAACCCGGGCAGGCCCTGACCACCGTCCGGGCGCATCGCAGCTTGTTCCGCCTGATGCACGTCGAAGCCACGTCCGTCGTCCACCACGTCCACCACGAGATGCTCGGAAAAGGCCGTGACGGTCACATGCACGGCTCGCGCATGGGCGTGTTTCGCCACGTTCGTGAGGGTCTCCTGCACCACCCGCAGCACCACCACTTCCTGCTGCGGGTGCATGGGCGGCACCTCGTCAGCGAACGAAAGGACCGCGTGTACTCCGGACGTGTCCTGCCAGTCCTGCAGCACCCGCGTGAGCGCCTCCTTGAGCGAGTGACCCGCCAGCTGCCCGGGACGCAAGGCCCACACGACCCGCCGGACCTCCCCGAGGTGCTCGCGGGCTGTGCGGACACTGAGACGCGCCGCGTGGTCGAGCGCGAGCGGGTCCGAGCTTACGCTCGCCGCCTCAAGGGTCGTGGCGATGCTGATCAAGCCCTGCGCGAGGGTGTCATGCAGGTCCCGCGCGAGCCGTTCGCGTTCCTCGAGCACCCCGGCGTGCCGTTCGGCCTGCGCGAGGTCCGCCCGGGTGGCGCGCAACTCGTCGATCAGCGCTTTGCGTTCGCGGTTCTGCCGCTTGACGACGTCGAGGTACAGCGTGAGCGCGCTCGCCGTGAGGATCGCCACCACCGCGAACAACGCGTCACGTGCAGGCCAGAGTCGCGTGAGGTCCATCAAGTCCTGGAGGGCGGGCGCACCGCTCCGCAGCCACTGCTCCACAGCGAACCGCACGAGCACCGCGACGGACAACCCGACGACGCTGAAGATCGACGCGCGCGCCTCAAGCCGCAGGATCGCCTGAATGGCAAGAAAGAACAACATCAGCGAGAAGGCGGGATGCAGAGCCAGCAGCACCAGCCACAAGCTCCACATCAGGATGAACCTTGCCGGCCTGACCTGTTCGAGCGTGCGGAGCGTGTCTCGTCGTGTGATGAGAAAGTACAGCAGGGCCATGACGCCAACGGAGGTCAGCACCAAGCCCCGTTCGGTGTGCCAGCCGAGCCTGACCTGCAACGCACTGGGCTGAAAGGAGAACAAGGTGGACAGCAGCAGACCCAGATAGAAGCCCCAGCGCAACAGCGCGCCCTGCCGGTTTTCCACGTACGTCGTCATGATCTCCATTCCAGTGTGCGAAAGGGAAGTTGGCGTCTGTCAAGCCCGACCGCAAGGCCGTGCCGCTCTGGTTTGCAGCGAGGGGTCACGACCGCGCGTGGCGAAGCACACCATTGTGAGGTGAGTTCCGCTTTCCCACCAAGGTGTTTCATGCGCGTCACCAAGGTTCTTGACCTGTCCCTGCAGGACCACCCGCGCGTCGAGCCCCGCGTGCACCTCACGACCATCCGCAACTCCCGCCCCGGCCGGACCCCGACGTGACACCCGTGGCTGCTCATCGACTCAAGACGTACGCGCCTCCCACGCCATCAACCGCGACGCATCCGAGCGTCAGGCCCGTTGATCGCGGCCCGTGCCGTGCAGCGCTCGCCATCGCTCCCCTCCCGAAGGCTCGGCGACCCACGGTGGGAGCGCTTGTCCATCTCAATGGACACGACGAGCGTCACGCACCGACAGCGCCGCAGGAAAACCTCGGCCCATGCAAGCTGTTCCCGCGTCGTCCGTATCGTACCTCTCGGCGAAATCCCGATGACGTCGAGGGGACACGCCGCGCGAAGCGCAGTTCCGTACAATCCAAACCATGGGTCTCGACGAAGGGTACATTTACGTCCTGTCCAACCCTGCATTTCCAGGTGTCCTCAAGATCGGCAAGACCCGGAACGATCCGTTCGATCGCGCGCGTCAGTTGCACTCGACGGGTGTACCGGTCCCGTTCCGTGTCGAAGCGGCCGTGCGGGTCATGGACATGAGCCTGGTCGAGCGTGAACTACACGCACACTTCCATGACACACGACTGTCGAACAACCGGGAATTCTTCAGGGCGGACCTCAAGGAGGTGCTGTCCAGGTTGATCGAGTACGCCCGGGTGTCGGCCGACTCGCCGCATATCGAAGAACAGCCGCGCTCCGCCCCTCCTGAATCCGCTCGGCATCCTGGCTGGTACGGCAAGGCGGTCGAGCTTCGCTGGATTCACGGCACGCACCCTCGCCGCATCGCGGACGAACTGCGGCTGGATCCCTTGGTGGTGGAGTCGTGCGTCTCAAATTTCCGGCCCCATCTCGTCCGGCATCCGAAGTACGGTGAGGGCATCTTCGAACTGAGTTCGGGAGAAGGGCAGGCGCGGGTCGTTCGCGTGAAGTTCGACCGGTATGGTGCCGTCGCCGTCAACCCCAACGAAGAGCGGCTGACGTTGGTGACCATCATTTGATCGCGGTCGCCACGCCTCGTTCGTGGTCGGGGACTGGTTCCCAAGGTCGGCAGCGCGGGCAGATCCGCCATCATCCATCCACCCCCACGTCCTCGCGTGAGCGTCTGTTTTTGAACGTCGTCGTGAAGTATGACGCTTCCAACTCCCGAGGCGAGACGTACCCCCCGCTCACGATCACGCCGAGACGCTCGCCGGGAGCGGGAACGTACGCGCCGGACAGGAGCGCGGCGAGCGCAACGACCCCGCCAGGCTCAGCGAGGACACGCAGGTCGTCCCACAATTGCCGTTGCGCCAGCATGATGGCGGCCACGTCCACCAGGACGACCGCGTCGACGAACCGGCGGGTGAGGTCGAACGCGACCCGACCGACCCTCCGGCAGCCCAACGAGTCCGCGCCGAACCCATCGACGGGGACGTCCACCGGCGCGCCCGCCGCCAATGCCGCGCGCATCGGCGCGCATCCAGACGGTTCGACGCCGACGAGCTTGACGCGCCCGTCGTACCACGCGCCCATGCCGCCAATCAGACCGCCACCACCCACCGCGACGAGCAGCGTGTCCAGTTCCGGGGCCTGCTGTTCAAGCTCCAACGCGAGGGTCCCCTGACCGGCAATGACCGCGAGGTTCTGGAAGGCGTGCACGTTCAGCGCACCTGCATTCCACGCGTACGCTTCACAAGCGTCGGCGGCTTCGGCAAACTCGCGTCCGTGCTGCACGACCCGTGCGCCGTGCCGTTCGATGTGGTCGCGTTTCAAGGGCGGCACGCTGGACGGCACGAACACCCGCGCCTCACGACCCAGCGCCCGCGCGGCGTACGCGACGGCGGCGCCGTGATTTCCTTCGGACGCGGTGACGACCTCGCTCGGCACGTCCAATGCAAGCAACGCGTTGAACGCGCCTCGGACCTTGAACGACCCGGTGTGCTGCAACTGCTCGAACTTCAACGTCACCGGGCACGGCAGGTTCAACTCGCCTCCATGCAGGTGCATGATCGGCGTGGTCCGGACATACGGACGAATACGGTTCATGGCTTCGCGGATGCGTCTCGGTGACGTCACGGTCTTCTCTCCTTGAAAGTGGCCATCGAAACGAACCCAGCGTTGATCAGAACGGGTTTCCGGACGGCGGGCGGGGCACGCATGGATGATCGACCCACACGTGTCACGGAAGGACGGACGTGCTGGCCGGACGGTCGGTCACCACCGAGCAGCTGGCCAGCACCAAGTCTCCAAGACCGCTGCGGATCAGCACGACCGTGACGGCAGCACCGGAACGAAGAAGGAACAAGTGATCGAATCCGACCTTCACACGAGGCGCGACCTCGAAGCCAAGCTGAACCCATCGGGCGGGCAGCGCCTCAAGGTAGCTCCGACGACCGTACCGCTCCACCTCAGGGCCACGCAGCACGAACGCTTCGGTGCTCACGCACACGCCGTCAAGGCCCAGCGTACGCGCCGCCCCTTGCAACGAGGACATGATGACCGGGCGGCCGTTCAAGGGCAGTTCACGGCTGAACGCCGGCAAGGTCAGACCGATCATCCGGGCGCGCGGTCCCGCCAGGTCCGCAAGGGCTGCAGGGCTGAACACGCACGTGCCGAGCAGCAGAAGCGCCGAACGACGGACAGAACGCATACCGCGAGGATACGAAGGACCGAGCGGCGCGTCCTCCACCGTTTGGTGGAGGGCCCCGTCAGCCTACACGCGACTGCCGACAATCATTGACGCGGAAGAAACGAGACGTGTGCCGACTCGCTGGTCATCGTCCTGATCGAGTTCGGAAACGCGCCGTGCGTGATGCTGTTCGAGGGTTCCAGCTTGAGGAGCGATGCTGCCGGTCGGAATGCCCCCTGCGTTTCTCACGCTGGTGCTGCCTTGGGCACGCGGCGGCTTGTGTCTTGATCCAGCTGCACCGGCGGCGTCCCGTGGCGGGTCCGTCCGCGTCATCACGGATGTCCTCCTGGGAGGATGACCGCTCCACCCTTTGGTGGAGGCCGCCGAGCACCGGACGGAGGACGCAGGGAACGGCGTGGGCGTCGACACTGCAGGCACGTGGGCACCCAGCCGGTCACGCATGCAGCTGGCTGGTGTGGACACCCCGCGTGGAGGAACCTTATGAAGAAGCTGACTGCCCTCGTGGTCGCAATGACCGCCGCCACCACCGCCCTCGCGATGCCGGCCGACGCCGTGGACGTCTACATCAGCAACAACGCCGGACAGGCCGGTCTGATCGACGTGTACGTCGACGGGGTCCGCACCGCGTCCCGGTTGTTTCCCGGAACGAGCACCATGTTCCCCGTCAAACTTGCTGCGGGTAGGCATGCCGTCATCGTGACGAGCGCCAACGCCAACGGGATGGGCTCGACGATCTTCAGCGCGGACGTGACGATCACACGCAACCAGGAGCGCGCGCACCTCGTGCTCGGCACGAACGACAAGAACGACCTGAAACTCAACGTCAAGACCTACAGCCTCTCCTTCTGACGATCCGTCGACGTCAAGGAACGGAGCGACGCGAGCCGCGCGTCGCTCCGTTCCTTGATACCCAGGGCAGGAGCACGGCTGGCCGAGCCACACGCGGTCAATCCACCTGTGGTCGACCGCCCTGACCTTCACGCCAACGAACGCTTACGGCAGGGCAGCGGCACCGACGCCTCCGCGGACCCGGACGCCGGGTGCGCGGGTCGATCACCACGAACGTCAGGACTACGCAAGAGCGCGTGACCGGCCTTCAGGACGAGCGCGGGTCGATCGCGCTGTCGACGGTGATGCGTGGCCAGACGGACTGCTCACCGTCCTTGGACGGGCAGAAGGGGTTGGACAACGTGAACGCAGCGACAGGAACGTCGGTTCCACTCATCAACTCACCCACACCCGAGTCATGAAACAGGTGCTCAGCCGGTGGCCACACCTCGCACGTCCTCAGCGGGCGTCACTCGTCGGCCGTGTTCACCAAAACATCCCAGCGCGGGGACATCGTGACCACGTGTCGGCGCAGCACGACTCCACCGATCGGTTGATGTCCAAACAGACCGACCGGTGGTCCTATTCGGGTGTATCGGCCTGCACACTGGCGACATGAGACGGCGTCACGACCGCGAGCAACACACCACGTTTCGACTGTTGACGAGGCCCGGCGCGATCCGCGAACGTCGCGCTGAGCGCAGGACACGTCGACCCCAACGCTGCTCACCCGAAGATCGCAGGAGGGCAACATGCCGTCAACAAAGCGGTCCACTTCATCTGCACCACAACAGCAACGAGCCATGCGGGTCATGCAGGCCGTCGCGCCCGTCACCGCATTCCACCTTAGCCTCGCGCTGAACATCAGTCCTGCCGCGGCGGGGATGCTCCTCAAGCGGCTGCACGAGCATGCCCTGGTGATTTCTGTCGGCACCATCCGCCTTCGACGGTTCGGGGCGCCCGCGCGTCAATACGTCCTTGCGCGAACCGCCGTCGGTCCATTGCGGCGGCCCGACTGGCTTTCCCGAACACCTGGAGAATCCGACGCACCCGTGACCGACCCTCTGACACGTGGCTATGCCTGCAGCATCGTGGGCTTCCTGGAACGCCCTTTGACCGTGTGCGACGGCCCTCCACTCTGCGCCGGGTTATGGCGCCGTGACGTCAACCTGCGCATCACAGACGTGCCAAGGGAACGGACCCGTCTCATCCATCGGCACCTCACTTGAACGTCAACGACCGCCCGACCGGCGCGCTTGCCCTGACGCACGCTCAGACAAGGGACCACCTGCGACCACGACATTCCGCTCGATCTCGACTCCCGCATCTCGTGAACGTCCTTGAGGTCCAGCTTTCGACACGACAATCCACTGGCTGTGAATTCACCTGGCCTGCACGGACGACCTGTCACGCTCAGCGCACCGAAAGAGACGGGTCGGTGACCTCGCGTGGTGAGGCCATCGGCCGAGAATCCTACCGATCAACCTGACAGAAGAGGAGCATCATGACTCAGCGGGTTCTACGTTTGATTTCGGCACGTTCCTTGGGTCTTCTGAGCACCGCCCTGTTCTCCGCACAGGCGTCCACACTCGACGCGTCCACCCTCCGACGCATCGACACCTTCGTCCAACAGCGGATGCAGGCGGGTGGTGTCCCTGGCGTGGCCATCGCCATCGTCAAGGACGGAAGGGTACTGACACGCGCATATGGCGTTGCGGACCTGGCGTCGCGCCGCCCCATGTCCAGGTACACCCCGGTGGGGATCGGCTCGACCACCAAGACCCTCACAGCGCTCGCGGTCATGCAACTTGTCAGTGCAGGTCGAGTCGAACTCGACGCGCCCGTGCGAGACTACCTTCCAGAGTTCACCCCGTCTGACCTTCGCGCCCGTCGAATCACGGTTCGGCAGCTGCTCAGCCATACGTCCGGACTTCCCTCATCCACCGCGCTGGACCGCGACATCAGTCCACAAGCGCCCATGCGCCGCCTGCAGGCCCTGCTCGCCAATCCTCTGACGAGCGACCCCGGCAGCCGGTTCGAGTATGCCAACGATGGCTATGTCATCCTCGGCGTTCTCATCAGCCGCGTCAGCGGTCAAACCTACGAAGAGTACCTTCGCCGTCACGTGTTCGAACCGCTCAGGATGAACCGCGCCACCTTCGACGGTCGTGAAGCGGAACGGCTGGGATTGAGCCGCTCGTACCTCAAGTACGACCAGACGTATGAGGCCATGCGACTTCCGTTCACCCGTAGCCTCAACCCGGCAGGACTGCTGATGATGTCTGCGAACGACGCCGGCTTGTACCTCAGGGCACTGCTCGCCACTCACCAGGGCAGGACCTCCGTGCTGCGCCCCGCACTGCTCAACGAGATGTGGTCCAAGCAGGCGACCATGAACTCAACCCGGGATTACGGCCTGGGGTGGATGCTCAACACGACCAATGGAGCCGGCGTGGTCTACCACAGCGGCAACATTCTCGTCAGCGGGTCGATGTTCCTGCTTGACCCTGCCAACGGACTGGGGGTGGCGGTGTTGTCCAACATTGTGTCGCGGACCAAGGACGAAGTCGCTCAGGGGCTGCTGGATCTGCTGCGGGGCCGCACCCCCGAACCTTCCAGGATGCCTCCCGCGCGCCCCAGCACTGATTTCAAGCAGGATCCCGCGCGGTGGACGTCGATCCTCGGAGAGTACGACTCACCGAACGAAGGTCACCTTCGCCTCACGGTGCGGGAGGGAACGCTGGTCGGTGAAATCGCCGACCCGTACCTTCCGATGGAGTTCAGGCTCCGCGAGGTGGCCGAGGGGAAGTTCGTGGCCTACAGCAGCTACATCCCCTTCGACAATACCGACTTCACCTTTGAGGTCGCGCCGGACGGGAGGACGAACTTGCTCGTGAACGGCCAGGTTCACGCCGTCCGAGTTCTCCCATGACAAGTCGCATGAAGGCTCCCGTCCTTCAGTGTCCAGCCCGGACGGCACTCGAAAAGTGTTCGAGAGCGGCGTGAAGCACGCTGCTCCGACCTTCGAAAGCAGGATCGTCATGGTGCAAGGATGGATGAGGTCACCACTGTTGCAGCTGGACACCGAAGATGTCCCGGAAGTCGCAGAACAAATCAACGAACGGCACGTAGGCGAGTTGCAGCTGACAACCGAGTGCTTCCAGCGCGCGGGCCGGGACATACAGTTGTCCTCCGACCATCACGGGCTTCCCGGCGAGCGGCAGCGACGCACCGTTGAGTGTTCCGGTGACCCGTCCGATCTGTACAACGAGACGGTTCGACTTGCCGGTGAACTCGTACGAGCCGTCGGGACGTCGGCTCACCAACCCGACGTCCCGGAACCGGACGGCCGGGAAGTACAGCCGACCCGGCGTCGCTCCGTTCGGACGGGGCAAGGCACCGTCGACCCTCTCCCCGGACACGCTCGTAGAGGTCTTCAGCGTACTCGACGAGCCTGCCGTTGCGCGATGGGACTCCCCTTCGAGCACCGTCGGCATCATTACGTCCCCATCATCCACGTGTGATCTGCTGAGGTTCGTCCAGAGTGCCCGCGCCCAAGGTCCGTGACCGTGACGTCGACTGAACCCTCCTCCTGGTCAATTCGCGTGAGGCGCCGCGAGTTCAGGACGGTACTCGAAGTGCATGGTGTCGTAGTGGTACCACCGTCCTCCCCACACGAACCCGTGCCGCTCGAAGATGCGCACCAGCGCCAGGGGGACCCGGTTCCGGTAGGTGAGGCCCCGCGCGCCCTCCTTCGCGCCCGACCAGCGCCAGTAATCCGACACGCGCGTGTTCACGTCGATCGCGATCCCGTACGCGTGTGTGCTCCGCCGCGACGAGCCCGCGATGGTGCGCCACACGAACGTCCCCGCCGATGGCCGCACAAACGCCAGCAGTTCCGGCTGCTTCGCCACGTCCGCCGCGACCAGCGCGAGCGCGCGGTCCGCGCCGTTCACCTTTGAGAACAGCAGCGTTTGCCCAAACCACGCGACCCCCACGAGGTTGCGCTGCACCTCCCCCGAGGAAGCGCCGTACATCTTCTCGAACAGCGGCTCGAACCGCATTCGACCCGGATCCACGTTCCAAGCCGGAGGTGTGATCGGCGCGAGCGACGGGTACGGCACGCTCATCTGATCCGCGAGGTCCGCGTGGTCGAGCCGCTCCACGTACGACGCGGGCGTCCGCCCGACCTCGAAGGGCATGCGCGTTCCGTCACGCCAGACGACGTCGTTCCCGTCGACGCGCTCTAGGAACGCCGGGTACGCTTCGACCAGACGCTGCGCCCCGTTTGATGCGGCCGGAGCGATCGGGTTGGCGCTCACGTGCGTCAACGCCGCGAGACCCAGCAGCGCCCCCCTCAGTGGGTACAGTAGTTGATCCACGGCGTCTGCCCCGGCGTACCCGTCCGGTTGATCCGCACGAAGGTCGTGAAGTCCCCGTTGTCGCTGATGTACCGCTGGAACGTCAGACGCAGCGGCCCAAACGTACTCGTCTTGTCCCGGAAGGTGCCCGCGTTCATGGCGTCCAGCCACGCGCTCATCGCGTTCTGCCGCTCCGCGCGGATGTTGAAGCACTTCAGGGCGACACGCACGACCACGTCGCGCAGCACGCGCCGCTCGGCGGGTGTGAGGTACTCGCGCAGCGCGAGGATGCTGAGGTCCGTGACGCGGCCGCCCGTCCCCGCGTTCCCGACGAGCATGCCCATCGCGAGGGTCGTGCCGTCCGAGGTCTGGTACTGGAAGCTCAGCAGGTTCGGGAGGGGTTGTGAGAAGGACCGGACGGCCCGGTCGCCGGTGAGGAGGCCCTTGATGGGTTGGCTGGCGGCGGACGCGGCGCCGGTGGTCAGAAAGGACAGCAGCAGTAGGGCGCGGGTCATGCCACGAGTCTAACCAGCCGGCCACGGTCCGGCGGCGCAGATGAGGCGTCCTGCAGCGCCTCCAGGCGTACCTGGAGAAGGCGCGGTCTGCGAGCCGTTTCTCCTCGACGGGTCTCGAAGTACATAAGCGCAGCCTCGGCCCTGCCTCAAACGAGCCCCTAACTGTTCAGAGAGTTGTGTCGTTCACCGTGAGGGACAAGACGTCGTGCAGAGCGCCCAGCAGGTGCATGACATGAGCAGCGGAAACCGCGTTGGACTCGAAGTGGACCTGCACCCGGAGGGTGGGGCCCTCGCTCTGAGCGTACAGGCGGGTGATCGCGCACTGCTTGCGGGCGAGGAGCGACAGAACGCGACGGAGGGCGGTGGGTTCGTCGTTGAGGGTCATGTGAAGCTGGGTCATGCTGCTCCTTTCAAACAAAAACCCCCGAACCGGTGGGTTCGGGGGTACGCGGCCGGGAACTGTCAGCCTTGGGAAGCCCCGCTGCTGGCAATAATGGCGTGGTGACGGCGCGTCGTCATGGGATCAGTGTACAAGGATCACACACGCGCTTGCCGCTTTGCGGTAAGGAGAAGCAGGGCGGGTCGCTCGGGCTGCGCTTTGAGGGTGGATGCGGTGTGGACGCGCTGCAGCTTGTTGCATCACTTTCCAGAATCGCTCTGTTAAGAGGTGAAGCTCAATACCCGCGGCGTCGACCCGGGCCTACTAGGATAGGCTCTGCACGCGCCAGACGTCGACACGCTTGAACCGCAGGTCCTCCGCGTCCAACCACACCTCTACCGAGTCGCCCACGAACCACCACACCCAGCGGTTCCCCTCCACGAGTCGCCGGTAGACGCCTTCCTCTCCTGACAACGCGTCGTCCATCCGCGGCGCTCGTTTGCGCACCGCCACGTCCCACACCACCGCCAGGTCTGTTTCGAGCACCAACGCCCTAACGTCCGTCAGGACTTCGAACCGTTTGCTCTCGGTCGCGTCCTCTGCGCGATCCACCCAGCGGAACGCCCCATCGGGCGACACCGCCACCCCCGTCAAGGACGAGTTCCGTGGAATCACCGCTGGGAAGGTCAGCACGACCTCAACATTCCCATCCTGCTCTTCCATCCGACAAACCAACCCTGAACCGGACATGCTCAGGAACCACCCCGGCTCGTACACCTCGAACGCGCTCACGTCACCCGACATGGGCTCAGTGTGCCGCGCCTTTCAGGTCCTCGTGGCCGCTTGTCGCGCTTGGACATCAGAGCCGCCCGGCACACGTTATCGGAAACCTGCCTGTCTAGCTCGCGGCGGCAACTCAGCAGCTGTTTCCAGACGAGTTGTGGGGTCTCGCAGCTCCACTTCTTCCGGTCCCTCCGCGGCCCAAGAGTGGTCGTCCTCGTCTCGACAACAGCGCGGTGCTCAGCGGCATCTTGTTTGTCCTGCGCTACGGCCTTCCTTGGCGTGCCTTGCCCCGACAACTCGGGTTCGGAAGTGGCTTGACGTGCTGGCGCCAGTTCAAGGAGTGGCAGGCCGCAGGTGTCTGGACGGCTTTGCACCGTGCCGTTCTGGAACAGTTGCACACCGCTGAGCTGCTCGATCGGTTGCGGGCGTCGCTTGACTTGGTCAGCATTCCCGCCCCAAAAGGTGGGAAGGCTTGCGGACCGTGTCCGACGGTCCGTGGCAAGAGCGGCTCGAAGATCCATCTGCTGGTGGACCGGGCCGGGACGCCGTCGGCGCTGACCGTGTCGGGCGCGAACGTGCACGACAACCGGCAGTCGGAAGCGACGGTCGACGCAGTCCCGCCAGTTCGGAACGGTCGGCCAGGACGCCCTCGGCGGCGGCCGTCCAAGTTGCGCACGGACAAGGCCTACGACGCGCGCTGGTGTCGCAGAGCGCTCAGGGCTCGGCGAATCAAGCCGAGGATCGCGCGACTTGGCGTGGAGTTGAGCGCGCGGTTGGAACGGCATCGGTGGTGTGTGGAGCGGTCACTCAGTTGGCTGGTGGGGTTTGAGAAGCTCGCGGTGAGGCAGGAGCGATGTGTGGAGCTCTACCGCGGCTTGTGCTTGCTGGCCTGCGCGGTCATCGGAGTTCGCCGTCTCGGTGATAGGTGGTGAGACGTGCCTCTTAACCCTATGCAAGACAGCGAAAAGCGACTACCAGGACGGTGGTCGCGGTTGAATCACGAGTTAAGATGTCGCTCGTTCGCCTCGCGCGCGCGATTTCGGCTCCACCCGCGTCACAAGGGGCCGCAGGGGCACGTCCCTGATTTCCACCGGGTAGCGTTCCAGGAACGTCTTGAGGCCCCGCTTGGGCTTCGGGACGAACACGATCAGACGCGTGAGCTCGGGGCGCGTGCCGTCGAACAGGCGCGTGGCGAGCAGCCGGATCGCCTGCGAGCTGAAGGTCGTCGCGCGCGCGCTCACGCATACCACCTTCCCCTCAGGATCGGTCATGCGGGCGTGCGCGTTGCCGTACACGCGCGGCTCCGGGTTCAAGTAGCCCTCAAGGAGCAGCAGCGCGACCGAGCGGCGCACCGCGACGTTGTTCACGAGGGCCTGCACGGTCGGGTGGTACAGGTTCGTAAGACCCACCGCGAGGCGGCCCTCACGGGTGAGGTACATGATCCGCCCGAAGGGCGTGTCGATCACGTCCGCGAGGTCACGGCGTTTCACGCGCAGGTACGCCCCGTCCCCGTACTGCTTCTTGAAGTCGTTCAGCTCACACCCGCCCCAGTCCGCGAGGTCCTGAAGCATGGCGTGAAGGTCCGCGTCCGTCATGACACAACATTACAGGGCGAAGTGCCCATGACCACGGCGCGAACGCGGCCACGGGACCCAGGAAGCGAAAGCAACGCCCGCGTTACGGCGTCGGACGTCAGAAGCGGAACTCCACGCCCAGCCGCGCGCCACTCACGACGCCTCGCGACGCGTCCGCCTGAAGATCGGTTCCCTGCCCGCGGTTACTGAGGAAGTACCGCGCGCCGAACTCCCCTGTAAGGGCCAGCGCGTCGTTGAGCGGGTAGTCCACACCGAGCAGCCCGGAGACGTACACGTCGGCCGCACTCGATGCTGTGATAGACCTGGAGGCGCTCCACATCACCCCGGCACCCAGGCCGAGCGAGGGCGTGATGCCCGCGACATCGAGGTCACGCGCGAGCACCGCTTCCAACGTGAGGGCGCCCACGCCCGACGTGAATCCCAGCCCGAAGCGCGCGCCAAATCCCGCGAGAACGTTCCGGACGCCGAACGTCGCTTCGACACGCACGACACCCACGCCGGTCTGCCCGGGCGGTGGTGGCGTGACCGCCACGCCCACGAACGAGGCCCGGGCGCGGGGTGGCGTGGCCTCCTGCACTTCCGGAGCGGGCCGCGCGGGCGGAAACGCCGGGGATGGAGGCCTGCTGCCGGACCCGTCCTGCTTCCCTGCCGTCGAGGCGACCTCCCGCGTCGAACGAACGCTCAGGAGCGCCGCGAGGGCCGTCACGGCGTCCTCCAGCGCGTCGATCCGCTCGGCCGTGAAGGCGGGCGCGGTGGTGGCCGTCACGCCGTCCCGCGCGAGAAGAGCACGCACCTGCTCCTCCAGGCCGCGCAGGCGTCCCTCCTGCTCTGTCACGCGCCGCGCGGCGGCGTCCACACGACCCGAGACGCGGACCAGCTCGTCGACGACCTCACGCAGGCCTGCCACGACCACTCCGGTCTCCCAGGCTGTCAGTGTCGCGTCCTTCAGATCGCCGCTCGACAGGGCGCGGTGAAGGATCATCGCGGCCTGGTACCGCGTGAGGGGACGCTCACCCCGGAACGTTCCTTCCGGATACCCCGAGAGCAAGCCGCGCTCCATCAGGACCCGCACGGCCTGGCGCGCGGGGTGCCCGGCGGCAACGTCGGTGGCGGTCACGGCGCTCGCGGTGGGAGGGGAGGTCGGGGCGGCGTCCGCAGCGCTCGTGAAGGGGGTCAGCACGGCAACGAGGGGCAGGACGAGCAGAAGCGTTCTCACGCGTCGTAAGCTCATCGGGCGTACCTCCAGGCGTTCTCGAACTGCGCGGTGACGCTCGCGGTCACGCCCGGTCCCGTCACGACCCGGTATCGGCTGCCCTGGGGCACGATGACGGCGTCGCCCGTGACGGCCACGGCGCCCATGAGGGTTCCGTCGAAGGTGCGTACGACGCCTCCGACCTTCCGGAGGGGCATGAAGTACCTCGCGTTGCCCGCGCCCGTGACGACGCGGGCACGCAGGCGACCCGCGCGGAGCCCCGCGAGGACGGCTCGCTGGAACGTCCGGCCCGGGAAGGGACCGCCGAGGATCAGCACCTCGTCACGCAGGAAGGGCGGCAACTGTCGTTCCGTGACGACCGCCACGCGGACGGTCTGCGCGGCGGCAGGGGTGGGAACGAACAGGGCGAGCAGCGCGAGCGCCGCGCCGAACGCGTGTCGGCCTCTTGCGGTGGGGGTCGGGTGGTGAGCCATGGAGCTCCTCATCGGACCAGCGGTCCGTAATCGAACGCGGGGCTGCCCTGCACGCGGGGAATGCCGTACCCCTCGGGCACGCTCACCCAGGTGAAGTGCACCCGGTAATTCACGAAGGGCAGGTGGTAGGGCGGGACGAGCACGCCCGTCGGGACGGGCACCGTGCGAACCCCGCCGAGGTCGACGTACGTGTCGATCGCGCCCGCCCAGTACGTGAGGGTACGCAGCGCGCGCGCACCGGCAGGTTCGGGCAGGACGGTGGCGTCGAGCTGGTTCCACACCTGGAACCACGTGGCGTACCCGAAGCGGTCGTAGGACGCGGGGTGGCCGGGGCCGAGCTCACGCTTGAACTCCTCGAACTTCCATGCGCCCGGCGCACCCCTCGCGAGGTCCGCGCGACCTGCCTGGGCGAGCGCGTCCAGCGCGCGGGAGCGTCCGGCGACCTGAAAGTAGTAGGGGGCGCTCAGGGTGCGGTAGACGCCGCCGAGCGCCTCCCCGGCACGTCTCGCGAGGTCGTGGTATTGCGTGAGACTGACGTCGTCGTTCATGACGGGCGTGACGAGCGCGCCCGCGCCGGGCGCGTGGGACGCCCAGGGCAGCATGAACAGCGCCTTGCGTCTGGGTGGCGTGAGTTCCGCGAGCGCGTCCGCCTGGTACCAGGGGTAGTACACGCGCCCGGCGTGCCGCAGGGCGTCCGTGACGCGCTTTCGCGCCTCGTTCATGTCGAACGAGAGGGGCGCGGCGCCCGGCCCGGTGACGGCGTCCCGGCCCTGCAGGCAGAAGACGCGCGTACCGAGGACGTAGGTGCAACCGCCCGGGACGTACATGACCCTGGGCTGCCAGGGCAGGTCGTCGCAGAAGTCGCGCGGCGGAACCTGCGGGAGGACGGTGTAGTCGTCGAGGTGCAGGGCGTTGTCGGGCGTGCTCGTGCGGATCCTGCCGACGAGCTGCGGGGCGATATCACGCGGGTCGATAGTGGTGCGGACGGTGGAGCGTGTGGTTAGCAGGTTACCCGCGCCGAGGCCCGCCCAGCAGTGCAGAGGGACGGCCGTTTCCATGTTGAGGGCGGTATGCGCGCGCCACCAGGTGCGTTCCTCGAACCGCTGCCAGGCGCGGCGCAGTCCCGTCGCGGCGTCGACGCTCTCGTTCAGGAGGGACATCGGCACGGTCCACTCGTACGGGCCGCAGGAGGCGTTCGCACCCTCCCCTCGTCGGTCCTGGCAGGCACGCGGGTTCCGCTGCCTCTCGCGCAGGCGTTCGGCGTCGATGACCTCCACCATCGGCCACTTCCCTCTCTCGAGGGTGCCGAGGCGGGTGTCCACCAGGGAGAACACGCCACGCGGACGGTACGTGGGCGGTGATTCGCGAGGGGTGTCGCGCGCTTCCTGAAGGAGCCGTGCGACATCCACCATCGGAGGGGCAGGCAGTGCGGGCAGGCGGGGAAGGGCGGGCGGCGAGGCCCCCGCGCCGTTCCAGGATCGCGAGGGCGCGGTCATGCTGGGAACATTGGGTGTGACGGGCACGGGGGTGAAGCCGGGGACGTCCTGCGCGTTCACGAGGGCGCAGGACGCGAGGGCCAGCGGGGTGAACGCTCGTGCCCGCACGGTCACTTCACCCGCGTGACGGCTTCCAGGGCGGCCTGATCGGTGGTCCCCTCGGGTGGCCACGTGACGCGCGCCTCGTCCCCGCTCTTGAGCTTGAGGTCCGCGCGCAGCGTGAGGACGCGGGTCTCGCCGGGGTTCACGGTGAGGTCCTCGGCGGTGACGGCGACCCTGCGGGCGTTCACGCGGAGCCGCAGGTGGGCGGCCGGGAGACTCAGGGCGCTCTGACCCGCGTTGCGGACGGAGAGGACGAGTCGGTCCGTGTCGCGTTCGGACGTGAGGGTCGCGGTGAGGGGCGCGTCCTTCGTGACGGTCTGCGCTCGGAGCTGGCGGAGGCGCGTGAGGGCGGCGAGGAGGTCGGAGTGGGCGTCGTGGGCGTTTGCTCCTGTGGGGAGTGGCGTGATGTTGGGTTGCACGGTCCGCGCTGCGGGACCGGCCTCCCCCACGGGAGTGGCGGGTTCGGTGTCGGTGAAGACGTACTTGCGGGTGCCGCTCCTGGCGTTGGGGTCGATCCGGAGGGTGAGGGGGAGGACGCGTCCGCCGGTGATGACGTTGAGACTGGCGGTGCCGGTGGAGTTGAGGGCGTCGAGCAGGAGGAAACGGTCCTGCGGCGCTTCGGGGACGGTGGCGCGGAAGAGGTCGGTGCGGGTGCCGCCGACGAGGTCGATGGGTCGGGGGAATTCGAGGACGACCTGGTACTCGGGGCTGAGTCGGATGGTGCGGCCGTCGGTCTCGACGGAGCGGGTGGGAATCTGCACGACGAGTGGGGTGCCGGCCGCCTGCGCGGCGTACCCAAGCACTGTGACCGCCACAATCCCTGATGCAAACTTTTGTAATAGTTGCATAACGCGATGGTAGCAGAATCGTGCTCTTGCAGGCGATCGCGGGAGATGGTCGCCGCGCTTCTCCCACCTGCCCTGACGCCCACGTGTGTTCAGAGTGCATTCACGCACGCGGCGCGCGTGGACTTCGTGGTCTACGCTCGAAGCACGAGGTGGCGGCGCTACGCGTGGGCGTCAACAACGGGCCTCGCGGCCTCCCAGGCCAGACACACACGAGTGCCCCCGGCGCAGACAGGGGGCATCTCCCATTCAGAACAGCCCAACCAGAGCGACCACGATCAGCCCCGCGCTGCCCACCAGCAGCAGCAGCAGGAAGCCGAAGAGCAGACGATCAGAAACTCGCACGGCCCGAATGTGCCACGCCCCCACCCTCGCGCGCCGCGCATCTGCGGCACACGAATCCCCTCAGGGCCCTACCATGCGGGCATGAACTCCGTCGTCTGCGCCTGCGGTCGAGAGTGGCGCTTCCGCGCCCACCCACGCGGGCACATCGTCTACCTCAAGGCCAGAGCGGGCTGGGCGCCCTGGAAGGGCAACCCCTGGCCGTCCACCATCGAGAAGTTCCGCTGCGACTGCGGCAGGAACCTCCGCCTCGACGACCTCAAGTAAGACCAGCTGCGTCCAGCCAGCCTCAACCACCTGCGGGCCGGCCTGCGAGCAGAACCGGCACGGCGTGGGGGAGAAACGCACGGACGCTCACGGATCTCGCGACGAACCGATCCTGTTGAAGCATGCGGCGCTGTCGACGCCACCGACGCGAAGAGCTCGACAGAACGGCCAACATCGTACCCCTCCTGGGCTCCAGGTGACTTGAAGGCCGACCAAGGCATCGGGCTGCGCCTCGGCCATCCAGCCTGGAGCGGCAAGCATCTTCGCGCACGTCGCAAGGCTTCTTGTTCTGTACCCTGAACGTCAGGCCCGTCCGTCTGCCCACTCGTGAGGACGTCGACGCCCTGGTGCGGGCGGCCCTTCCGGACAACACTATCGACCTGGACGGTGCCGCGCGGCTCCTCGCGTTCCTCGACGAGCTGCCCTCGCCTGTCCTGCCGCGCGTGGACGAACTGCTGCGCGACCTGGAACTCTTCCCCAGGCCCACCGACAGGCTGTGGACCTGGAGCCGCGCCTTCGCGGAGTGGCGCGCGCGGTCGCTGCATTGGGTGCAGACGCACGAGGCCGACCTGCTTCGTGCTCCCGGCCTGCTCGGCGCGCTCGCCGGAAGCGCGGATGGTCGCGTGCGCGAGCACGCCACGCGGCTCCTCGCCCGCGTCGAGCACCCGTTCAGCACGGGCGCGCTGCTCGTGCGGCTCAGCGATTAGGCTCTCCCTGTCCGGGAGGTCGCGCGCGAGGCGCTGCACGCCCGCCTCCAGGGGGCGTACGTGACGCACTGGGCGCGCTGGGTCGCGCTCGTGGAGCGACTGGAGACCGTGGAGCGCGGCGACGAGAACCTCGTCGCGGGGGTCCGCGCGCTGCTGCGCTCCCCCACGGGGCAGGGCGCGATGCGCGAGGTGCTGCCCGGCGCGGATGACGCGACCCGCGCGGCGCTCCTCACGGTCGTGGAAGGCCTCCCCGAGGAGGAGCGAGCGGTGTGGCTGACGCTGTTCGATCGTGACGTCCTCGCGTCCCTGCGCCGCCGCGTCCTCCGCCTCGCGCCCGCGGAAGTGCTGGAGGGCTTCCTGCACGACCCGGACGCCGGCGTGCGGCAGGAGGCGCTGCGGAGGCTGCTCGACGCTCATCCCCAGGGCGTGCCGGATTTCCTGCGGGTGGTGCTGCTCGACCCCCGGACCGGCGTGCGGGCCCACGCTCAGTATGAGGCGCGCCGGAGAGGCGTGGACCTGCGCGACGCGTACCTCGCGCTGAACGAGCGCGTCCTGAGCGTGAGCGCCCTGCGTGGCTGGGCGGGCGGAGTACGGGACGTGGGCGGCGAGGCGGCCCTGCCGAGGCTGCGGGCGCTGCTCTCGCACCCCAACGCGCGGGTGCGGACGGCGGCGCTGCTCGCGCTCGGCACCCTCGCGCCACGCGAGCACGCGGCGGAGCTGGAGGCAGCGCTGATCCGCACCCGCCGGGAGGTGGGCGCGGCGACCTCGGCGCTGCTCGCCGCGAACCTCGCCTCGACGGAGCAGCTCGGGCGTCTGTGGGCGTCCGCGACGACGGACGAGCAGCGCCGCAAGCTCCTCCTGCTCGCGGTGCGTCTGCCGCGCTTCGACGCGCTGATCCTCCTGCTGACGTGGCAGGACGACGCGCCCAGCGAGCTTCGCGCGCACCTCCTGAGCGCCGCCCGCGAGCTCGTGAGCGGCTTCGGGCGGAGTTACTTCACCCGACCGACCGCCGAGCAGCGCGCGACGCTCGCCCGCTTTGTGGACATCCTGGGGCAGGACAGGGGCGTCACGACGACGTTGCGCGCGCTGCTCGGCGGAGGGTTCGCACAGGCCTTCGGGCATGGCCGACCCTACGCAGCGGTCCTGGGCTTCACCGTCGGGAATTTAAGGTTGATCGTGTTCGTCCGAGGCCGTACGAGGGAAGCATCGCGCCCAGCTCACCCGACCCGCACTCCTCACATCTTCTGAACGCGAGGTGAGGCCAGCGCTAAGGTGTCCTCGTGACCAACGTGTTCCCCGCGGCGACGACCGCGTTCCCCGTCCTGGAACGCCATGAGCTCCTCGAGCGCATGCGCGCCGACGGCCCCGACTGGACCGAGACCTACTTCCAGCAGGTCCAGCGCCGCTACGAGGACGGCAGCCTCCCCGAGAAGGACTACCTCCATGCGTACCGGCTCGCCGGCGGGTACCGCGAGGACGTCGCGCCGCTCGTCACCGCCTGGGTGGAGACGCACCCGCGCAGCGCGCCGGCCAGGATCTTCGAGGCGCAGCACGCCTTCGCCCACGCAAGGTGGCTCCGCACCCAGCGCCTCTCCAAGGACGTCCCCCCGGAGCGCCGCGCGCCCCTCGCTGCCGCCCTCGAGCGCGCCTGGACAGCCGGCGAGGCCGCTCTCGACCTCACCGCGATGCCGCTCCTCGCCTTCGTCAGCATGATGGGCGTCCGCACCTTCCAAGGCGATCGCGCCTGGGACCTCTACGAGGTGGGTCTCGAGCGCCTGCCGCGTTCGCTTCGGCTGCGCCGCGCGATGCTCGCTAACCTGCGCGCCGAGTGGGGCGGCAGCCTCCAAGACCTTCGCGCCTTCGTGGAACGACCCGAGCACGCCCTCCTCTCCCTCTACGAGCAGGCCGAGCTCCGCGCGAACATGCACGTGCGCGTCGCCCACCACCTCAACGACTTCCAGAACGACCGCGAGGGCGCGCTGCGTGAAGCCGAGGCGGCCGTGCGGCTCGTCCGAGACGCCTCCACCCTCGCCCAGCTCGCCGCACTCCACGACGACGAGCACGGCGCCGCGCTCCTTGACGAAGCCATTCGCCTCGCCCCTGACGACGACGAGCTGCGCGTCCAGTTTGGCGTGCGCTACCTCATGGACCGACCCCGCGCCGCGCAGCGCGCCCTGCGCGAAGCTGCCGCGTGGGGTCAGCCCGCTGCGCACGACGTGCTCCACAAGCCCACGCTGTTCTACCGTGTTGTCGTGGCGCTCAGCATGCTGGTGACAATCTTCAGTCGCGCGTAGCCCGCCTCGTCGCCCTCGGCACGGGGGACGCCATGAACCTCGAAGGGAGCGCTAGCAGCGCGCTTGTTCGTGGGGAGGGTGAGGTCACGTCGGGCGGTCGGCAGGGCTCGGACGACGAGGGCGTCCGAGCCCGCTGAACCGCCTTGGGATGGTCTGCTGCTGGAGCAGGTGGCGCAGGACGGCATCGCTGACATCTGGGCGGTCAGGAGGAGACGGCCTCCGCCGAGGCGGGGCCGTCTCCTCCTGCGGTCGGTTCAGGCGCTCGAAGCGTCCGCAGTGGGCGTCTCGGTGGCGCGGCGGCCGCGGGTCTGTGAGGCGGGCAAGTCGGGCAGCGCAGGGGGCTTGTCGGTGTCGTTCTTCTCAGCCTTGTCGGCCTTGACACCGTCGGCCGCGGCAGCGCTTGCCGCGGGAACGGTGGGCTGGGTAGCCTGGGCGGACGCGGCACCGGGGAGGCCGAGCTTGGCGAGGGTGGCGCTGAACGCGGCGAGTTCGTCGCTGGTCTCGATCTCCGCCTGGGCACGGGCGTTGAGGGCCTTGAGCTCCTCGCGGGTGACGGCGTACTCGTCGGCCTCGTGGCCCTTGAGGGTGGTGAGCGCGCCGTAGCAGGTGGCGGCGTCGGTGACGCGGCCGCCGGTGGTGGCGAACTCGCTCGCGCTGTCGGCGCCCGCGCCGATGACGGTGATGGCGTCGCTCGTGACCATCGCGGCGCGCCCGCCGCGCTCTTCGAGGACCTTGGCGAGGATCATCAGCCGCTGGAGGGCCTCCATACGGGTGAGGAGAGCGATGTGGGGGATAAACGCGCCTGCACGCTTGAGATTTTCCATGTCCTGCCTCCTTGCTTCATCATTACGCCCTTGGCGAAAGATTGCAAGCTAGTTACGTCTATCTCATCGACGAAGGACAGCACTCCGCCAAGCCTCGTGCCCCTGCATCAACGCCGCTGGGCGCGACCAGCGCTCGTCTCGTGGCCCCCCGCGAGCTCTTGAGCGGCCTCGAACCCGCCCGACCATCGGGCAGCATGAGGCGCTCCACCCACCTCGTAGACACGCCGGGGCAGGACGCCAACGTCACGAGGGCGTCGCGCGCTGCTCTGCCGAGCGCTTCCGACCATGAGGAGGCGTCTCGGCTACGCTGACGTCTTGGCCGATGTCACCCTCGACACCACGCGGATCCGCTCCGTGAAGGACTTCCACGAAGAGAGCGCCCGAGCGTTCGGCTTCCCGGACTTCTACGGGCGGAACCTGGGCGCCTGGATCGACTGCCTGACGTACCTCAACGAGGACGACGGCATGCGCGGCTTCGTGCTCGGAACAGATGAGATGCTGCACGTGATCCTGCCGGACTTCTGGGCGTTCGCGACACTCGCGCCGGACGTGGTGCAGGAGCTGCTGAGTGGCGCGGCGGCGGTGAACGAGCGCTTCGTCGCGCGAGACGAGCGACCCCGGCTGAGTCTCGTCCCATGCTGAGGGTGTCGCGGTGGAGGTACTCGTGAGCTGGACGGAGGTTGTAACGATCAGCGCGTCCCAGCAGCCGTACGGCGTCTCACGCGAGGGGTGTTGGGGCGTGCGGCACGTCGACGGAAGGTGGGAGGAGCTCCGCCCATGGGTGTCCCCGTCGCTCGTCACGGTCGTGCAGGAGGAGCCTGACGCGTTCTTCGCGCGGCTCCGCGCGGGTCTTCTGGAGGCTGGACTGGACCCGGCCCTCGCGGAGACGTTCCCGGTGCGGTTCTCGATCCTGATGGGGCTCGCGTGGAACTCGCCCTTCTGGCAGGCGCACGCGCTGAAGTGGGTGGAGGCGCGAGGCGACGAGGTGGAGTTCATCGTGGAACTCCGTGAGCTCGCCGCGCGCGGGAAGACGCAGGCGATACGTCACCCCGCCCGTCGGCTCGCCCGCCGCGCCGAACGGGAGGTGGGGCCCCCGCCCTCGTCCTGAAGGCGGACTTCGAGTCAGCAAGTTCGCGCAGGCGTCTGCGCTCGTCGCGTGCGATGCTGGCTCCAGCATGCTCACCTACCTCGTCGGCGACGCCACCAAGCCTGAAGGCACGGACCCACGGGTCCTTGTGCACGTCTGCAACGACCAGGGGCACTGGGGGGCCGGCTTCGTCCTCGCCCTTTCGAAGCGACACCCCGAACCCGAGCGGGCGTACCGCGCCTGGGCGAAGGGCGAGGGTGACCTGCCCTTCGAGCTCGGGCAGGTCCAGTACGTTCCCGTCGAGTCGACCCTGTGGGTCGCGAACCTCGTCGGGCAGCACGACATCGCCCGCAAGGCACGGCCCTCGGACGTCCCGCCCGTCCGGTACGACGCGATCCGGGAAGGGCTCGCGCGCGTCCGCGACTTCGCGCGGGAGCACGGCGCGAGCGTGCACATGCCCCGCATCGGCGCTGGACTCGCGGGCGGGGACTGGACGATCATCGAACGCGTCATCCGCGAGGAGCTCACCGACCAGGGCGTGGCGGTGACGGTGTACGACCTGCCGCCGCGCGCGTGAGCGACCTGACCTTCGCTCGGCTGCACGAGCACCTCGTCCACGCGCTACCGGAACTCGCGCGTCCCGTCGCGCTGCTCTGCGAGGACGAGGTGTTCAGCACGAACGGCGTGCCGAGCCAGTACAGCGGAACCAGTCATGTGCTGCAGGTGTACCTCGACCTCCTCCTCGCGCTCCCGTCGAGTCCGCTTCGTGACTCGGCCCTGTCGCGGGCGTTCGCGTTCGTGGAGGCGGCGCTCGCCTCAGGTGACGAGGACCTCGTCGGGCTGATGGACATCCAGCTGATTGAGGGGCAGGCGGCGTGGTGGTTCCAGCGCGCGAAGCCCTTCCTGGGACCGCGCTTCGAGGCCGCCGTACGGCGCTCGGCGGAGCCGGGCTGGGTGGAGGCGACCGCGCCGAACGCGCCGGACTTCCCGCCGCGCGTGCGGCTGCACGACCTGTACGACGTGCGCTCCGCCGTGGCCGCGCTCCTCGCGGAAGACGGCGTCGACCTCGTGACCCTCGAGTCACTGGAGGCTGACGAGTGATCCCCCAGACGTTCATCCGGGCCGCCCAGCATGCCCCTAGCGAGCCAGCGCCTCACCCTGCACCTGTGCCCGCATCGCGACGTTCACACCGCGACCTCAAGGAGACTGCTTGAACCTCGACCACATCCCCACCGTCGATCACGAAGGCCTCAAGGACCTGCTGATCAGCATGGGCACCACCCAGACGATCATGATCTGGGGCCCGCCCGGCGTCGGAAAGAGCCAGCTGATCGAGGCGTTCGCCCAGGAACTCGGCATGCCCGTCTCGATCCTGCTGGGCTCCCAGATGAGCCCCGAGGACCTCGCGGTGCCCCTCATCGACCCCGTGACGTACACCACCCGCATGTGCCCCCCGGCGACCCTCATGCGCCCGGAAGCGAGCGTCGTGTTCATCGACGAGCTCAACGGCGCCGAGCCCGACGTCATGCGCGCCTTCTTCCCGCTCATCAACGAGCGGCGCATCGGGCAGCACCGGTTCCCCGAAGGCACCGTCGTCGTGTGCGCCGGGAACCCCACCGCGCACAACAGCGTCGCACGGCCCGTCCCCGCGCCGCTGATGAACCGCATGTACCACGTGCAGCTCAAGGTCAGCAGCACCCGCGGGTGGCTTGCGTGGGCCGCAGAGCAAGGCCTGCATCCCCTCGTGCGGGACTTCGTCGCGGACACCGGCCTCAAGAGCCTGATCGGCCCGCCCGGCGACGACGACCAGCTCAGCACCACCCCCCGCGGCTGGGAGATCGCCTCGAGGGCGCTCTACGGCTGGCAGGTCGACCGCATGCCCGACGCGGGCAGTCCCGAGCACGCGCGCCGGGTGCAGGGCATCGTTGCGGGCGCCGTGGCCAGGAGGGAGGCGGAGGAGTTCGGCGCGTGGCTCACCCGCCGCTCGCGCGGGCTGTCGCTGCAGGCGGTGCTGCGCGGCGAGCAGGACCTGCCGGACCCCGACAAGGAGCGCGCGCTCGTCGCGCACCTCGTCTCGCTGCTGCGCTCGCGCCTCACGCACGAGCTCCCGCGGCTCGAGGCGGACCTCAAAAGCGAGGCCCGCACCTTCGTCGAGCAGGCCGTGACGCTGCTGCACAAGCTCGCGCAGGTCGCGCCGGAACTCTCTACCGCCCTCATCGCGGACGAGGCGGTACCCGCGTGGTTCCTCGACAAGCTCGGCCGGCGCCTCGAGCGCGTCGCCAACTAGGAGGCGGGGTGGACTTCCGGACGCCCGGGCATCCTCACCTCCTCGCCCTCAGGCAGACGCGACGCTGGTGCCACCCGCGCGCCGACCTCGCTCAGCCCGCCGCGTCCCTGCGCTCGGCCGTCCTGAGGCCCCCCGAGTACCCGGACGCTTGGAGCTGCACCCGGCTGCATCCGGCGTGGATCGAGCAGCTGGTCGCCCGGCGAGCGGCCCTCCTGCCCGAGACGGACCACGAGGACGCGGTCCCCGCCGGCCGCGTCCTGGCCGTCCTCGAAGACGCCGACACGCACATGGGCGAGGGTGAGCCCGCGTCCCGGGGCGTCGTCGACGACGTCTACCTGCCGCCCTGGGACACCTGGTTCGCGTACCTGCCGCTCGGCCGCGCGGGCGTGCTGCTGGCCTGGATTCCCAGCGCGTTCGAGCCGCTCGTGGAGGCGGCCCGCGTGGTGGCCGCGACCGAACCCCTTGCCTGGCTGGACGACCTTCCCTCAGAGTCTCCAGCGTTCTCCGGCGACCGGTGGAGCGAGGTCTCCGCCGAGCTTCGCCGCCACACCCGGTCGCTCGAGGCGCAGCGTGACGACTGACCATTCGCACGAGGAGGCATGACCTTGGAGATCTGGACGCCCCCGGCGCCCGCGCGCGCCGCGAACCCGCAGGTCGCGCGGCTGCTGCTCGACTCGCTCGTCACCCTCGCCGGGCGGACCTGGCGAGGTGACGACGCCCTCGTCCCCGGCGTGGTGATCCTCGCCGCGCGCGCGATGAGCGCGGGCGCGCCGCCGCTGCGCACCCGGCCGCTGCGCGTCTCCGCCGCCGGGTGGACTGTCGCGGACCCGCTCGCGCTCACGCGCGGCTCGACGCTCGAGCGCGCCTGGTGGTCGTACCTGACGGGACTCGCGACCCACGCGGTGGAGCTCGACCTCGTCCACACCGCCGCCCGCTGGGTCGAGGAGGAACTCGCCCGCGAGGGCGTGCAGGCGTGGCGGGACGCGCCCGCCGCGCGAGTCGAGGAACTCGAGCGCGTCGCGAGCGCCGCGATGGCCGTCGTCGCCGACGGCGAGCTCCACGCGCGCAAGCGCGGCCCCGCGCAGTCCGACTTCCCAGACGACCACGCCGCGTGGGCCGACCAGGGCCGCGTCGACCTCGGCCGGCTGGGCTGGCGCGACGCCCTGAGGGCCGTGCAGTCCGGCCGCTTCCCCCCGGCGCTCGTCGA
>NZ_KI912671.1:353596-354008 GCF_000519345.1 Deinococcus pimensis DSM 21231
CCGCCCGAGCCGAGCTCCAGCAGCCGTCCGGGCGCGCCGAGCCGGTCGGTGACGCGGCGGGCGACGTCGTGGTGGTGCGGGTGCAGGGGCGCGCCGTAGCAGGCGATCAGGTCGTCCTGCAGGTCGTAGAAGGACTCGGTCCAGTGGGTCATGCGGTGTCTCCAGTCCGTGAGAAGGCGCCGCGCCAGGAGGGGCGGCCGGTCGTCGGATCTGAGTGTCAGCGCAAACGCATTGGCAGGAGTCTCCGGAAGTGCCTTCAGCGTACACCGGCGAGCCGCGTCAGGCGAGGGTCACCCTCCGGGGGTAGGGTGCGGTCATCGTGAACACCCCGCTGCTGGCCGCGTCCCTGCTGCTCTGCGCCGCGCACGCCGCCCCTGCCGCACCCGGGCGCGCCCTGGCGGTGCTGCCGCTG
>NZ_KI912671.1:354108-355449 GCF_000519345.1 Deinococcus pimensis DSM 21231
GTACGCGCGGCCCAGCCGGCGCAGCAGCCTCGATCCCACCGAGCCGCGCGCGGGCCGTGGGCGCGACGAGCCCGGCCCGATGCACGCCCTCGTGCTCGTGGTGGACACCTCGGGCAGCATGACCGACCGTGACCTCGCCGAGGCGCTCGGCGGGATCCGCACCACCTGCGGGGTGCTCGGCATCGACCGGGTGCGGGTGCTGTCCTGCGACGCGGGTGTCACCGACCACGGCTGGTCCCGTCCCTGGCAGGCGGGCGAGCGGCTCGTGCTGAAGGGCGGGGGCGGCACCAGCCTGATCCCCGCGCTCGCGCTCGCTGACCAGCTTGCGGACGCTCCCGACGGCATTCACCCGGACACGCCAATGCTGATCATCACCGACGGGCTGTTCGACGACCGCGTCGCGCCCACGCGTGAGCACGCCTTCCTGATGCCCGCCGGGTGTCGGCTGCTGTTCCCCACTCGCGCGCCGGTATTCACCATCAGGGTGGACGCGTGAGCGGCGACGTCACCGCCCTCGCCGCGCTGGAGTTCGTCCTCGGCTATCCACGCGACGCCGGAGGCGCTGCGCTCGCCGCGGAGTGGCTCGCCGGCATCGCCCTGCCCGCGTGGATGATCGCCACCGCCCGCGCTGAACTCGTCTCGCGAGCTCGAACGACCTCCAGGTTCGGGCTGACCCAGAGGGCAGGCGCGCCGACGCCCTCCCGCTGCCCTGGTCACCCGGTCGTTCGACCCAGGACCGCGGTGTATGACAGGCACGCGCCGAGCGGCGCGCGTGGGTGCCACGTCAGTGTGCTCGTGTCGAGTCGACCGCCCGGCCACACCTCTATGACGCCGAGACCCGTGCCCAGCGCCAGCAGCCGTAGGTCCGCTGGGCCGTAGCAGCGCAGCACCTGCGTCCCCGCCTCCCCGCTCCCGTCCAGGCGCTCGTACGTGTCGAGCAGCGCGCACGCGTCCGCGTCGAACCCGTACGTCTGCCGGTACCGGTCGGTCTCGCGGGTGAACCCAGCGTGCTGCGCCCAGTACCAGGGGGTGTACACGTCCACGAACGCCAGACCGCGCGGCGCGAGCCACCCTGCGATTCGTCCGAGCAGGAGCCGCTGGTCGGCATCGCTGCCGATGCCGAACCCGTCGAGGTAGCACACCGCCTCAAAGGGACCTTCGAGTTCTGCGTCGTAGAAGCTGCCTGTGACAGCGTGCAACCGCACGCCGTACCGCGCGGCGAGGTCGAGGGCGTGGCGTGTGCCTGCGTCGCGGAGTTCGAGGGCGGTGACGTCGTGCCCGAGCATGGCGGCGGCGACGGCGAACTGCCCGCCGCCCGAGCCGAGCTCCAGCAGCCGTCCG
>NZ_KI912671.1:355549-356249 GCF_000519345.1 Deinococcus pimensis DSM 21231
GCACAGGCGGACGGCCGTGGCGCGCCCGCCGCGGGGCTCGTGAAGGCGATGGAGGAACTCTCCACCGCGCTCAGGCCCGTGCTGGCCGGGCGGCGCGGCGACAAGGCCAACGAGGCCAACGAGCGGCGCGTGGACGCGGTGCTGCTCGCGTGGAGCGACGTCGGCCAGGAAGTCCCGCACCTCAGGCCCGCCCTGTCCGAGCTCAGCCTCGAGCTCGACCCGGTGCGGTGCCTCAGGATGCGCGTCTCGGGCGTCGCGCTTGACCCGCGCGCGCGGACCGTGTACGTCAATCTCGGCGCGGGCCTCACTCACGACGAGCTCAAGTACGGCTTCGCGGAGCTCGCGCTGCACCTGCTGCTGGGGCACCCGGCGCGTGGGAAGGACAAGCAGCCGGACGCGTGGGCGCTGGCGTGCGACCTGCTGCTCGCCGGCTGGCTCGAGGCGATGGCCTACGGCAAGCGGCCGGACGACGCGCCGTACCACCCGGTGCTGTCGAAGCTCGATTCGGCCGAGGCGATCTACCTGCGGCTCCTCGACGACCCCACCCTGCTGCGGCGCCGCGCCAGTCTCAGGGGGCAGGGTCTGCCTGACCTGATCGGCGAGGGCGAGGACGCGGCGCGCGCCCTGACCGAGGAGGAGGACCGCCTCTGGCGCGAGGCCGCCGCGCGCGGCATGGAGGAAGCCGACGCGCTCCGCTGGG
>NZ_KI912671.1:356349-401383 GCF_000519345.1 Deinococcus pimensis DSM 21231
CCGTCGAGTCCCCGCCGCCCAGGTCGTGCGCGGCGCCCCGCGGGAGCGAAGGCGTGCCAACGTACCTGCGGACGCGCACGCCGGGCGTGACGCTCACGGCGCGGGAGCGCGCGCTCGCGGGCGTTGGCCGCTGCGCCGTCAGGGTGACCATGACCTGGCACAACGCGGACACCCCGGACCGACGGGAGCTGCTGCGGATGAACTAGGACCTCGCCACGTGGCGCACCACCCTCAAGCTCGCGGGCGCGAGGGAGGTGTGGCGGGGCTTCCGCGACACGACCCTGAGCGTGTCGGGCGTGAGCTTCGAGGGCCGGTCATACGTGGTGGAGGAGCTGCTCCTGGGCCTCGACGCGACCGTCACGGTGGTGCTGGTGAAGTGACCCGAGGAGCCGCCCGCCTCCCTCACCGCTGCCCGGGCTCGAAGCGCCTGAGGTAGTCCGCGAGGGGCTCCAGGCCGACCGCCCGGCGTCGCGCGTCCACGTTCGCGGGATCGCGGAGCATTCGGGGGGTGGCCTTACCCGCTACGTCGTCCACAGTCACCTGCGTGCCGTACACCTGCGGCTCACCCCGCGCGAGCAGCACGCGGTCCGTGAGGTACGCGAGGTTCGTCCGCTCGGCGGGCGTGCTGGCCTGCCGCTCGATGAGCTTGAGGACGCAGAGCTGCAGCGCGGGCGTCGCGTCGGCGTGCTGGGCGAGCAGCCAGGCGTTCTGCGCGAGGTACGCGCCCGCACGGTTGGTGCTGGGCCAGCCGAAGAGGCGCAGGATCGTCTTGAGGTACGCGGTGGACTCCGTGTCGACGACGAGGATGTCCTTCGCGCCGAGCTCGCCCTTGCGGGACGCCTGGTCTTGCCGGACGAGGGCCTCCACGTGGTCCTCCATGCGGACGAGGGTGGCTCGGTCCAGCCAGACGTTGAGCGCGGCGTCGCTGGTGAACTCCCGGCACGCGGCGGGCGTCGTGACGGTCCTCGTGAGGCCCGCGGGGAGCGGCAGCTGCGCCTGGTGCTGGGCGAGGTACTGCGCGAGCGGCGGGAGGCCGAGGGTGGCGCGGCGCGCGTCCACGTGTTCCGGGTCGCGCAGTGGCGCGGGCCGCAGGCGCAGCCCGGAGGTGGAGAAGATCGAGCCGTATTCCTGCGCGCCGGTACGGCCGAACGCGGTGAAGTCCGCGAGCAGCGCGTACCTGCGGGCGTCCTCGGGCGTCTTGAGGGTGGGGCGGGCGAGGGCGAGGACGCAGTCCTGCAGGTCGCGGTCGCGTGCGGTGTTCGCGAGGTCCCACGCGAGTGTGTTGAGCTCCGGTCCGGCGAGGTTCTCGTCGGGCCAGCCGACGGTGCGGACGAGGTCGCGCAGGGCTTTGGCGACGTCGTCCTGGTACTGCTCGTAGCGGTCGCGGACGGTGAGGTCGCCGCGCTCGAAGGCCCGGGAGAACTCGTCGCGGCGGGCGCGGAGCGCGGCGAGGGTGCTCGTGAGGGTCACGCGCTGCGCGTCCGAGAGGGGCGCGGCGGGCACGCCTCCGGGCAGAAGTGCACGGCACGCGGCGGGCGCGGGCATGGTGAGCTTGCTGGGCGGCTGCTGGGCGCGGGCAGTGGTGACGGCGAGCAGGACGAGCGGGGCGAGCAGGGTGGTCGGGCGCACGAAACCTCCGGGTGACGGGAACTTGGGTCGGGTGGGGCGGGGTCATCGTACCCGGCGGGTGGCCGACCCGGGCGCGAGCTTGCGCGCCGAGCCGCTCCGCGAACCTCGACGACGCCCGGGCTCCCTACTCCAGTTCCACCAGCCCGTCGTCCTGAGGCGCCTGCCGCGCTGCCGGAATTTCCGGTCGCTCCCCGCTCGGCCCGCCCGGCACCTCCGACGGCAGGTGCACGTCCGCGGTCTCGAACTCGAACCGGGGCAGCCAGGGCGGCGGAAGCGCCAACGCCTCCCTGCCGCCCGGCAGCAGCCACGGCGCGAGCCGATGCGCCGCGACGGGCGGCAGCTCCGTCAAGACCACGCACCGCTCCACCGGCCAGAGCTGCAGCTCGTCCGCCGTGACGAGCTCACGAGGCCGCACGCCCACCGCCTGCTGCACCCGCCCCTCCATCCCGTCGCTGTTGCGGAGGTCCTCCGCCATGAGCTGCCCGCACTTCTGGGCGACGTACTCCGCCGTGCCCGAATCCTTCGGGCGGTAGAAGACCTTCGTGTGCGTGTTGTCCAGGATCGTCGCCCGGCCCGCCTCTCCGTACGCGCCGTCGAGCTGCGAAATCGACTGCACGTAGATCAGCGCGGTCATTCCACGTCCCGCCACAGTCGACACGAGGTCCGGCAGTTTCGGGATGGCGAGGCGGCCCGCTTCGTCGAACCCGAACAGCAGGGGCAGCGTGACCTCGTCCGGATGCAGGTCGTAGTGCCGGATGAGGGTGTTGATCATCGCGAGCAGCACCGTCCGGAACGCCACGCCCGTGTACTCCAGTTCCGACTCCTGGAACACCAGGTACACCGTCACGCCCTCCCGCACGAGGTCCACCGCGCGGAAATCACTCGCGCTCGTCATCCGCAGGATCCCCTCCGAAAACAGCGGCTGCAGCTTCGTCAGCATGCCCGTCCAGGTGTTGTCGAGGTACTTGTTGCCCGCCACCGAGGACCAGTCGAACCGCGTGGGGTCCTCGCGCAGGAAGTCCACCAGCGCTTCCCGCACCGACGCGTCCTCCACATGCCACAGCTCCCGGCAGAAGCCCTCCAGGCCACGTGCGGTGACGCGACGCACGAACGGCAGCACCGGCTGACTCAGCACCAGCGCCGCCTTGACCGCCGCGAACAGCGCGAACGTCGCGCGCCGCGCGAACGCCGCGTTGCTCCCGTCCGCGTCGGGGTCGAGGATTATCGTGACGACGCTGCGGATCGCCTCGTCCGTGCTGAGTTCCCGGAAGGGATCGAAGCGGTGCCCGTCCCCGGTGGGGTTCAAGACGACCACCCGCTGCCCCATCGCAACCCGATGCCCCGCCGTGAGGCGGTAGAGTTCCCCCTTGATGTCCACCACGACGGCGCTGTGCCGCCACGACAGCAGGTTGCTCGTGAGGTGCAGGCCCTTGCCGGACCGTGAGGGTCCGCACACCAGCACGTGCCCGAGCTCGCGTTGCCCGAACGCGCCGGGGCGGAGGCCGAACACGTTCCCGTACGCGAAGCCCAGCATCACCCCGTCATGAAGTGGGAAGGACACCTTGAGTGGGCTCACTTCACGCTCGGACGCCCAGTGCGCCTCGTACAGCGCCCGGAACCGCACCTCCCGACGCAAGGCGAACGCGTGCCCGAGTGCCGCGAGCACCACCGCCCACAGCATCAGCCACGACGGCCACCCTGAGAGCAGCACGAACACCACGACGTACACCGCCAGCGTGGACGCCAGCATCCGCACCGAGAACACCGCGTAGTCGACGATCACCGCTTCCCCCCGGGCGGCGCCGCCGACCGCTCGGGCACCCGGAACTGCCGCCACGACCGCATCCGTGTCGCGCGCAGCATCGCCGTCTCCGGCCGCCACGCCAACCCCACCAGCAGCAGCGTCGCCCCCCACAGCACCCCGGTCACGTACAGCGCTGTCACCGCGTCACCCGTGTCCGAGCGCCACGTCACGACGTACGCGCGCACGCAGGCTGTGGACCGCACGCACCGCGCGACGTACGTGAACGCGTCGAGGCGACCGCCCTGCCGCTCAGTCTGCACGCGCGCGCGCTCGTACAGCGTCACGGCGCTTCTCGTGAAGGACTGCGCGCCCAGCAGCAGCGCCGCCATCAGCAGCGCCCCACCGACGAACTGCGTCACTCTCGGTCTCTGGTCGATGTTGACTCTCGTCGTCACGCTGTCCCTCCCCTATCCGCCGAGTTCCACGTGCGGCGCGCGGGGACGGGCCTCTTCGCGCTCCCTCGCGCGGTCCAACTCCCGGGTCACGCCGCGCTGCCGGTCCACCTCGTCATCCCCGAGCGCGCGCAGGGCGCGCAGGTCCGCGCGTTCCAGCCGCCCCTCGGTGAAGAACAGCACGTGCGCGTGCGCGTTGGGCGTGTGCGCGCCTTCGCCCGCGTGCGCGAACGCCACGAAGGACGTCACGCCGTGCCGTTCGAGCACTCCGCGCGTCCACGCGCGCACCTCCCGCTCGTCCATGTCATGACCGGGGGACATCACCACCCGGTACGCCAGCCTGCTCGCGGGGTCCCGCGCGTTCTCCTCGATGAAGCGCGTCACGTCTTCCCTGCCGAGCTCGTCGCTGGTCGCGTCGAAACCCGCGCGGTACGAACGCGCGCCGTCCACGTCGGGTCGGGTCGCGTAGTACCGCGCGGCGTCCAGCAACTTCCGCACCGCGCCCGGTGACACCCGACCGCCCTGGCCGCGCAGCGGCGTGAAGCGCGCCTTGATCACCGTCCGCGTCCCACTTCCCGTGCGGGCGCGACCGTGCCCTCGCGCGCTCGCCGCTCGCCGCGCGCCCGCGAGTCGGAGCGACACGTGCTGCAGCACCCGCCCGCGCGCGCCCTCATGTTCGGCGCGGCTCATGTTCCCTCCGCCTGGTCGGTGCGTTCACGCGCGCGCATCTCCGCGTCCTGCAGGGCGCGCAGCAACTCCGGCATGTCCTCCACCGGCGATTTCAAACGCCGGACCGCGTCCGCCCAATACCCGTCGGACAGTCGACGTACCTTCTCCCGGTCCATGCCGCTCGCGGTGGACAGCACGTGCGCCGCGAGCCCACGCGCCGTGCCCGCCTCGAGTCCCACCCGCACGAGGAGCCGCGCGAGCCGGTTGAAGCCCACGCTCACCTCCCGCCGGATCACCTCCTCCAGCAGGGGCACCACCACCGACTCACCCCACTCGGACGAGCGCGCCACGACCGCGCGTTCCAGCAGCTCCGACACGACTGACGACACCGACACGCCCCGCGAGCTCGCGAGCCGTTCGATCACGTCCGACACGTCACGCGTGACGTGCCCCGTCACCTTCACCCGCACGACCCACCCCCCACGAGCACGAGCCGACGGACGTGCGCGCACCGGAACGCGAGCAGCACGGCGGGAATCCACCCAACGTCCGCATGCCGCGCGCCCCGGCGGCACGACTGACCGACCCGCGCGCGAGTTGCCTCGTCCCACATGGGAGGGAAGCGCGCGTCGCGCGGGCGCTTATCCTGCCTCCCCTTTTTGGTGTGTTTGTTGGTCATGGTTCGGTGTTGCCTCGTGGTTTGCGTCCGCCGGGGGTGGGTTGGCGTTTGCGTTTGGGTTTTTTGCGGGGGCTGGATTCGGGGGTTTTGAGTTGGCGGTTGGCTTGGGTGAGGGCGGTGAGGTCGTGTTGTCCGCTGTGGAGTTCGTCGAGGGTGATGGCGATGCGTCCGGCGCCGGTGGAGCGGGCGCGTCTGGTTTCCTGTTCGGTGCGGGTGCGGGTGGTGTGGAGCCAGTCGTGGGTGTCGGGGGTGAGGAGGATGGCTTCGTCGTGGCGGGTGGTGTGGCGCGTGGGGTGTCGGGTGCTGCTGGTGGGGAGGGTGAAGCGTTCGGTGAGGATGACGGCGTTGATTCGTCCGGTGTGGATGGCGTGTCGGTAGTGGGTGAGGAAGCGGGTGCGTTGTTCGGTGGGGAGGTTGGTGAGGAGTTCGCTGAGGCGGGTGTAGGGCGGGGGTGTGGGTGTCGTTTGGTCGTCCATACCTCCCCTTTCTACACAATTATTCGACATAGTTGTGTATTGGTGCGCCTCGCGGTCACGTGTTGTTTGCCGTGGCCGACGCGTTCCGTGCCTCTTGCAGCAGGTCGTGATCATGGTCGCGCGACGAGTCGTCCGGGCTGGGCTTGGGTTGGGAGCGTGCCGCATTTCCAGTCGTCTGGGTCCAGCGGGGCGTCACGCTCCTCGGGTCATCCCCGGAACATCACGAGCGAAGTCGCTTTTGGAGGGTGTCCGGGCGGATGCCATCAACCAGCCATGGTGGTGGCGTTTGTGCGGCGCGGCACGTTCGCGCGGTTCGCAGGTCGCGTGCTCGATTGCGCCGCTCGCATGCCGGACGAGATCGGCGAATCACCCGTCGTTCGGACGTGACGCGCCGTCACTCGCCCAACGCTCGGGGTGCGGTTCGTCGTGCGGCCTCGCGGTCACCTGTTCATCATGAGGCGCTCCGTACAGTCCTCCCAACGGCGGCACGTTCCACGTACCCGTGACGCCTCACAGGAGACCTCATGAACGCACGCCGCGCGTACCCCATGCTCACGCTGCTTTCGCTCGCCCTCGCCGGTTGTGGCGCGACGCAGCTCACCCCGCCTCCAGCCTCGACACCTGACACGCTGGTCGAGCCGTCCGCCCGAGCGGTGGTCACGCGGATCGACGTCACACCCGGCGCCTCGATGCTCACGGCGGCCGGGCAGACGACGCCGCTCACGGCGACGCTGTACGATGCGCAGAATCGCCCCGTGAGCGGCACGGTCAAGTGGGTCTCGTCGAACCCCGCGGCGGTGGAGGTGAGCGCGAAGGGCGTCGCGAAAGCCAGGGTCGCGGTGGGGTCGAGTTTGATCACCGCGGAAGTCAACGGGGTGAAGTCCAGGCCGGTGCTGGTCAGCGTGGTGAAGCTCAATGCGAACGCGGTGGTGGTGACGGACGCGCAGATCGTCTCGCAGGCCGCGCTGCTCACGCCGGGACCGAACGGGTCACCGCTCGGCGCACGGGTCTCGGTGACCTTGAGCGGCGTGACGCCGAAGGCTGGGCAGGTGCTGCTGTCGAGCGGCGTCTCCCCCGTGAGCGGTCGTGTGCTGTCGAGCGTGCCGAGCGGAAAGCAGACGGTCGTGACGCTCGAGACGGTCGAACTCGCCGATCTGTATCAGGACCTGAGCGTGTCCCAGCGCGTGCAGCTCAGCGCGGCGAACGTGGTGCCGCTCACGGGCGCGCAGGCCCCCGAGCGGGTGGAACGTCACGCGGACGGCAGCCTGACCGTCAGTTATCGACTCCCCAAGGAGGAGGTGCTCGCCACGCGTTCGGGGATGCGGAGCCTCAGCGACGGGGACGGCCTGCCGGGTCCGTTCGTGGAGAAGAAGTTCAAGGTCGGGATCTTCGATTGTTCGACCACGTTGGACGTGCTGCTTTCCGGGGATCTGATCAGCCTCAAGATCGAGTCGAAGCTCGATGTGGACGTGCAGGCGAGCGTCCAGAACGCCTCGCTTCAGTCGCTGTCGATGCGGGCGCTCGGTGACGTCTCCGGTACCGTCACCGGTGGGCTCGACCTCGACCTGGGCGCGCAGGGCGAGTTGAAGTGCTCGGCGGTGTTCGCGCGGGTGCCGGTGCCCGTGACGGGACCGCTCGCGTCGTTCGTCGCGCCGACCGTGCCGATTGGTCTGCGGTTCGTGCTGGACGGGAAGCTCAAGCTCGGCAAGGTGCAGTTCGCGATGGAGGGCAAGGTCAGCGGGAAGGTGAATGCGGGCTTCGGGTACGACCGTGCGACCGGCGAGGTGACGTCCGTGCGTGACGTGAACGCGTCGACCAGCTGGACACCCAAGTTGAAACTGCCTTCCACACCCGAGGATTTCCGGATGGAGAGTGGACTGGCGGTGCAGGTCCTGTCGGGTTTCGACGTTACCGCGTTTCCGTGGCTTGGTCCGACGGCGCCTTCGTTCAAGGCGCTGGAGGTGACGTACGGACCGAAGTTGGAGTCGAATCTCGCGCCGATCTTCGCGCAGGCGACGACCAACGACTACGCGTCGAGCTACGCCCTCAAGATGATCGGAGGGGTCGGGCCGGGCGAGACGCTGCAGGAGCTGTTCGGGGTGCTGAGCTCCCGCAATCAGATCAAGCTGTTCAACTTCGCGCCGCTGGTGGAGTACACCCTGAGCCGTTCGCCCAATGGCGCCATGAGCGGCGAGAGCGCCCTGAAGGTCGGTCAGCAGGGCACGGTGCACGTGGAGCTCACGCAGGAGAACGTGAATTTCCTGCCGGGTGTGTACAACGTGGCAGAGGTGCAGCTGTACCGTGAACGGAAGGGCCTCCTGGAGTTCGCGGGACGGCAGACGGCGCTCGACGGGCAGACGCGCTTCGACTTCCCGTGGACGCCCGCGGCGGCGGACGCCGGGCAGACGGTCGTGTTCCGCGCGTTCGTCGTGTCGCGCGCCACGCCGTTCGCGCTGGAACTGGATGACGACGCGAAGTACGGTGTGGCCGTCACCACCGATCAAACGCCGCCTCCGCCGCCGCCCGTGGAGCCCGAGCCGCCGGTGGAACCTTCGGGCCAGTGGGTGGGGTCGACGCGGTACGAATGGACCGGGAACGAGTCCAGGGGTCCGTACGACGGCATCGTGAGTTCCACGACGACGTCTCAGGGTGCCGTGACGTGCACGCTCGGGGAAGTGGACGCGGCCGGCGCGCAGACCGCGAACTGGACGTACGTGATGGACGAGCGGGTCGAGTCGGTCGACACGAACGATTACCGTACGATCGTGACGCGCACCGCGAACCTCGCGGGGACGAGCGCCTTTCCGCCCGACCCGTATGGAAATCCTGACGACTACGTGCTGGAGGTGCGCAAGGTCTACGGTCCCAACGGGGTGCTGTACAGCCTCGGCACCAACACCTACCCGGTGAATGCCGGGTCGGCGTGTACCCTGTGGGCGGCGGATGACGAGAATCCGGACCCGTCGCTGGTGCAGGGCCACCGCGTCACACACGAGCCGAACCCGAGCTGGACGCAGTTGTACGAGGTGAACGTCACCTTGAAGTGACGAGGTCATCCCGGCGGTGGGTGCTCGCGGCGCGCGGGCACCCGCGCTTTGATGACGTCCGTGTTCGTTTGGTTCAAGCTTTGGTGGTCGGGGCGGCGTTCACGGGGGAGTGAGAGGCGGCGCCGAGATCGCGGATGTTGAAGCCGGTCCGTGCGCGGGCGGCGCGGTTGAGGTGGTGCATGAGGAGCGCGCCGGGGCTGCGGATCTGCTGTCCCTGGTGCTGCCAGCGTTGGATCTTCTGGACGCACTGCCGCACGACGGGCACGCCGAGATGCACGAGGGCCTTGTAGTACCCCACGGCGGCCACGGCGTGGTGCTCGGTGTCGTGATGCACCGCGATCTGCGTGGCGAGCTCCCAGAGGTGGGGGTCGTGCGTCCTGAGGCGCTCCACGCATCCGTGGAGCGTGTCCGTCGTCCTGACCTGCCCACCTTCGCGTTTCGAGGCGAGCGCGGCGCTGTCGAGCCACGTCCGCACCGTGCCGTCCGTGACCCATGCGTGCCGCATGGCCGCCGTGAGTTGTCCACAGTTCCTGCCCTGTTCCTGTTGTTCTCGGGTAGTTGAGGGTCTTAGTTCAGTCCGTTCATCCTGAGAGGTGTCGTCCGGCACGACGAGGACGCCTCCGGTGTCGATGGGTTCGCGGTAGTACTCGTCCTCGAGCCGGACGGGCAGGGCGGGTTCGTAGAGGGCGACGGTGAAGAGGGTGGCGCCGTTGCGTCTGGCGAGGGTGTGGCGTTCCTGGTACTGCACCTTTTGGGTGCGGACGAAGAGGTGCGCGAGCGGGTGGTGCAGGGCGCGGTAGAAGGTGGAGACGCTCATGCCGCACTCGCGGGCGAAGCAGTGGCGGGCGCCGCCGACGGTGAGGACGACCTGTTCGCGCGCCTCGATGGGACGTCCGTGGTGGTCGACGCGGAGGTAGCAGTGCTGCCGGAGCGCCTCGACGATGCGGATGAAGTTGCGGCCCTCGGCGCTCGTGAGACGGCCTCCCTTGAGGCTGGCGCTGCTGGTGGCGGTGAGGAGGCCGGTCCATTCGCGGCTGACCTTGCGGCTGAGGCGGGTGAGGGTCTGGTCCTCGTGGTGTCGGAAGACGTGGGGTGCCCTGAGTCTTGGGGGAGTGTAGCCGCGACTCACGGGTTGCGCGCGGACGCCCTGGCGGTACAGGCCGAGGGTCCTGAGGGCGTCCACGCGGGAGAGTGGGCGGTCGACGTCCGGGTCGTGCGTCGTGGTCGCTTGTGGGCGCGTGCCGTGTCGGTTCGTGATGGAGCCGCGCTGTTGGGCGTCGTGTCGGGCCTTGTCGTTGATGTAGCGCAGCGCGGCGGTGAGTTCCTCGGGGCTGCAGGTGGGGGTGGCGCCGCCGCGGAGGGTGTCGGCGATCTGCTGGACGCGGGGTGAGGGGTGGGAGGGGCGTGGGGGCGCGCTGCCTGTGATGTGCGTTTCTCGAATCACGGGTTCCTCTTGCGATGGGGAGGACGTCCCGGTAGACTGGGAGCACCTTTTTGTGCGGTTTCAGTCCACCGAGTCAGGAACTCTCGCCGGCCAGCGGGAGTTCTTCGGTTGTTGAGTTGTGGTGTGCTCTGGGTCGGCCCTCCTCGATTACGCGAGATTTCTGAATACTTATATCACCGAGAGAAGGGTTTGGCACTGTGCTCGACCGCTCCTGAATAGTCTCCCGCCACTTCTTCCGGTAGATCAGACGTCGGTCTTTGGGGAAGACGGGGGCAGAGCGAAGGAGGCCGCGCGGAGCCGCCTCGAGCGGATTCCGAGCGCCGCTCCCCCCGGGGGAGGGTTGGGGTGGAGGGACGGGGCGAGCGGCGCTCTTCCGCGCGTGGGGTCCCTACCCACGTCCCCGGTGTTGGTTCCGGGGGCCGAGGTGGGCGGCGGGCGCGACGGGCGTCAAGGAGAGGCGGGCGGCCTGATGGCGGCCCGCCCCTCCTCACGTCAGGGGTACGTGGGTGTGCGCTCGTGCTCGTGTGTGTCGGCGTGCTGGTGTCTGGTCGCTTCCAGCAGGCGCAGGCCGTACCGCAGGGCGTCCCATTTGACGCGCGCGTGCTCCAGTTGCAACCGAGCGGCGCGGGTGACGCGGGCGGCCGCTTCGAGCGACTCGTGTTCCTGCGTGAGGTGCTGTCTGAGCCAGGCGCGGCGCTCTCGCTCGTTGGTGCCTTCCACGCGACCGGAGAGGAGCAGTTCGGTTTCCTTTCGTTCGAGTCGCGCGCGGGCGTCGAGTTCGGCCTCGGTGGCTTCAAACAGGGCGGTGAGGGCGGTCGTGAGGGCCTGGGCGGCGTGCCGGAAACGGACGGGCGTGAGGGTCGCCATGATCTTCCTTTCGGGGGGCGGCGGGGGTGAGTTCCCGCCGCCTTTTTTCGTGCTACTCGCGGAAGTCGACGATCAGGAGTTCGTCGGGGTTTGTTTCGAGGCGTTCGAGGAACGCGAGGGCGCATTTGCGTTCGTCCTCAATGCGCCCGTGCTCGGCTTCGTTGCGTGGGACGAGGACGATCGGGCCGCAGAGCGGTCGGTAGCGGGTGAGGTTCATACCGATGATGCGGCTGCCGATGACGTTGTCCGGGAGGCGGTGCAGGCCGTCCTCGCCTATGACGACGTCGTGCCGGTCGAGCCTGTGAAAGGCCGGGCTGAGGTATTCGATGGGGCCGCCGACGGCGAGTTGCAGGGCGCGCAGGCGCGCGTTCGTCTCGACGGGCAGTTGTTTGCTTTCGATGCTGCCGTTAGGATGCAGGATCACGAAGGACCGCATGAGTTCCTCCCCGGGGAGAGGCGAGGCTCGCCTCTCCCCTCTTCTGTCTGCTCAGGCGTACCAGGAGCGCTGGTGGGGCTTGGCGATGACGTGCGCTTCGTAGTTCTCGGCGATGCGTCGTCCGGTCTCGCCGAGGGTGCAGTCGGGGAGGAAGCCGATGAGGGCGTCGTAGCAGTCGATCATCAGCGCGCGCCACTGGTCGTACGTGAGGCGGTACGTGTTGGACTGGCCGTCTTTGACGGTGGTGATGGTGAGGTCGGGGTTGAGGATGACCGTCTGGCCTTTGGGGCCGTGGTGGAAGATGACGCCGGGTCGGGGGTTGCCGCTGGGGGTGCTGGTGCTAGGCTGGTCCATGTCCTTCTCCTACTGGGGTTGGATTTGCCTCGGGAGCCCATCTGCCAGGATCTGCTCCCGAGGTGTTTTTATTGTACGCGTCCAGCACGGTGTTTTGGTGAGCATGCGGTGTGTTACCCGCCGTGAAGTACACTACGGACATGCCCAGGAACAAACCCACCAAGGAACGCCCTGCCCAGCAGCGCGGCCTCCGACCCAATCCCCACAAGCTCGGCGTCCGCCTCCTCGAAGAAGGCGAGGACACCCGCGTCTACCGGGTGCGCGGCCCCCACGACCTCCTCGACTGGTTCAGCACGTTCAACTCCGAGGAACGCGGCGAATTCCTCCAGAGGGCTCGAGCGGCCCTGCAGGAGCAGGAAACCCGAAAGAAGAAGTAACCTCCCCCCGGCCGTTCAGCGTCGTTCGATTTCCGGTCCTCAACCCCCACCCTGACACGCTGCTCTGCCAAGTTCTCAGGGCGGCGGAGGGACTCGCCCGGCGCCCTTTCCGGGCGAGGTCCGACGGCGCCAGGTGCACCTACGAGTCCGGGAGTCGACTCGCCAGCCCCACTGGCCTGTCACGTGACGGACCCCGCCGTGCTCTCCCACACCGAGCGCCGCGCGCGAGCGTGTGCCGCGCCAGCGGCAGCACGGACCCACGTTGCCGCCGGCCACGTTTCGTCTCTTCCCTGCCCCACCCGCCTTTCCGCGTGCACGCCCCCTGCGGGTGGGGGCCGTGAACGACCGCACGCCACGCCCACCACCCACCCTTCGTGCTGCCCGGCACCACCCTTCACTCGCGGGCGTTCACGTGGGGGCGGGGCCCCGCCCCCAGGGGTAGGTCGGCGCACGCGCCGACCGCAGGGGCAGACTTGCCCCACTTCGCCTGACGTCCTCGTCCTGGACGCCCACTTCCTCCATGCGCCCTTGTGCTGGCGCCTGCTGATCGTGCACGATCAGCAGGAGATGTCAGCTGGCATGTGAGGGAGGATGGACGGCGACTTCGACCGCGCTCGTTTCAAGCGGGCCTTCAGCCTGCCCCTCCCCGACACGTGGCCCGGCGCCGTCGCCGTCGCGCCCCCCATGCCCTACTCCATCGTCCGCCTTCCCCGGGGCGGCCGCGTGGCGAGCATCCTCGCCCGTTGGGGCCTCGTACCCGTCCTGCACCGCGGCCTGCTGCGTCAGTTCAAGGCCAGCACCTTCAACGCCCGCAGCGAAGACGTCCGTGACCGCCCGACCTTCGCCCTCGCGTACCGGGAAGCGCGGCGCTGCCTCGTCCTCGTCAACGGCTTCTACGAATGGAGCTACGAGAAGGGCGAGGGCGTCCCGCACCGCGCCACCCGCGCCGACGGACGCCCGCTCGTGTTGGATGGCTTGTGGGAGACATGGACCGGCGAGTTCGGCCCGATGGAGACCTTCACCCTGCTCACCCGCGGGGCGACAGGCAGCCTGGCGACCCTGCACGACCGCCTGCCCGTCGTGCTCGAACGGAACCAGTGTCGAGCGTGGCTGGACCCCCGCACGAGCGAAGGCCACGTCCGCGCGCTCGTGCAGCCCGGCGGGGTCGAGCGACTGACCATGCTCCTCGCGACGGATGTGGAGACCCGTCCTCGTCACAAGCGACGCGGCACGTCACCGGAACCCGAGCGGATCGTGCTGTTCGGCACGTCCGCCGGCGCGAGGCTCGGTGGCGTGCTGCTCACCACGCCCGACGACGCAGCCTGTGATGGAGAGGGGCACGAGGATGGCCAGCGCCCGCTTGGCCCGCACCTCGGGCGGGTACGTGTCGACGAGGCCGAGTCGAGGCCACGCCGCGTGGGTGAAGGCGAGGGTCTTGTCGGCGTGGACGGCGTGGACGACACGTGCCGGGCACGGAGGTGGGCCCGTGCCGTTCGGGGGAGGCGTGGACGGGGGCCTGGTTTGACTTGACGGCCGCGGACGCTGGTGATACCAATGGTTTAACGATAATCCTCCGTCACGTCCGCTCGCCCAGGACCCGGCATAACCGTGCCGGGACACGGCTTCCAGCTGAAGCGACCTCCGCCCGTCCGGTTCCCCACTCATCTTCGACGTCCAAGTGGTCGTCCGCGTGACCGTCAAGCGCTCACGGCGTCAAGGCCTCCCGACCCACACCTCACCGACCACGGCCCTCGACGAGACAAGCGCGACGACCGCGTCCTCCACGCCGACCGGGGCCATCCGCCCTCAAGCCCGACGCTCCAAGGGAGACCCATGACGCAACCTCGTCCGTCTCGTGCCTTCGGCCCGCGCGGCCCTCGCCGGGGTCGCGCGTGACCGGCCTCCTGCCCGTCCGGCTGCGCTGCGAGCACCTCGAGGACCCCCTCGGCATCGGTACGCCCATCCCGCGCCTAACTTGGGCTCTCCAGGGAGACGGCACTGACCGCTCGCAACGCGCCTACCGGGTGCTGTGCGCCAGCCAACCCGACCTGCTCGACGCCCACCACGGCGACCTCTGGGACAGCGGCCGCGTCGAGTCACGCGAGCAACTCCTCATTCCCTACGCGGGCGCACCCCTGCGCAGCCGACAAACCTGCTTCTGGAAGGTCATCACCTGGGACGAGCAGGACACGATGGGCCCATGGAGCGAGACCGCCTCCTGGGAGACGGGACTGCTCCTCGCGTCCGACTGGCAGGCCGTGTGGATCGAGCACGACGTCTGGACCGAATCGGACACCCCCGCGCCCTGCCCACTCGTGCGCCGCGCGTTCACCCTTCCCGCCCCGCCCGTCCGCGCGCGGTTGTACGTCAGCGCGCTCGGCCTGTACGAGGCGCACCTCAACGGCCGGCGCGTCGGCGACCGGCTGCTCACGCCCGGCTGGACGGACTACCACACCCGCGTCCCGTACCAGACGTACGACGTCACCGCGCATCTCCACGAGGGCCTCAACGTGATCGGCGCGGTCCTCGGGGACGGCTGGTTCTGCGGTCACGTCGGGTACCGCCGTACACGACGCCACTACGGGCCGCGCCCCCGCCTGCTCGCGCAACTCGAGGTCGAGCTCGCCACGGGCGAGCTGCTCACGGTCGGCACGGACCACCTGTGGGAAGCGACCACGGCCGAACTTCGGGCGTCCGACTTCCTGCACGGCGAGACGATCGACGCGCGCCTCGAACGCCCCGGCTGGTCCGCGTCCGGGGGTGAGCCGACGCACGCGCCCGGCTGGGCGCCGGTCGTGACGACACGCTGGCACGCGCCGCTCGTCGCGGACGCCGGACCTCCTGTCCGCGCGCTCATGACCCTCGACGTTGTCGCCGAGACGCGGCCCGCGCCTGGCGTGCGCGTCCTCGACCTCGGGCAGAACATGGTGGGCTGGACGCGCGCGCGCGTCCACGGTGAGGCCGGTCAGGCCGTGATCCTGCGCTTCGCGGAGATGCTCGACGACGACGGGACGCTGTACACGGCGGCGCTCCGCTCGGCCCGCGCGACGGACACGTACCTCTGCCGGGGGGACCCGGACGGTGAGGTGTTCGAGCCGCGCTTCACCTTCCACGGCTTCCGTTTCGTCGAGGTCACCGGGGACGCGACGCTGCTCGACCTCGTCGGCGTTGTCGTCGGCAGCGATACCCCGCGCGCCGGGACGTTCGAGTGCGCCAGCGCCGACGTCAACCAGTTGCAGCGGAACATCGAGTGGGGACAGCGCGGCAACTTCCTCAGCGTCCCCACCGACTGCCCCCAGCGTGACGAACGCCTCGGCTGGCTCGGCGACGCGCAGGTGTTCGCGCCGACCGCGACGTACAACGCCGACGTCGCCGCGTTCTTCACCAAGTGGATGCAGGACGTCGAGGACGCGCAGAGCCCCGCGGGCGGCTTCCCCGACGTCGCGCCTCGCCTCGTGTCCGAGCAGGACGGCGCGCCCGGCTGGGGGGACGCCGGCGTGATCCTCCCGTGGGTGCTGTACGGCCGCTACGGTGACCTCGGGCTCGTCCGTCGGCACTGGGCGGCCATGCAGCGCTGGATGACCCTCCTGGAGACCGCCAATCCGGATCACGTGCGGCGGAACCGCCGCAACAACGACTACGGAGACTGGCTCGCCCAGGACGGCGACGACCCACGCAACGCGTTCGGCAGCCGCACCCCCAAGGAGGTCCTCGCGACGGCCTACTGGGCGTACGGTGCGGCGTTGATGCGCCGCATGGCGACCGCGCTGGGCCGCGCGGACGACGCCGAGCGGTACGCGGCGCTGCACGAGCGGATTCGTGAGGCGTTCCTCACGCACTTCGTCGAACCGCACGGCTGGATCTCCGGCCGCACCCAGACCGGTCAGGTGCTCGCCCTCGCGTTCGACCTGCTGCCCGAGCACCTCCGCGCGGACGCCGCCGCTCGGCTCGTCGACCTCGTCCGCGCGCGAGGCGACCACCTCACGACCGGCTTCCTCGGCGTGGCGCACCTGCTGCCCGTCCTGACCCGGTACGGTCACGCCGACGTCGCGCACCGCCTGCTCGTGCAGGACACCTTCCCATCATGGCTGTACTCGATCCGGCAGGGCGCGACGACCATCTGGGAACGCTGGGACGGCTACACCCGGCACGGCGGCTTCAGCGATCCCGGCATGAACTCCTTCAACCACTACTCGCTCGGCAGCGTCGGGCAGTGGCTGTACGAAAGTGTCGCCGGTCTCGCCCCCGCCGAAGGCGCCGTCGCCTTCGACCGGGTCGTCATCGCGCCCCAACCGGGTGAATTTCGCTGGGCCCGGGCGGAACACGACACGTCACGCGGCAGGATCACCGCCTCGTGGCGCGTCGAGGACGACGCGCTCCACGTGCACGTGACCTTGCCGCCCAACGTGCAGGCCGAGGTCCGCTGGCCCGAAGCCTTCCGCTCGGACGGCGCGAGCGTCGGCTCCGGACGTCACACGCTCGTCGCGCGCCGCGCCTCACCACGAAGCGCGCGAAGCACACAGGAGGCCCCGTGAATTCCAGTCCGCAAGACACCTACACCATCGGCGTGGACTTCGGCACCGAGTCCGGACGCGCCCTGATCGTCCGCACCCGCGACGGCTTCGAAGTCGCGAGCGCCGTCACGCCCTACCCGCACGGCGTGCTCGACCACGCCCTGCCCACCGGCGAGCGCCTCGCGTCCGACTGGGCCCTCCAGCACCCGCTGGACTACCTGCACGTCCTTCAGGACGCCGTGCCCCACGCGCTCGCCGAGAGCGGCGTGCGACCTGAGCAGGTGGTCGGCATCGGCATCGACTTCACCGCCTGCACGATGCTGCCCACCACCCTGGACGGCACGCCCCTGTGCCTCCTCCCGCAGTACCAGCGTGAACCGCACGCGTGGGTCAAGCTGTGGAAGCATCACGCCGCGCAGGGCCAGGCGGACCGCATCAACGACCTCGCCCGCGTGCGAGGCGAACCTTGGGTCGCGCGGTACGGCGGCAAGCAGAGCAGCGAGTGGTTCCTCGCCAAGAGCCTCCAGATCCTCGAGGAGGCGCCCGACGTGTATCGCCAGGCGGACCGTCTGATCGAAGCGGCCGACTGGGTCGTGTGGCAACTCACGGGCGTCGAGACCCGCAACGCCTGCACCGCCGGATACAAGGCGATCCACCAGGACGGTACGTTCCCGTCTCGTGACTTCCTCGGCGCGCTCCACCCGGACTTCGCGGACCTCGTGGACGACAAGATGAAGCGGGACCTCAGCCCGCTCGGCGGGCTCGCCGGACGCCTCACCGCGGAAGCTGCCGCGTGGACGGGCCTTCTGCCCGGCACGGCCGTGGCGGTCGCGAACGTCGACGCGCACGTCACCGCGCCCGCCGCGGGCGTCACGCAGAGCGGAAGGATGGTGGCCGTGATGGGCACCAGCACCTGTCACGTCATGATCGGTGACGACCTGCGCGACGTGCCCGGCATGTGCGGCGTCGTCGACGGCGGCATCCTGAGCGGGAAGTACGGCTACGAGGCCGGGCAGAGCGGCGTGGGGGACATCTTCGCGTGGTTCGTGGGGCACGGCGTTCCTCCCTCCGAGCACGAGGCGGCGCGCGCGGCGGGCCTCACCCTGCACGAGCACCTCTCCCGCGAGGCCTCGCGGCAACGGCCCGGTGAGCACGGCCTGCTCGCGCTTGACTGGCTGAGCGGGAACCGCAGCGTCCTCGTGGACGCCGACCTCAGCGGCCTGATCGTCGGCCTGACGCTCGCCACGCGGCCCGCCGACATCTACCGCGCGCTGATCGAGGCGACCGCGTTCGGCACGCGAACGATCATCGACGCGTTCGAGACGTCCGGCGTGAAGGTGCGGGAGCTCGTCATCGCCGGGGGTCTGACCCGCAACGACCTGCTGCTGCGCGTCTACGCCGACGTCACGAATCGCCCGCTGACCCTGATCCGCAGCGCGCTGGGCCCCGCGCTGGGCAGCGCCATCCACGCGGCCGTCGCCGCGGGCGTGTACCGGAACGTGGAGGAGGCGGCGTGCGTCATGGGCGGCGTGCGGGACGAGGTCATTCGACCGGACGCGGAAGCTGCCCTCGTCTACGACGAACTCTACGAGGAGTACACGCGGCTGCACGACCTGTTCGGCCGCGGTGGGCTCGACGTCATGAGACGCCTCAGGCGCACCGCCCGACACCAGAAGGAGGTGGGCCGTGAACCTGTCAGCACTTCGTGAGGCCTTGTGCGCCCTGCACGCCGAGCTCCCGAAGAATCAGCTCGTGACGTGGACGAGCGGGAACATCAGCGCCCGCGTGGATGGCGGCTTGCTGATCAAGCCGAGCGGCGTGACCTTCGAGGACCTCACCCCGGACGGCATGGTGCACTGCGACCTCGACGGGAAGGTCCTGACGGGCACGCTGAGTCCCTCCTCGGACACCGCCACGCACGCGTACATCTACCGTGAACTGCCCGACGTGGGCGGCATCGTGCACACGCACAGTCCCTACGCGACCGCGTGGGCCGCGAACGCCCGCGAGATCCCGTGCGTGCTGACCGCCATGGCCGACGAGTTCGGCGGGCCCATCCCCTGCGGGGAGTTCGCCCTGATCGGCGGGGAGGACATCGGCCGCGAGGTCGTGCGGGTCCTGCGCGGGCACCGCAGCCCCGCCGTGATCCTCCAGAACCACGGGGTGTTCACGATCGGCGCGACGCCGCGCGCGGCGCTCAAGGCGGCGGTGATGTGCGAGGACGTGGCCAGAACGGTGTTCCTCGCGGCGCAGCTCGGGCGGCCCGTCCCCATCTCCCCCGCTGACGTCGACGCGCTTCACGCCCGTTACCAAGGCGTGTACGGCCAGCGGCCCCTTTCGGCTCAACCGGCGACCGAACGACCTGCGGAGCGCCCCACCTCCGAATCCACTTCGACGTCCCTGCCGGTCCTGCCCGGCACGAAAGGAACAGCATGACCACCCTCATCAACAGCCTGCCCACCCACCGGGGTCTCGTCCACCTCGCGCCTTCCGAGGTGTGGTTCGTGTGCGGCTCGCAGCACCTGTACGGCGAGGGTCCGCTGCGCCAGGTGGAGCACAACGCCCGCGAGGTCGCGCGGGCCCTGCACGATTCCGGCGCGCTCGCGGTGCCGCTGGTGTTCCGCGCGCTCGTCACCACGCCCGACGAGGTGCGGCGCGTGATGCAGGACGCGAACGCCGACCCCGCCTGCGCCGGGCTCGTGCTGTGGATGCACACCTTCTCCCCCGCGAAGATGTGGGCGACCGGTCTGAGCGCGCTGCGAAAGCCCTTCTGTCACCTGCACACCCAGTACGGCCGCGAGTTGCCGTGGGACACCATCGACATGGACTTCATGAACTTGCACCAGGCCGCGCACGGTGACCGCGAGGCGGGCTTTCTGCACACCCGCATGCGGCTGGAGCGCAAGGTGATCGCGGGCCACTGGAGCGACCCGGAGGTGCACGCGCGGCTCGGCGCGTGGACGCGCGCGGCGCGGGCGTGGCATGACCTTCAGGGCGCGCGTTTCGCGCGCTTCGGGGACAACATGCGTGAGGTCGCCGTGACGGAAGGCGACAAGGTCGCGGCGGAACTGCGGTTCGGCTTCTCGGTGAGCGGCTACGGCGTCGGTGACCTCGTGGAGCGCGTCCGCGCGGTACGCGACGCGGACGTGGATCAGCTGCTGGCCGAGTACGCCTCGCTGTACGACGTCGCGGCGGACCTGAGCTCGGGCGGCGCGCGCCGTGCGGTGCTCGTGGACGCCGCGCGGCAGGAGCTGGGCTTGCGCGCCTTTCTGGAGGAGGGCGGCTTCAAGGGCTTCACGACGACCTTCGAGGACCTGCACGGCCTGAGCCAGTTGCCGGGCCTCGCGGTGCAGCGCCTCATGCACGAGGGGTACGGCTTTGGCGCGGAGGGAGACTGGAAGACCGCGGCGCTCGTGCGGGCGGTGAAGGTGATGGGCGAGGGCCTCGTGGGCGGCACGTCGTTCATGGAGGACTACACGTACGACCTCACGCCGGGCGCGCACCGGGTGCTGGGCGCGCACATGCTGGAGGTCGACCCGAGCGTCGCGCGGTCCCGACCTCGACTGGAGGTGCATCCTCTCGGGATCGGCGGGAAGGGGGACCCGGCGCGGCTGGTGTTCGACGCGCGGCCCGGGCGGGCGGTGAACGCGTCGCTGGTGGACCTCGGTAGCCGCTTCCGCCTGATCGTGAACGAGGTCATGGGCGTGGAGCATCCGGACACGCCGCGGCTGCCGGTCGCGCGGGCGGTGTGGGAGCCCCGGCCGGACTTCAGGACGGCGAGCGCCGCGTGGATCCTCGCGGGCGGCGCGCATCACACGGCGTACAGTGACGCCGTCACCACGGAGATGCTGGAGGACTTCGCGTCGATCGCGAACGTGGAGCTCGTCGTGATCGACGGCGAGACGAAGTTAAGGTCGTTGAGGCAGGAGATGCGGCACGCGGACCTGTACTACGCGCTCGCTCAGGGTCTGCGCGCCTGACGTCCGGTCAAGTGGACGACCGCCCCGCTCGACTCCCACGCGAAGGGAAGGTGCGCCGCCCGCGGTGGTGACGCGACGCGGGGTGCCCGCACGCCCTGCTCCCAAGCGCCGCGTGCCCGCCGAGTCGACGGTGCAGCGCGCTTGTGAGGAGGAACCGTCGGGGTTCCCTCTACACTGCGTTCACCCTCATGCCGCGCCCTTCCTCTTCCGACGCGCCCGACCTTTGCGTCCGCGCCTCGCGCTTCGTGACCCGAGCGTCCTGGTTCCCGTACGCGCTGGCGGTCGTCACCTCGGTCGTGGCGCTTCTCCTGCGGTTCGCCCTCACCCCGGTGATGGACGACAGCGCCGCCTACGTCTTCTCGCTGATGGCCGTCACCCTCACTGCCTTTCTCGGCGGGTTCCGCGCGGGTCTCGTCGCCACCCTGCTCAGCGTCGCCGGCGTGAACTACCTCATCACCGAACCCGTCCTCGCCTTCAATCTTCACCTGTCCGTGCAGCAGTTCGGCGGGGTGGCCGCGTTCATCCTCACTGGTCTCGCCGTGAGCTGGTTCGGCTCGAACCGGCAGGCGACCCTGCGGCGTCTCGCGGCGGCGCGCGACACCCTGGAGGACCGTGAAGCGCAGCTGCGCGCCCTGACGGACAACCTTCCCCGCGCCGTCACGTACCAGGCCGAGCGTCTTCCCGGTGGCCGCACCCGCTTCCTGTACGTCAGCAGCAACGTGGAACGCCTGCTGGGCGTCACGCCCCAAGAGGCCCTCGCGGATCCCGCGCGGCTGTACGACCTGATCCTGCCCGAGTACGTGCCGATCGTGTTGGAAGCGGAGGAACGCGCCGTGCGGACGCGCACGCCCTTCGAGGTGGAAGTGCCGTTCAGACGTCTGGACGGTGAGGTGCGCTGGATGTTCCTGGCGTCGCAACGACGTGAGCTGTCGGGTGGGCGTGACGTGTGGAACGGCGTACAGCTTGACGTGACCGAGCGGCGGACGGCGCAGGCGGAACTGGAACGGCTCAACGCCACCCTGGAGGTCCGGGTGCGCGAGCGGACCGCGCAGCTCGAGCGGTCCAACCGTGAACTGGCGGAGTTCGCGCACGTCGCGTCGCACGACCTCAAGGCGCCCATCCGGACCATCGTGAGCTTTTTGCAGCTGTTGGAGCGGCGGTACGCGGACCGACTCGACGACGGCGGCCGCCGGTACATCACCGTCACGGTGCAGGCGGCGGAGCGGATGCACCGCCTCGTGGAGGAGCTCCTGGCCTACAGCAAGGTCGGGCGGGAGCGTTCACGTGAGCGGGTGGACGCGCGTCGGGTGCTGGACGAGGTGCTGCACGACCTCGACAGCACCCTGCGCGAGCGTGGAGCGCGCGTGACGGCGGGGCCGCTTCCGGTGGTGACGGTGAACGAGACGCAGTTGCGTCAGGTGCTGCTCAACCTGATCGCGAACGCCGTGAAGTTCCAGCCGATCGGGCAGGCGCCTCAGGTGAACGTCCAGGCTGAGCGGAAGGGCGACATGGTGCGATTCAGCGTGTCCGACAACGGGCTCGGCATTCCGGAGGCGTACCGCGAGCGGGTGTTCGGGATGTTCGAGCGGTTGCATGCCCGTGACGAGTACGAGGGGACGGGGCTGGGTCTAGCGTTGGTGCGGCGCATCGTGGAGGAACACGGGGGTCGCGTGTGGGTGGACAGCACGGCGCAGGAGGGCAGCACCTTCCACTTCACCGTGCCGGGTGAGGACGCGACCGGGTGACCTGCCGGCGCTCGACTCAGGGGGCGCGGACGATCGTGAGCTGGACGGCGCCGCGCCGCGTGCCGGGACGGTGGACGGACGCGCCTTCGCTTTCGACGTGCGTGACCCGGGGTGGGTTACTCGGAGCGGCGCGACGAGGGGGACGGCGTGACCACGTGCGCGGCCTGCGCGTGCGTGCCCGTCCACGCGTCCTGCCAGCGCAGGGTGAGCTGCTCGCCGTGGACGTGGCCGCGCAGCCAGACGTACCGTGAGTCGCGCAGGTCCTCCTTGCGCCAGCGGTCGAGCATCACGAGGACGCTCCCGTCGTCCAGGGGCAGCGCGAAGGTGGGTTGCGCGCCGAAGGTGAGGTCCGCCCCTGGTCCCTGGCAGGGGTTGCCGATCACGCTCCACGGGCCCAGCGGGTGGGGCGCGACGGCGTACTCGGCGGGGTTGGGGTCCCAGCCGGTGCAGCCGGAGGTGAGCATGAAGTACCGGTCGCCGTGCCTGAACACGGCGGGCGCCTCGCGGTGCGCTCGGGTGAAGACGTCGGTGGGCGCGCTGCGGACGCCGGTGTAGTCGTCGTCGAGGGGAACGACGCGCAGGGTGGCGTTCCAGTCGGAGGAGAAGTACAGGTACGCCTGGCCGTCGTCGTCCTGGAAGACGGTGAAGTCGCGGCTGTCCATGTGGGCGGGTCGGAAGCTGCCCTGGTAGCGGAAGGGACCGCGCGGGGTGTCGGCGACGGCGACGCCGACGCGCGCGAGGGTGTAGTCGGCGTGGTCGACGTGCAGCCACATCACGAATTTGCCCGTGTGTGGGTTGCGGAGCACCTTGGGCCGCTCGGCGACGTTCGAGGGGTGCAGGTCGTGCGTGGGGTCGTCCGGCCGGGCGGGCAGGACGACGCCTTCGGGTCGCCAGGCGAGCAGGTCGGTGGAGGCGTAGCAGGAGACGCCGATGACGTCGACGCGGTGCAGGAAGCCCTGGTAGGTGTCGCCGTCCTTGTTCTCGCCGTACCAGTAGGTGACGTCGTCGTGACGGAGCAGGGCGCCGCCGTGCGCCTGGATGGGACGGCCTTGGGTGTCGAGCCAGGGAGCGCCGTTCTGAAGCATGGGTCTCCTGCGTGGACGTGGCGTCCGTGGGGTTCTGGTCAGTCGTGGAGGCAGGTGAGGTACACGTCGGAGCGGCCGTGAGATTGACCGCGGTTGTAGCTGAGCCAGCGTCCGTCCGGGGAGACGTGGGGGTGCGGGTGCGGGAACTGTCCGGCGAGGGCGTCCCAGCGGGTCGCGTGCCGCGCGAGGACCTCCACGTGGGGCGCGCCGGATGGGCCGGAGTGCTCGAAGTCGAGGAACGTGACGAGGTCTGCCGTGACGAGCCCGTCGGTGACGATGGCGTTGCGGGTGGGGTGGCTGCTGACGTGACCGTAGTGGTAGCGGGGGAAGACGCGTTCCCAGACGACTTCGGCGGTGTCCGCGCGGGCCGCGCCGACGTAGTGCGAGACGCCGTCGCCGCGCAGACCGTGGTAGTACACGAGGGTGCCGTCGTGACTCCAGTTGGTGTGCACCACGAAGCGTTGCGCGTCGCGCGGGCGGATCTCGGTGAGGACGCCGGTGGAGGGGCGCAGCAGCCAGCAGCGGCTGGTGCGCCCGCCGTCCCCGCCGCCCCAGTAGCGAGGGGGGAGGTCGCGGTCGATCAGCCACAGGTCGTCGTCGGTGGGGCTGGGCTGCACGTGGTTGCAGCCGGCGACGGGGTCGTGGTGCACGTCGCGCCGCGCGCCGGTGTGGAGGTCCACCTCGATGAAGGTGCTGGGCATGCCGCCGTGCGTCTCGGTGAGGGCGTCCATGTAGGGTCTCGCGGCGCGTGTGGCGCCGGCGGCGAGGTCCGGGTGCGCGGGTGACAGCGCGGCGACGACGCGGCCGCCCCGGGTGCCGGCGGGAGTGTGGAGGCGGTGAGCGCGGCCGAGGTCCTCGATCAGGACGCGCGTTTCCAGGGTGTGGAGGTGCACGGCGTGAAGTTGCCGGCCGACGCTGGCGAGGGCCCACTGGCCGTCGGGGGTGAGGGCGCTGAAGGTGCCGGTGTACCCCCCGCCGAGGGAGCCCGTGGTGTGCGGACCGAAGGTCATGGTGTCGCTGAAGGGGGGGATGCCGACGCCGTCGGTGACGGCGAGGACGGTGAGGTCGCCGGTGGTGACGTCGGCGCGCAGCAGGGCGGAGTGCCCTTCGCGGGCGGTGGCGAGCAGCAGGAAGCGGCCGTCGGGGGTGAAGGCGGTGTTGAGGTGGTAGGTGGGGGTCTCGTTGTACGTGCCGGTGGTGGTGAGGCGCCGCATGTCGCGGCCGGTGACCTCGTCGGTGGTGAGGACGCTTTCGTTGATGACGTCGCCTGGTCGCACGGGTGGCCTCAGCGGGTGGTGACGGTGAAGGGGCCCTTGTCGCGGGGGTTGTCGGGCCGCACGCGGAAGTAGGTGTCGAGGAAGCCGTGCGGGTCGCGGGTGAGCAGGTCGAGCGCGCGCCTGAGTTCGGGGTGGTCGTCCTGGTCGTGGAGGTCCGCCTCGAGGGTGGCCTTGAGCCGCGCGAGGAGGTCCGCGCTGAGCGGTTCGCCGCGGTCGCGGGTGAGGCGCAGGGCGTGGGTGAGGTTGGTCTCGTGGAGGTGGTGGGCGTAGGCGCGGCAGCGGAGGCGCCAGGCGTGGAGTTCGTCGAGGCCGCGGTCGAAGGCGTCGCGGGCGTGCGGGTGGACTTTGGGCGCGAGGGTACGACCGAGCGTGAGGGCCCGCGCGAGGGTGCGCTCGGTGAGGTCGAGGCGGAGCGCGACGTCCTCGAGCAGCCAGGGGTCGGGTTGCTCGTCGCTGGTCTGCATGAACGTGGCGCGGCGGGTGGACTCCCACGCGGGGGTGTGGACCTGCTGCCCGCGGATGAAGGCGGCGTCGAGCCCGTGGGCGGGGTCGGCGCGGCCGACCTCGCGGATGTACCACGAGGCGTCCCAGGGGAAGAGCTCGACGGCGCGGGACGTGAGGCGCCAGTAGTCGGCGAGTTCGCGTGGGCCGCGCGTGTCGGCGAGGCGGGTGAGGGCGTCGTCGTCGCTGACGTGGGGGTCGTGGAGGAAGAGGCCGGTGGCGTCGAGGTTGACGTCGTCCTGGTCGGGAAGCAGCCCGAAGTACTCCTTGACGCTGGTGACGCCGTGGGTCGCGTGGAAGGCGCGCAGCTGACGGAGGGTCGCGAGGGGGGAGGGGACGCTGCGGAACGGTTCGAGTTCCTCGCTGGGCGCGCCGAGGAAGCCTTCGAGGATGACGGGCAGGCCGCGCTCGTGGGCGAGCGCGGCGGCGTTCTTGACGAAGCGGTCGACGGGTAGCGCGATCATCACCTCCGCGACGTTGGAGTGCAGCGCGAGTCCGGCGGTGTCCGCGTCGAGGTCCTCGACGGCGCGCAGGGCCTGGCCGGCGCTGAGCTCCCACGGTTCCCACCAGAGGCGGCCGTGGGGGGTGAGGCGGCGCCAGGTGCGCGCGAGGAGGTTGACGAAGGGCACGACGCGCTCGTGCAGCGGCAGGCCGCGGCAGCGTTGGCAGGTGCCGTACTCGTCGCAGATCCACGCGTCCTGGTCGAAGGTGTAGAGCAGCAGGTCGTCCACGTCGGGGAAGTCGCGCGCGAAGACCTCGAGCAGCCGGACGTACCGTTCGGGGGTGCGGCCGTCGAGGAGGCAGTTGGGCAGGGGCCGGTCGACGAAGCCTTCGAAGCCGTTGTAGGGCGCGCCGAAGTGGAAGATGGTCCGCAGGCCGGCGTTCCTGGCGAGGTGGGCGCGGCCTCGCAGGTCGGCGCGGCGTCGGTCAAACGCGTCGGGGGCGGGGTCGGAGCGGAGGGCGAGGGGTTGGCCGAGGGTGGGTTCGAGGTGGTCGGGGAGTCGGACGACGTCCTCGAGGTTGAGGGGTTCGTCGGCGGGGCGGTAGCCCCAGGCGATGTTGAGCTGCGCGGCATTGAAGCCGAGGTCGCGGAGCCGGTTGAGGTTGCGCTCGGTCCACTGGCCGAGCGGGTGGGCGGGGCAGCCGAGCAGGGCGACGCGGAGCTCGAATGGTGTTCGTGTGGACATGGTGGCCTCGGGGGGGTGCGGCTGGGCGGAAATTCGGGCGGTTGGGCGACCGGTCCACCTGTTCGGTTTATCGTTAAGCCACCCTACGCGTCGGCGCGCGCGGCTGTCAACTGTCCGCTCTTGACGTTGATAGTGCCGGAATGGTACGAGTGGATTAACGTTAAACCACCTTCGTTTCACCGCGTCTGGAGAACTCAATGACCTTTCCGAAGCACTTCCGCTGGGGCGTCGCCACCGCCTCCTACCAGATCGAAGGCTCCCCCACCCAGGACGGCGGCGGCGACAGCGTCTGGGACCTCCACACCCGCCGCGCCGGCACCGTCTGGGACCACACCAGCGGCCTCGTCGCCTGCGACCACGCGAGGCGCGCGAGCGAGGACGTCGCCCTCATGCGCGAGCACGCGATCGGCGCGTACCGCCTGAGCCTGTCGTGGCCGCGCGTCCTTCCCGACGGCCGAGGCCGCGTCAACGACCGCGGCCTCGCCTTCTACGACCGCCTCGTCGACGACCTCCTCCACGCCGGGATCGAACCGTGGGTGACGCTGTTCCACTGGGACTTCCCGCTCGCGCTGTACTACCAGGGCGGCTGGCTCAACCGCGACAGCAGCGACTGGTTCGCCGACTACACCCGCGTCATCGTCGACCGCCTCTCCGACCGCGTACGGCACTGGTTCACCCTCAACGAACCGCAGTGCTTCGTCGGCCTCGGCCACCGCACCGGCGTCCACGCGCCCGGCGACCAGCTCGGCTGGGAAGCCGTCCTGCGCGTCGGCCACCACGCCCTCATGGCGCACGGCAAGGCCGTCCAGGTCATCCGCGCGCACGCCAGAAGCGCGCCCACCGTCGGGTACGCGCCCGTCGGCGTCGTCGCCACACCCGCCACCAGCGCGCCCGAGGACGTCGACGCCGCGCGCGAGATGATGTTCAGCCTCCCCAAGGGCGACACCTGGAACAACCCCATGTGGCTCGACCCCGTCCTGCGCGGCCACTACCCCGAAGGCCTCGAGGCCGCCTTCGACGCCGCCCCGCCCGTCCGCGCCGGCGACCTCGAGGTCATCCACCAGCCCCTCGACTTCCTCGGCGCCAACGTCTACAACGGCGGCCCCGTCACCCGCGCCGAGGACGGCAGCGCCACCCGCGTCCCCTACCCGCCCGGACTGGGCCGCACCATGTACGGCTGGCCCGTCACGCCCGACGCGCTGTACTGGGGACCGCGCTTCTACCACGAGCAGTACGGACTGCCCGTCGTGATCACCGAGAACGGCGTCAGCCTCAGCGACTGGGTCGACCTCGACGGTCACGTCCGCGACTTCGGCCGCGTCGACTTCCTCCGCCGCTACCTCCTCGAACTCGAACGCGCCGTTCGGGACGGCGTCGATGTCCTCGGGTACTTCCACTGGTCGTGGATGGACAACTTCGAGTGGCAGGAAGGCTACAAGCAACGCTTCGGCCTCGTCCACGTCGACTTCACCACCCAGAAGCGCACCCCCAAGGCGAGCGCCGCGTGGTACCGCGACGTCATCCGCTCGAACGGCGCGCAACTCCACCAGCCCTGGCCCGCCGCGAACACCGAGACCGCCGTCCGCTGACCCGACCTCCCGCCCGGGGCGAAGCGCCCCGGGCGCCTCACGCGCTCCACGCGCCCCACGTCCACGGAGCCCGCATGGCCGCACCGCACGACGCCGCCCAGGATCACCTCGAACGTACCTTCAGGGGCGAACGGCCCCTGAGCACCCTGCGGTCGCTGTACCGCGGGCAGACCGCGCAGCTCACCCTCGCGCTGGTGTTCTTCGTCGTCAAGGGCAGCCCGTACTACCTGCTGCCCGTCGTCACCGCCCGCATCATCGACGTGGTGCAGCAGCGCCGCCCGCTCGAGGAGCTGTGGCTGTACGCGCTCGGCATGGGCCTCCTGATCGTTCAGAACGTCCCCACCCACTACCTGTACGTGCGCGCGCTCAGCGTCACGACCCGCACCACCGAGGCGCGGCTGCGGTTCGCGCTGTGCCGCCGCCTCCAGATGATCAGCCTCGGCTTCTACGCCCGCAACAGCCCCGCCGCCCTTCAGGCGAAGGTGCTGCGCGACGTGGAGAACGTCGAGCAGCTCACGCGGCTGCTGTTCGACGCGGGACTCGGCGCGCTCCTCGGCATCCTCGTCGCGATCGTCACGACCCTGCTGCGCGCCCCGCAGTTCGCGCTGTTCTTCCTCGTCACCGTCCCCATAGCGGTCGGACTCGTCCGCGTCATGCAGGGCGCCCTCGACGACCGCAACGCCGCGTTCCGCCGCGAGCTCGAGGAGATGACCGCCCGCGTCGGGGAGCTCACGCACCTGCTGCCCGTCACCCGCGCTCACGGCCTCGAGGACCGCGCGCTCGGCCGCGTGGGCGGCAGCGTCACCCGCGTGCAGCAGGCGGGCCTGCGGCTCGACGGGACCAACGCCGTGTTCGGCGCGCTCGCCTGGGTGACCCTGGGCGTCTTCAACCTCGCCTGCCTCGTGGCGGCCGCGTGGGCGTACCGCACCCAGGTCCTCCCCATCACCGTCGGGGACGTCGTGCTGCTCACCACGTTCTTCTCCAGCCTCACCGGCGCCGTCATGACCCTCGTGAACATCGTCCCGCAGGTCAGCAAGGGTCTCGAGTCCATCCGCTCGATCGGCGAGGTCCTCCAGAGCCGCGAGGTGGAACGCAACGACGGCAAGCGGCACGTCCGCCGCGTCCGCGGGGAACTTGTCTTCGAGGACGTCACCTACACCTACCCGGACGCCGCGCGGCCCGCGCTGGAGCGCGTCAGCTTCACCGCGCGGCCCGGAATGACCGTCGCGCTCGTCGGCGCGTCCGGATCCGGCAAATCCACGCTCGTCAACGTCGCCGTCGGCTTCGTCCGCCCGGACGAGGGCCGCGTGCTGCTCGACGGCGTCGACCTCGCCACGCTGGACCTGCGGTCGTACCGGCAGTTCGTGTCCGTCGTGCCGCAGGAGCCGCTGCTGTTCGACGGCTCGGTGCGCGAGAACGTCACCTACGGCTTCGACGACGTCACGGACGACGAGGTTGAGCGGATCCTGCGCGACGCGCACGCCTGGGAGTTCGTGGAGACCATGCCGCACGGCATGCACACCCGCATCGGCGAGCGCGGCGCGCAACTCTCCGGCGGGCAGAAGCAGCGCCTCGCCATCGCCCGGGCGCTGATCCGCGATCCGCAGGTGCTGATCCTCGACGAGGCGACCAGCGCGCTCGACGCGCACAGCGAGACGCTCGTGCAGCAGGCCTTCGAGCGGCTGCGGCGAAGCCGCACCACCTTCGTCGTCGCGCACCGCCTCGGCACCATCCGGAACGCCGACCTGATCCTCGTGTTCGACCGCGGCCGCGTCGTCGAGGCGGGCACCCACCAGGAACTCATCGCGCGCCCCGGTCCCTTCGCGGACCTCGCGCGGCGCCAGCACCTCAACTGACCCAGGAGCGCCCATGAACCTCGACCGCGTCCCCTTCAGCACCTTCGGCTCGTACCTCGCGCTGGGCGGACGACCGCGCGCCGACACGCCCGCCGGGCCGCTGTACCTGCGCACCCTCCAGGGAGACGCGCCCCGCAAGGAAGTCCTGCGGCTCGACCTGCTCGACCCCGCCGGGCGGCGCGTCACCCCCGAAGCCCGCCTCGACCCGACGCGCTTGACGCTCTCCACGCCACACGGCGCGGCCGAACTGATCTTCGACGGCCCCCGCACGCTCAGACTGCGCGCGCGCGGCCCGAGCGTGCGGCTGGACTTCGAGACGGTCGGCTGGTACGACTTCCTCCAGCAGGTCACGCCGGACGCCTGGCACCTCAACAGCTTCTCCAACCGCTCGCAGTACCGCCTCACGCGCCTCGCGGGGCACGTGAGCGTCGACGCGCCCTGGCACGTCGACCGCAGCGAGCGGATCGCGCTGACCCTCACGCCCGGCGAGGACCCAACGCTCGAGCTCGTCATCGAGGAGCTCCCGCCGGGCAGCGTGCCCCGCGCGTCACACCCGGACTTCGACGACGCCCACGCGCGCGCCGAGACGGCCTTCCACGCCTTCGCCGCGGCGTTCCCTGGGACGCCGCCGCCACCGCGCGGACGCGTCACCGCCGCGTACGTCGCGTGGTCGGGCGTCCTGGAGCCGCGCGGCTTTCACCGCAGGCCCGCGATGGTGATGTCGAAGAACTGGATGACGCAGGTATGGAGCTGGGATCACTGCTTCAACGCCGTGGCGCTCGCCGCCGGGCATCCGGACCTCGCGTTCGACCAGTGGCTCACCGCCTTCGACCACCAGACCGACACGGGCGCCCTGCCGGACAGCGTCAGCGACGGCGCGCGAATCTTCAACTTCGTCAAGCCGCCCGTGCACGGCTGGGCGCTCCGCGCGCTCCTCGAGCGCGGCGCGCTGGGCGAGGACCGCCTCCGCGAGGCGTACCCGCTGCTCGCGCGGTGGACCCAGTGGTGGTTCGAGCAGCGTGACGACGACCACGACGGCGTCCCCGCGTACGCGCACGGCAACGACAGCGGCTGGGACAACGGGTCGTTCTTCACGCGCGGCGGTCCGCTCGAGAGCCCGGACCTCTCGGCGCTGCTGGTCGAGCAGCTCGACGTCCTCGCCCTCGTCGCCGCGCGGCTCGGGCAGGATGGCGAGGCGCGCGCGTGGAAGGAGCGCGCGGACGCCCTCACGGCCGCGACCCTCGAGCACTTCTGGACGGGAACGCACTTCCAGCCGGTCCTGAGCGGCACGCACGAACGCGTGCCCTCGCGGAGCCTGATGCGGTGCCTGCCGCTCCTGATCGCGCCGCGGCTTCCACACTCGGTCCGCGAGGCGCTCGTGCGTGACGTCACCTCTCCCGAGTTCCTCACCTCGTTCGGACTCCGCACCGAGGCGCGCTCCAGCGCCGCGTACGACCCGCGCGGCTACTGGCGCGGCTCCTCGTGGGCGCCCGCGACGCTGCTGGTCGTCGAGGGCCTGGAACGCGCCGGCGAGCGCGCGCTCGCCCTGGAGGTCGCGCGGCGCTTCTGCGCGGCGGCGGGCGCGTCGGACATGCCGGAGAACTTCGACCCGGAGACGGGCGAGGCGCTGTGCTGCCCCGCGTACACGTGGACGGCCAGCGTGTACCTCGAGTTCGCCGGACGCCTGTCGCACGCGGCCGTCACGCCTGCCCTGGACGTCAGCAGGTGACGTCCGGAATCGCGACATGAGCGCTCAGCTCGTCCTCCCGGCCTTCACGGGTTCGTCGTGCGTGACGTCGGCGAGTTCCACCATCACGCACGAGTACGCCGGAACCGTCAGTTCCGACGGCGCTTCCGGGATGGCGTGCCGCTCCCACGGGTCGGTTCGAACGCCTCGGAGCGCGCCGTCGTCCGTGACGACCCGGCAGCGTTGCGCCTCGGCGCGGTAGTTCACCACGAACTGCGCCTCGCGTCCGTTCGGTGCCCGCCACCTCGACGTGAGGAGTGACGGGACGTCCAGCACGCTGCCGTCACGCCGGCGGAGCGGGACGTTCACCACGCCCTCCACGGGAAACGGCGGGAGCATCCGGCCGAGGTGCAGGAACGCGCGGCCCGCCCCGCGCCGCCACGCGTTCAGGTGCCGGATCAGCGTCTTGACCGCGCCCTGATCGGGCGGGTCCGAAGTGGACCGGGCGTTCCAGCTCCAGTCGACGCCGCCGCCGACACGCAGCACCACCGCGGGCAGATCGCCGATGGTGAAGGCATAAGCGACTCGCTGCGCGAGGTTCTCCGGGCAGGCTTCCACGTCCAGAACGTCGTACGCGCCGACCTGGTTGCCCATGAAGTTGTTAGTGTACTCGTGGTAGAGAAAGGCGTACAGCGGGACGGGCCGGCCCGGCATGAACGCGAAGTTCCACCTCGCGTCGTTGAACGGCAGTGGGTCCGCGTAGGTCGGCGCGGCCGCCCCTTCCGTCCCGAGGACCATCGCGTGACCGTCCGCGTGAAGGGCGCTGACGGTGTCGTCGAGCATCCGGCGCGTGTCGCGCACCTGCCACGCGCCTGGCGCGGGCGGGTGGCCATGGTCACGGCTGTAGCAGAAGTACGACGTGCCGCCGATGTTCTGGTCAAGCGCCTGGAAGTAGTCCACCCCGCTTGACGCGACGTTGCGCGCCTCGCTCTGGAACACCTCGCGCGTGAAGGGCGCTGCGGTGCACATGTCGTAGCCCCAGCGCTGCCAGCCGTTGCAGATCCGCCCGAACGGCAAACTGCCGTCCGGCGCTAGGCACATCACGTTCCTCAGGCCCTCGCGCTCGAACTGCGCCTCACGGGAGTACTCGGTGAGCAGGCTCGTCTGCGTCCAGCCCACGCCGCTGGCGTACACGCCGACGAGGTGCCCGCGGTCGTGCATGGCGTCCACGAAGGTCTTGAAGAGGTCCTCCCCGCCGTAGGGCGGCCACACGTACGGCGGCGCCCACGGCGCGGTCCCTTCCCAGTGCATGAGGAGCGCAAGCACCCGGGAGTCCGTGTCTTCCGCGATCTGCTGGAGCGCGTCGAGGCCTCGAACGTAGGGGAAGAGGCGGTTCGGCTCCATGCCTCCGGTGTCTCCTTCGCCCCGCACGGGGTACATCACGGTCACAGGTGAGTCTCCGAGCCACGAGGGCAGGTCAATGCGGTCGACGAGCCGTCTGGGACGACGGAGGGCGTTCGCCTCCCACCACGTGCGGTACGTTTCGGCTGCGGCGTACCAGTCACCGTGCAGCACGTCGAGGGCGACGTCGAAGTCCATGGCGCAGGGACCGTCGGGCGCGCCGGGGTACAGGCGCAGTTCGAGTCGGACGCCGCCGGGCACGCGGTAGTACTCGAGGACCTTGGGTTGCTCGTGCGGGTCGTGCGCGCCCAGGTAAAGGACGCGCTCGCCGCGCAGGTAGGCCATGAACTGCGCGCCGCACGCGCCGGGAAAGAAGCCTTCCCAGCCGCGGCTAGGGTACTCGACGCTCTCGTAGCGCATCCAGGTTTGGTCACGCTGCCCGGCGTCCTCGACGAGGGTGCCTTCCAGCGCGGGCCACAACAGCCGGCCCGGCCCGCCGTTCGCAGCGAAGTCATCAGGGATGACCACGCCGGGGAAGTCGATCCACTCCAGGGTGACGCCGTCGGCTTCGCGATCGACCCGCAGCCGCCAGCGTGACCGGGCCGGGTGGTCGACACGAACGTCGACGTGGACGCGCAAGGCGCCGTCAGGTGAGGTGAACTCGAGGGCGCCGCGCCGCGCGTCCTCCTGCCAGGCGGAGCAGGTGAGTTGGGTGGACGGAACGTCGCGGGGCGCGCCCGCTGGGTCGCGGAAGCGCAAGGTGAACAGCGGCTCGGGTGGCGCGTCCGGCGAGAGGAAGTTGCCGTCGGATGGCCCGAGGTGGGTGAGGTTTCCGGCCTCGTCGAAGGCAACGGTGAGGTGGTCATCGTGCAGGATCATCGGTTCATTCTCCTCGTGTACTGCGGGCGGATAGGTCGGGCTCGACGGGTGAGACGAGGACGAGCCGCGCGTCGTGCGCGTCGAGGTCAGCGTGGACGCGCAGACGCCCGTCTCCCAGGCGCGACCACTCGTCGGCGCCGTCCACCGTCACGTCGCGGTGAGGATCGAGGGGACGGGTGACGTGCGTGACCTTGCCGCCAGAGGCGCTGAACAGGGCGATCACGCCGCTCATGGAGCTCGGGTCGAGCTTCTCGACGACCTCGGGACTCGCGCCGATGAAGCCGACGCGGTGGCCGCCCGCGCGGGCCGCGTGCGGCGCGACGCGCTTGTACGCGCGGATCATGGCGCCGAGACGCTCGATTTCCTCGTCGCTCAGCGCGCCGAGGTCGCCCCACAGGCCGTGGCCGCCCAGCGCGAGGGACGCGGCAGCGTTGCGCTGCACGCGCGCGTCACCTTCGGGGTAGAAGTGCGCGAGCAGCAGGTGCGCAGGGAGGACCTTGTCGAACTCGACGCCGGCGCGGCACACGCGTGAACGCGCGGCGCCCGGGTAGAACAAGGCGTTGCCGGTGTTCGGTTCGATCCTGACGCTCGCGGGCGTGTCGAGGTCCGTGTAGTACGGGCCGTTGTTGACGAGGAAGTACCGCCCGACGCTGAGGAAGCCCAGGCCGAACGCGCGGCGTCGCTCGGTGACGTCGAGGTCGATGACCATGCCTTCGCAGCGCGCGTGGATCGCCTCGGCCATGCGGACCAGGGCGGGGCCGATCTCGAAGGCGTACCGTTCGGCGCGCTCCTCGGGGGTGTGGCGGGCGTCGCCGTGACGGTGCAGCGGGGAGTCGCAGCCTTCCTGGTCGACGCCGTCCCACTTGAGGTACGTCACGCCGAGCGTGCGGTGCAGGTGCGCGACGCGCTCGACGAAGTGGTCGGCATAGTCGGACACGAGGCACATGTGGCAGGCGGGCTCGGTACCCCAGGGCCAGTCGCGCCACGCCGGTTTCCCGCCGAGGGTCGCCTCGAGGTGTGGGGAGCGGGTGAACGCGTCGGAGTCGAGCGCGGCGGCCATGGGGTCGAACCACAGGCCGAGGTGCATGCCGTGCCGGTCGAGACGGCGCCGCACCTCGTGCAGACCGTCGGGGAAACGCTCGGGGTGCGCGAGCCAGTCGCCGGCGCGGGTGTACCAGCCCACGTCGAGGACGAAGGTGTCCACCCCGAGGCGGTGCGCGACGTCAACGTCGCGCAGGACGCGGTCGAGCGTGAGGCCGTCCGTGTAGGCCCGCCCCTGATAGTACGCCCCGCGTTCCTGTGCGTTCCAGGTGTTGTAGTACACGCGCGGCGCGCGGGACGCGCCGGGCGCGCCCAGCTCGTCGAGGAGGAAGGCGCGGTAGCGGCTGAGCGCCTGGTCGGCGTCTCCTCCGAGCAGGCCCACCTGGATCCACGGTGACGTCCAGCCGGGCGGCGCGAGGGCCTGCCCGTGGTGATGGTTGCCGCGTCGGGCGCGCAGCACGACGCCGCCCTGGTCGAGTGCGTACTCGAGGAAGCCGCGGCCGTGGTCGGCGCCGTGCTCGTACGCGACGAGGACGTGACCCTTCCCGCAGGCGAGCAGCAGCAGGGGGCCTTCGAGGGGCCCTTCGAGGGTGGCCTCGTGGTACGGAAGGCGGCGCAGGACGGGAAGGTAGGCGTGCCGCAGCGGGTCGAAGTGTCCGAGCTGCACCTCGTGCAGGTCGGCGTCGGGGGGGATCGGGACGCCGACGTGCAGGTAGGTGAGGTGGTCCCTGCCGTCCGGACGGGTGAGGGTGGCGCCTTCGGCCGTGAGGGAGTATCGCAGCCGCGCGAAGGGCGAGTGGGTGGCGGCCTGGAGGACGACGTGGAGCGTGAGCCGGTCGTCGTCGACCGAGCGGCACGTGAGGCGCAGGCGGTCCATGCCCTCGCCGCGTTCGGTGCGCGTCTGAATGGGGGTGAAGCGTCCGGTGGGGGTTCCGTCGACGTGGAAGGTGGGACCGTGGATCTCGGCGTGGGTTCCGTTCAGGGCGAGGGTGAGGATCGGGCCGCCCTCAGGGTGGAGTCGGGCGGTGAGGGCGCCGAGCGGGTGCGTGGGTGTAGGGGTGTCGGGCATGCCGTTCGGTCCTTTCACGCGGCGAGCTCGGCGAGCGTCGTCGCGATGGCGGCCGGTCCGAGGGTCGGATCCGGCGACGTCGATTGACAGGCTCGCGGGTGACTGGTACGGTTGGCTTAACGATAAACCAAATGTGCGCGCCGTGTCCACCCGTCGCCCGTCCCTTCCGTCCATTCGGACGGCCCCTGATCGGAGAAGCATGCTCAGCGTCCACAACGGCCGCATCGTCGACGCCTCCCACCGACCCGTACAGCTCCGCGGCACCTGCGTCGGCGGCTGGCTCAACACCGAGGACTTCATCAACGGCTACCCCGGCACCGAAGGCGCCCTGCGCGCCACGCTCAAGGACGTCCTCGGCGCGGCCCGCGCCGAGTTCTTCCTCGAACGCCTCGCCGACCACTTCTTCACCGAGCACGACGTGAAGTTCATCGCCAGCCTCGGCCTCAACACCGTCCGCATCCCCGTCCACTACCGTCACCTCGAACGCGACGACGCGCCCTTCACCTATCTCGAGTCTGGCTTCCGCCGCCTCGGCCAGGCCGTCGAGTGGTGCGCCCGTCACGGCCTGTACGCCGTCATCGACCTGCACGTCGTCCAGGGATGGCAGAACAGCGACTGGCACGCCGACAACGCCAGCCGGCACAGCCTGTTCTGGCAGCACCCGCACTTCCAGCAGCGCTTCACCGCGCTCTGGCGCGAGATCGCCGCGCGCTATAGCGGCAACCCCGCCGTCGCCGGGTACGACGTCATGAACGAACCCCTCAGCAACGCACCCCACGGGCGCCTGCACGACCACTACACCCCCGACTGGACCACCATGAACCGCGTGTACCGCGACGTCGTCACCGCCATCCGGGAAGTCGACGCGGACCACGTCGTCTTCCTCGAAGGCGACCACTTCGGCGCGCGCTTCGACGGGCTCGACGCGCCCTTCGACGCCAACCTCGCGTACTCCAGCCACCACTACACCGGCCCCGGCTTCGGGCCCGGCCCCTACCCGGGCGGCACCTTCTGGGGCCGCGAAGGCACCAAGGCCACCCTGCGTGACGACTTCCACGCCAGCGAAGGCGCCCGCTTCGCCCGGCGGCACGGCGTCCCCCTGTGGGTCGGGGAGTTCGGCAGCGTCTACAACGGCCCGGAGCACGAACGCCCCGACCGGTTGCGCGCCCTCGACGACCAGCTCGACGTCCTCGAGGAGTTCGGCGCGCACTGGACGACCTGGACGTACAAGGACGTCGGCGTGATGGGACTCGTCGAGGTCCCCGACACCAGCCCGTACCGCGCGCGCGTCGAGAAGGTCACGCAGGCCCGGCGCGACCTGCACGCCGACTTCTGGATGACGTGGCTTCCCCCCAGCGCCTCGACCCGCGCGCTCGACACGCTCGCCGCCGAGATCGACCGCGCCGTCGACCACGCGTTCCCCGGCACGCCCCGCAACCACATGTACCTGCGTCAGGCGGCGCTCTGCAACTACGCCGGGCCACTGCTGCAACGCGCGTACGCCGAGTGCTTCCGGGACGCGACCGAGACGGAGATCGACGACGTCCTCGCGTCGTTCGCGCTCGCGAACTGCCGCGTGCGTCACGACCTCGCCGACGTCCTCACCCGGCACGTCGACCCGGAACGCGTCCACGCCGGTCACGCGGACTGACGCGCTGCGGGGCCACACGCGTTCGTCACGGAACCAGTGGTCCCGAACGACCTGTCCGCCCGCGCGTCAGCGCCCACCTCAAGCTCGTTCAACCAGACCGGTTGTCAGTGCCGTCCGCCAGCACCGACGGCGGGGCTTTCCCGCCCCTGGCCCACGGCCAATCACGCAGGAGGACCTGATGCTTTCCACCTCACCCGCCCGAACTGCTCACCTGCTCGCCTCGCTGGAAACCCCCGACCGTCTGCGCGTCACCCTCGACGACCGCGTCGTGTGCGTCTACGACTGGTCCGGGCAACAACGGCACCCGTACCTGCACCCGCTGCACTCCCCTCGGTCGACCACGCCCGTCACCAACTTCGCGCCGTTCGACCACCGCTGGCACCTCGGGCTGTGGTGGACCTGGAAGCACGTCAACGGCGTCAACTTCTGGGAGAACAACGGCGAGGACCCCGAAGGACGCAGCGTGGTGACCGACGCCCACCTGAGCGTCACCGCGAACGGCGCGGCGCAGCTCACGCAGCGTCTCGACTGGCGCACCCTCGACGGTGACCTGCTCCTCACCGAGCAGCGTGAACTCACCTGGCGTGGCGACACTGGCCTGCCGGGCGCGGCGTACGTCCTCGACTGGCACAGCACCTGGACCGCCGGGGTGACCGCCGAGCTGACCGCCACGCCCTTCCCCGCCGTGCCGTGGGGCGGCTACGCCGGCCTCAACTACCGCCCGGCGCGCGCCCTCGCGTGGAACGAGACCATCGTCAACAGCGAGGGAAGCGTGGGGCAGGACGGATGCCACGGCATGCCCGCCCGCTGGTGCGCGTACGCCGGCAACGTCGACGGTGACGGCCACGACAGCGCCGCCGACCCTGCCTCCGCGGGCGTGCTGCTGCTGCACCACCCGTCCAGCGACCGGCATCCCCTGCCCTGGTACGCGTGGTCCGTCGGTGCCGACCACCGGGGCTTCGGCTTCCTCGCCGCCTCACCCTTGATGCGTGACGCACTGCACCTCGACGCCGGACAGACCTTCACCGCCCGCCTGCGCGTCGTTCCCTTCGACGGGCGACCCGACGCGGGCGCGTGCGACGCCGCGTGGCATCGGTACGCCGCGTCCCACCCGGGCGGGGACGAGTGAGCGCCCCGTTCAAGGTCGGCCTCGTCGGGCTCGGCAGCATCACCGGCGCGCACCTCGGCGGGTACGCCCGGTACGGCGTCGACGTCGTCGCCGGTCTTGACGTCTCACCCGCCGCCCGGGAGGCCTTCGCCCGGACGCACCCGCACGCCCGCACCTACGATGACCTGGGCGACTTCCTCGCCGACGAGGACGTACAGGTGGTGGACCTCGCCACCCCGCACCGGCGCGACATGCGCTTTCCCCTGCTCGAACGCATCGCCCACGCGGGCAAGCCCGTCCTGATCCAGAAGCCGCTCGCCGCGACCTACGCCGAGGCGGTCGAGATCGCCGATCTGCTCGACGTCACCGGCACGAGGGCGATGGTCAACCAGAACATGTGCTTCGCTCCCGGCGTCCTCGACGCCGTCCGAGCGGTCACGCACGACCGCGCGCTCGGCCGGCCGTTCCTGGCGTTCATGCGCGACTGGTGGTGCTTCGACCAGAACGACACGCACTGGTTCGGAAAGGACGAACGCTGGTGGACGCTCGGCGTGTCCGTCCACCAGCTCGCCGTGCTGCACATGATGCTTGGCCCGCCCGCGTCCGTCAGCGCAGCCCTGGGACGCGACCCCGCCCAGCCCGGCGTCACGCACGACGGGTACGGCACCCTCCTGCTGCGCTACCCTGACGGCGCGTCCGCGACCGTGAGCTCCACCGGGACGTACTACGGTCCGTCCTCACAGGATCCGGAGCTGTGGGTGCAGGGACCGCTCGGGGTCCTCACCGCCCACAACTCCCGCGGGTACACCCTCAGCCTTCGCGTCCGCAAGGACGACGCGGACGCCGAACGTCACGTCAGCGTGCCCGCCAGGGGCGCGTGGTTCAACGACGCGTTCGGACGGGTGATGCGTCACTTCCAGGACGCCCTCGTCGAGGGCAGGCGACCGTGGTGCGGCGTGCACGACAACCTCTACGTGATGGCCGCCGTGGAGGCCGCCTACCGCTCGTCGATGACTCACGAGACCGTCCGACTTCAGGAGGTCATGCGTGACCGCTACGACCCGTCGTACGGTCCCGGCTGGAACCATGGCTTCTCCACGTGGCAGCCACCGGCGCCTCAGGAGGAAGCGCCCTCCACCTGAGGCGCCCGCGCCCGTACGCTGAGTTGGGGCGGGCAGCTCTGCGCCCCACCGTCGGTCGCGACTCCAACCGCTTCACGGCTCCGGGCGTCGTCACCTCCCGGGAAAGGCAGGCCGCCCATGGACCTCGTCGTCTTCAGACACCTGTGGGGTGTCGACACGCCACTGCGTGACGTCCTCCCCACCTTCCCTGCGCTCGGCTACCACGGTCTGGAAGCGCCCCTCCCGGACGCGACGAGCGCCCGGGACTTTCACGCGCTCAGGCGCGAGCACGGCCTCGAGTTCATCCCGCTGATCTTCACGAGCGGACCCCGCGACGGCGCGCGCAGCGTCGACGCGCACCTCGAGAGCTTCACGCGCGAACTCGACGAGGCGCTGAGGCACGATCCCGCCCTCGTGAACGTTCACGCGGGCGCCGACAGCTGGAGTGAACGCGAGGCGGAAGCGTTCTTCCAGGGCGCCCTCGACGTCGCGCGAGGCGCGCCCGTCCCCGTCGCGTTCGAGACGCACCGGGGACGCGCCCTCTTCACCCCGTGGGGCACGCGGCGGCTCGTGGAGACCTTTCCGGAGTTGCGCCTCACGGCAGACTTCAGCCACTGGGTGTGCGTCTGCGAGCGGCTCCTCGACGATCAGGACGACACGCTCCGCCGAGTCGCGGAGCAGGTGGTGCACGTGCACGCCCGCGTCGGCTTCGAGCAGGGCCCGCAGGTGTCCGATCCCCGCGCGCCCGAGTTCGACGCGCACCTCACCGCGCACGAGCGCTGGTGGTCGCTGGTGTGGGAGGCGCAGCGGGCGCGGGGGCTCGCGCGGTCGTTCCTGACGCCGGAGTTCGGTCCGCCCGCGTACCAGCCGGTGCTGCCGTACACCCTCATGCCGGTCGCGCCGCTCGCGGAGATCTGCGACTGGATGGCCCGCCGTCAGACCGCGCGCTTCGCGCAGTCCGGGCGTACGCCCGCACCGTGAACGGAGGAGGGCCGCCTCACCGGGCGGCTCTCCTCGAGGCGTGGTTCGAGCTCAGTGCGGGCCGCCGACTTCCTGGAAGTCACCGCAAGGTCCGCCGCCCGTCGCGGCCGCGACCTCCACGGCCTGCTGGTCGAAGCGCAGCAGCGGCCGGTACCAGCTCGACACTTCCTCGCAGCTCGCGGGGACGTAGTGCGCGATGAGGGAGCGGCGGAAGCGGTCGGCGCTGGTGTTGGGGTACGACCCGTGGATCAGGCTGCCGTTGAAGAACAGCACGTCCCCGGCCCTCAGGCGTACCGTGACCTCGTCGAGACCGTCGGGGACGGGGACGACGTCCCGGACGAAGGACACGTTGGGATCGGCCCGTTCGGGGCACGCGACGTCCAGGTGGTGCGAGCCGGGCACGACGACCATGCCGCCGTTGTGCTCGTCCGCGTCGTCCACGGCGAGCCACGCGGCCATGCAGGTGCCAGGACTGACGCGCAGGTAGAAGTTGTCCTGGTGCAGCGCCTGACCGCGCGCGCCGGGCGGCTTGAAGTAGAACATCGTCTGCGCCGCGAGGGGCTCCTCGCCGAACAGGACTTCGAGGATGGCGCCCACGCGGGGGTCGAGCAGGAAGTCCTTCGCGAGGCGGCCCACCTCGAGCTGCTCGTGCTTGTGCGGGTGCAGCATGCGCGGGTACGCCGCGAGGGGATCGTTGGCGGTGGCGCCCTTGGGGACGTCGGAGAGACCCTCGACGGGTCCGGCCGCGGCGGCCGTCATGAACGCCTCGCCGATGGTGTTCACCTCCTCGGGGGTGAAGAGGGCGCGGACGACGACGAAGCCGTCGCGCTCGAACTGCTCGTGAAGGTCGGGTCGACCTGTGGGGCTGGCTGTCACTTCGGTCATGCCTCTCCACCTCCGTTGGCTCGATCTGCCTGAGACGTCTTCACGATACGCGCGCCACCGCACGTTTGGAATGCCGGATTTCCTCCTGATCCTGTACGATCTTGCTATGACCGGTGCCTCCGTCGAGATCGTCACCCCGCGTCACCTGACGCTGCTCACCGGGAACTTCGTCGAGGGACGCGGGTACCGCACGGCGCGCGCACACGGCTCGGACGACTGGCTGCTGCTCTTCACCCTGGGCGGGCACGGCCGGTTCCGCAACACCCACGGGGCGTTCGTCAGCGCGCGCGGCGACGCCGTCCTGCTCCCCCCTGCCCTCGCGCACGACTACGGCACCGACGACGACGCGCAGCGCTGGGTCTTCCTGTGGGCGCACTTCCGTCCCCGCGGCGCGTTCTCGGCGCACCTCGCGTGGCCGGAACGGCTGCCCGGCGTCCGCGCCCTGAGCGTGGACGACGAGCTCACGACCGTCGTCGAGGGCTGCCTTCGCCGCGCGCACGACCTCGCCACGTCCGGCCGGGCCCTGCGCGAGGAACTCGCGATGAACGCCCTGGAGGAGGCCCTGCTGCGGCTCGACGAGGTCAACCCCGCCCGGCTCGGCACGGGCGATCCCCGCGTGGCGCGCGCCGTGACCTTCCTTCGTGAGCACCTGCGTGAACGCGTCACCCTCGACGACGTCGCGGGCGCCGCCGGGCTGAGCGTCTCGCGGCTGTCACACCTGTTCCGCGCGGCGCACGGCCTCACGCCGATGCAGTTCCTGGAGCGCGAACGACTCGAACGGGCGAAGCTGCTGCTTCGCCTCACGGCCCGCAGCGTGCAGGACGTCGCCGAGGACGTCGGCTTCGAAGGCGCCTTCTACTTCGCCCGCCGCTTCCGAGCGCACGAGAAGTGCAGCCCGAGCGAGTACCGACGCGCCCGGCAGCGCGAGTCGACCTGACCGTCACCCCACCGGCGGTGCGCTGAGAACGTCGCGCAGCGCACGCAGGTACGCGTCACCGGAGGTGACGTCCGGAAGGAGGTAGCTGCCCTCGGTCCACTCGTTCCAGGCGTTGACCGTGATGATCCTCGGCGCGTCCCTCGCCTCGACGAACGTCCGGGCGCGCCTCAGCGCGTCGGCGAACGCCTCGGGGGTGTTGCCGTCCAGCACCGCGGTGAACGGGTACCCGTGGTTTTCGTACGGCGCGTCCTGCGCGGTCCTCGGGCTGGGATCCCAGCCGACCGAGACGTTCGGGTGGTACGGCAGCCCGAACGCGTCCGCGAAGGTGGTCCACGCGTCGTAGGAGCGGCGCGCGGCGTCGGCGTAGCTGCCCTGCGGGAAGCCCGCCTCGTCCGGGGCGTAGTGATGCACCCACGCGTAGGTCGTGAGGCTGGAGAACCCGAGGGCCCGCACGACCGCGGCGGGATCGTCGAGCTTCACCTCGCTGGGGAGCACGCTGACGCCCCACACGACGGCGTTGAGGTGCAGGTCAGGGAAGCCCGCGCGCCGCACGCGCTCACGGAAGGACGCGAGGGCGTCGGAGGCGGCGTCGAGCCCGCCGAGCCCCGCGACGAACGTCCCGAGCTCGTAGATCGAGAAGTACGGCGCGCCGTCCAGACGAAGGTAGTTCTCCTCGTGCAGGTACCGCTCGAGCGCGTAGGAGACGAGCGCGTCGAATGACGCCCGGTTCGCGCGGCCGCTCATGAGGGTGCGTTGCGAGACGCCCGGGCGCGCGGGAAAGAGGTCGAGCCAGTCGTGGTTCGCCCACATCAGCGCGAACTTGAGCCGGTCGCGGTTCGCGGCGCGGAGGAAGCCGTCCTCCAGGGCGCGCTGGAGGAAGGGCCGGCCGTCGTACCAGTACCAGTCGAACAGGAAGCCGGTGACGCCGTGATCCGCCGCGAGGTCCACCTGCCGCGCCGCCCACGAGGGGTCGCTCTCGTCGAACTCACCCCAGGCGGGCACGACCGGCTGCCTGTGCCCGTCGAAGCGGGGCCGCGCGGCGCGCAGCAGGTCCCACTCCGTCCAGCCCGGCCCGTGCAGCCGGTCGTTCCGGTCGTCACGGTGGAACTGCGGGAAGTAGTAGGCCAGCACCTGCGTGTCGGACGTCACGAGCTCCACCACGGGCTGGAAGGTCGAGGGGTGGGCCTCATGGGTGCGTCCCATGCTCGGCAGGTCGGGCCCACACGCGCCCAAGGAACGCCAGGCGCCGCAGCGGGTGCGGTCCGTCCCCCGCCTCGTGCCCGGAGTACGGGTACACCGCGATGTCCTTGTCACCCGCGAGGCGGTTGTACGCCGCGAAGACGGTGCTGGGCGGGCACACGTCGTCCATCAGCCCGACGCTGAAGAGCGCCGGCGCCCGCACGCGGGACGCGAAGTGCACCCCGTCGAAGTACGCGAGCGTCGCGAAGACCCGTTCGGCCTGATCACGGTGCACCCGCAGGTACCCGGCGAGCTCCGCGTAGGGCGGCGCGCCGGTGACGGCGACGGCGCGTTCGAAGTGACACAGGAACGGCACGTCCGCGAGCAGCGCGCTGACGTCGGGCACGAGCGCGGCCGTGGCGAGGGCGATGCCGCCGCCCTGGCTGCCGCCCGCCACGGCGACGCGCGACGCGTCCACGAAGGGCAGGGCGCGCGCGGTCCGCACGGCCTGCACGGCGTCGGTGAACACCCGCCGGTAGTAGTACGCGCGCGGGTCGAGGACGCCGCGCGTGAGGAACCCGGGGTGCTGCGGCCCGGACGGCGCGGGGTCCGGGTCGGGTGTGTCTCCCCGGCGCCAGACGCTGCCCTGGCCCCTGGTGTCCATCACGAGGTGCGCGTACCCGGCGCTGGCGTACAGCAGCCAGTCGGTGGGGTGACCGCGGCCTCCGCCGTACCCGACGAACTCCACCACGCACGGCAACGGTTGGGGGCGTCCTCGGGGCCGCACGAGCCACGCGCGGACAGGCTGACCGGCGAACCCGCCGAAGGTCACGTCGGTCACCTCGACCGTCTCGAAGGGCGCGTCCACGGGAGTCAGCGTCACCTCGCCCTCGGGCGTCTCGGCGAGGGTGCCTCGCCAGAAGTCGTCGAAGTCGCCCGGTTCGGCGAGCTGGGGCGCGTAGGCGCGCAGCTCGGGCAGCGGCAGGTCAAAGTACGGCACGGGTTCCTCCTGTGATGACGGCGTCATCGTACCGCAGCCGCAGCGTCCACTTCGCGCGCACCTCGTCGGGGACGCGCACCTCCACGCCCGCCGGGACGGTGAGCTCCGCCTCGCGGGTGTCGCCGCGCAGCTCGACGCGGACGAGGCCACGCGGGGTGGGGATCACGCCGCGCGCCCAGTCGAGGTC
>NZ_KI912671.1:401483-402985 GCF_000519345.1 Deinococcus pimensis DSM 21231
CGCGCTGAGGTGGTGGGCGCGCGCGCCGTCGAGCTCCTCGCCCTGCGGCGCGAGGAGGACGGCCTGCGCGCGCATCCGCTCGATCGCCGCCCGTTCCTCGCGGAGGTCGTCCCCGAGCTCCTCGAGCAGGGCGAGTCCGCCCTCGAGGGCGTGGCAGGCGAGGACGTGCGTGTACGCCTCGCGCTCTTCGGGCGTCAGCGGCGCCCAGTCGACGTAGTTCCAGCCGGACCGGAAGCGCCAGCGGCCCTCGTCGTCGACGTGCGCGAGGACGTGCGCGACGGTGGCGCGCGCCTCGTCCGCGAGGACGGAGGCGAGGTCGTCGCCGACGTGCAGGTGGTAGTCGCGCAGGCCCGCGAGCCACCACAGGGTGTACGTGGGGATGTCGTTGATGTCCCCGTGGCGGGTACGCCAGCGGTCGGACAGCCCGGCGGAGCGGCGCGTCTCCAGGGGCCGTTCGGGCGCGGGGCCGAGTTCGGCGAGCACCTCCAGGGTGCGGCGCACGAGGCGGTGGTCGCCGAACAGCTGGTACGCGGCGAGCGCCGCGACGTGCAGGTCCCCCATCCAGGGACGCTGGTCACGCTTGGGCCCGTCCCACACCTCGTTCTGCATGCAAAGCCGCAGCGTGTCGCCGCTGAGGTCGTACGCGCGCGTGACCAGGTCGTCGCTGCACGCGAACGAGCCCTGCTGAGGCGCGGGGAAGCGCACGTGCTGCGCTTCCACGGGCGCGAGCACGGCGGGCCCGTCCGACGCGAGGACCTGTACGCTCGCGTACCGCCAGCCGGTCGGGGACGTCGCGAAGCTCTCCCCTTCCCGGACCGTGACGACGTCCGTGAGGCGGCGCCGGTACCGGTCGAGTTCCCCTCTGGACTCCGCGGTGGTGACGGCGAGCGTCACCTCGCCGCCCGCGATGACCCGCACGCGCACCCGCGCGAAGGTCTCGGCGCCCGCGTCGAGCACCATGCGTGGCGCGCGCGTCTCGTACAGTTCGAGCCACTCGTTGGTGATCGTGGCGTGCGCGTCACGTACGTGCTGCCACAGCCCACCCGGGCGGGGCCCGCCGAGGTCCGGCAGGGTGGGCGGCCTGGGGGTGGGCGCGTGGAAGGTGAGGTGGCCGCGGGCGTCCTGTTCGGCCACGCCGAGACCGCCGCCGAGATCGAGCACGGCGGGCCGGGAAGTGGTCCAGCGCTGCCAGCCGTGGCTGAGCCGCAGGAAGTCGTCGGGCGCGTCGCACGGCAATCCCCACGGTTCCGCCCACACCCCGTCGAAGGCCCACGCGTCGCGCGCGTCGTCGAGGTGGTCGCGGGCGCTCCAGCCGTCCTGAGGGTCGCGCCGCATCGTCCACGAGTCGTCCGTCCACGCGAGCCGACGTGAGGCGTCCTGTTCGTGCGTGTCGACGCAGGCGAGCAGGAAGGGGTTGCTCTGGTGCGGGTCGTGCACCTCCACGTCGAGCCGCCGCGCGCCGGCGCGCAGCGTGAGGGGCGCGCGGCGCACCTGCCGCCACG
>NZ_KI912671.1:403085-403336 GCF_000519345.1 Deinococcus pimensis DSM 21231
GGCCGACCAGCCGTGGCACAGCGAGGTGTTGTAGCTGCCGTACCCGGCGAGGTCGTCGCCGATCATCGACACGGCGTGCGGGTCGGGCTGCGCGAGCCACTCGGGTTCGAAGGCCTCCCACAGGCTGGTCGCGCCGCTCGTGACGAGCGGACCCCAGTGTCGGCGCAGGTACGCGAGTCCCCACGCCGCGTCGGTGACGAGCCGAGCGGCCTCGAGGTCGTTGAAGCGGTGCCAGAACGTCATCCGCAGCG
>NZ_KI912671.1:403595-414559 GCF_000519345.1 Deinococcus pimensis DSM 21231
CGTCCAGGGCCACCAGACGCGGCGAGGCAGGGGCGGCAGGTCGAGCGTGGGACTCACGCGCACCTCCTGGAGCGCGGCGCGGATCGGCGGGTGAAGAGGCCGTCGGTCATGGTCGGGTCTCCAGGGGGGCGGCGAGGTTCTCGACGACGACGGTGGCGTACCGCCAGTCCTGCGTGTACTGCCGCTCGCCGCGGCGGCTGACGCGCACGCCCTCGGGGAGCGGCGCGTGCTCGACGCCCGCGGCGCTCAGCACGCCGCTCGTGACGCGCCGCAGCAGCGTCTCGCTCCACGCGCCGATGCAGGTGACGCCGCCCGCGCCGTGCGCGCGGCGGGTGACGGCGGCGCGGCCACGCAGGGGACCTTCCGTGTAGCGCGCGAGGACCTCCACGTCGTCGACCTGGGGTTCGAGGTCCTCCGTCCAGGTGCGCGCGAGGTGCGTCTCGCCCCCGCCCGCCGTGACGCCCACGGTGGTGCCCGGGGCGAGGGCGTCGAAGTTGCGGACGCGGACACCGGCGAGCGGCGCGAGCGGTCCGGGCGCGCCGTCCTCCCACACGCGGCCGCTCTCGCGGCGGAAGCCCGTGCGGGGCCCGAGGAGCAGCCTCGCGCCCCGCTCCACCTGCGTCCGGAGGTGCGCGGCGGTCTCCTCGCTCAGGACGTGCAGGCACGGCGCGACGAGCGCGTCGTACGACGAGAGGTCCGCGAGGGGGTGACGGACGTCCACGTCGACGCCCTGCTCGCGCAGGGCGGTGTAGAACCCCATCAGCTGCGCCCAGTACGACGCGCTGCGCGCGTGCTTCTGCGCGTCGTACGCCCAGAGGCTGTCGAAGTCGTGCAGCAGCGCCACCCGCGCGGGCACCCGTCCGCCGGGCGCGGCCTTGACGAGGGGCGCGACGTCGCGCACCTCGTGGTAGCCGCGGTCGGGTTTCCCGTCGTGCCGCAGCAGTCCGGAGTGCATGAGTTCCGCGCCGGCGGTCGCGGCGCGCCAGCGGAAGTACACCACGGCGTCCGCGCCGTGCGCGTGCGCCTGCATGGTCCACAGGTTCACCGCGCCGTCGGCGGGGAGGGTGTTGTGCGCGGCCCAGTCGGCGTGTCCGGCCTGCTGCTCCATCACCCAGTGCGCCGCGCCGGGCTTGACGCCACGGTAGAAGTCATGCGCGAAGCCCGCGAGGTCCGGGTGTCCCGTGCGGGCGTAGGTGCGCTTCAGGTCGGCGCTGAGCCACGAGACGTCGAGGAAGGCGGTGGGGTACGTGTCGAAGCTGGGGAAGTCGAGGTGCGCGCAGGCGTCGTAGTGGTCGAACTGCTCGAACAGCACCATGAAGTTGTGCGTCACGAAGCGTCCCGGGGAGTGCGCGCGCAGGATCTCGGTCTGCATGCGGTCGTACGCGACGACCTGGTCGCTGCTGTAGCGGTGGAAGTCCAGCAGGTGCGACGGGTTGGGGGTGTACACGGTGAGGTTGGGCAGGTCCACCTCGTCGAAGCGCGTGTACGTCTGACTCCAGAACACCGCGCCCCACGCGTCGTTGAGCGCGTCGACCGTGCCGTACTTCGCCGCGAGCCAGCGCTGGAAGGCGCGCCGCGCGTGGTCGCTGTACGAGCGGACGGTGTCGTGGCAGCCGTGCTCGTTGTCGGTCTGCCAGCCGATCACCGCGGGATGCGCGCCGTAGCGGCGCGCGACGACCTCGACGACGCGTCTCGTCTCGTCCCACCAGTCGGGGCTGGCGTAGTCGTAGTGCCGGCGCGAGCCGGGCCTGCGGCGTCGGCCCTGCTCGTCGACGAGCAGCAGCTCGGGCCGCTCGTGCGTCAGCCAGTTCGGCGGGGTGGCGGTGGGGGTGCCCAGCACCACCCCGAGGCCCTCGGCGTGCAGCGCGTCGACGGCCTCGTCGAGCCAGTCGAAGTCGAACTCGCCCGGACGCGGTTCGAACCGCGCCCACGCGAACTCCGCGAGACGCACGACCTCGAGGCCGAGCGTCTTCATCATCGCGGGGTACGTGAGCCAAGTCTCGCGGGAGACGTGCTCGGGGTAGTCGCAGACGCCGAGCCTCACGGGACCTTCCCGGCGTGGGCGGCGCGGTGACGTGCGACGAGGTCGTGGTACCAGCGTCCGCTGCGCTTGACGGTTCGGCGCTGAGAGCCGTAGTCGACGTAGACGAGGCCGAGGCGCGGCTCGTACCCGTACGCCCACTCGAAGTTGTCCAGCAGGCTCCACACGAAGTACCCGTCGACGGGTACGCCCGCGCGGCGCGCCGCCTCGGCGCTCGCGAGGTGCGCGGCGATGTAGCGCGCGCGGTCCTCGTCGTTCACCTCGCCCGCGTCGTCCGGCTCGTCGGGCAGCGACAGGCCGTTCTCGGTGATCACGATCGACTTGGGGCGGTAGTCCTCGTGGAGGCGGACGAGCAGTTCACGCAGTCCGTCCGGGTAGACTTCCATGTCGAGGTTGCTGAAGGTCGTGTCGGGCAGCCGGACCTCCTGGAGGTCGAGTTCGCCTTCGCCGGGCGTGGCGCGGACGACCTTGCGGTAGTAGTAGTTCACGCCGAGGAAGTCCAGCGGGGTGCTCGCGAGGTCGAGGTCACCGTCGAGGATGGTGGGTTCGATTCCACCGAGCCGGTCGAACAGGCCGTCGGGGTACGCGCCGCGCAGCAGGGGGTCGAGGAAGATGCGGTTGTAGTACGCGTCGAAGCGCTCGGCGGCGGCGCGGTCGTCGTCCGCGTCGCTCGCGGGATGCACCGGGGAGAGACTGAGGCTCACCCCGACCTTCGCGTCCGGGACGTGCGCGCGCAGGGCGCGGGTGGCGAGGCCGTGCGAGAGCAGCACGTGATGCACGGCGTCCATGCCGGCCTGCGCGTCGCGCACGCCGGGCGCGAAGCTGCCGTAGCGGTACCCGACGAGGGCGGTGACCCAGGGTTCGTTGTGGGTGATCCAGCGCTTCACGCGGTCACCGAGGGTCCGCGCGAGGACCTCGGCATACGCTTCGAAGTGACGGGCGGTGTCGCGCGCCGCCCAGCCGCCGCGTTCCTGGAGGGCCTGCGGGAGGTCCCAGTGGTACAGGGTCAGCCAGGGGGTGACGCCGCGCTCGAGGAGACCGTCGACGAGACGGTCGTAAAAGGCGAGGCCGGCCGCGTTGACGCGGCCGTGCCCGTCCGGGAGGACGCGGGGCCAGCTGACGCTGAAGCGGTAGGCGTTCACGCCGAGGTCGTGGAGGAGGTCGAGGTCGCCCGGCCAGCGGTGGTAGTGGTCGCAGGCGACGTCGCCGGCGTCGCCGCGCCTGACCTTGCCGGGCGTGTGGCTGAAGGTGTCCCAGATGCTGGGGCCCTTGCCGTCCGCGTTCCAGGCGCCCTCGATCTGGTAGGCGGAGGTGGCGACGCCCCAGGTGAAGTGCGCGGGCAGCGGCGCCGGGTCGAACGTGACGGTGACGTCGCGGGATAGGTCGGGGGTGGTGTGAATCGTCAAGGGCGCCTCCGATGGGGACCGCCGCGCGCGCGGCGGTCCCTGGTGCGTGGGTCAGTGGCGGTAGAGGCGGAACTCGTTGATGCCCCACCAGTTGCTGCCGGGGGTGCAGCAGCCTTTCTGCACGATGCGGACGTACCGGCCGGTGCGGGGCGCGAAGGTGATGGTGGTGTTCTGCCCGGCGACGCCGCCGCCCGTGCCGTAGCTGCTGCCGTTGACGGCGATGCCCGCGCCGGTCGGGACGGGCGAGCCGAGGCTGGCGGGGTCGTTGGTGACGTACACCTCGTAGCGGCGGATGAAGTCGGTGCCGCTCTGACCGGAGTCGAGCAGGATCCTGTCGAAGGTCTGGGCGCTGCCGAGGTCCACCTGGAACCACTGCCCCGGGGTCTGCGCGGCGCCCGTCGCCCAGCGGGTGCCGCCGTTGTTGTCCAGCGCGCGTGCGGGCACGTCGGTGCTGGAGCTCGTCGAGGCGCTCGCGGTCCACCCGGTGCGGGACAGCTCGGTGCTGTTGCTGGTCACGGCCTGGCTGTCCGCCACGCTGAGGACCGTGACGGAGTTGGGTTGCACGGTGAAGTTGCCGTTCTGGAGGTCCGCGAGGGAGATGGTGCCGGTGTAGTAGTACTGCGGGTCGGGCGCGACGACGTAGCGGTTGAAGGTGCTGCCGGTCGTCCAGTTGGAGGTGAAGTTGACCTTGACGGTCTGGGCGGCGTCGCTGCGGTTGATGATCGCGACGCTCTTGGCGCTGGCGGTCTTGACGGCCATGGTGACGATGTCGCCGGTGTCGCTGGTGCTGGTGACGCGCTCGCCGACCATGCGGTTCTGGAACATCTGAATGTTGTGCGCGCCGACGCGGATGCTGTTGTTCGCGTCGTTGTTGAGCTTCCCGAAGATGCCGTCGCGGTCGTTCCACGCGGCGGTGGCGCTCTGCCCGTTGTCGATCGCGCCGATCCAGATGAGGGCGTCGTACACCGCGCCTTGCGAGAGGGTCATCTTGTAGTCCTGCTGCCCGGCGTAGTTGATGTTGAACTCGGTGTCCATCACGGGGATGTTCAGCCCGGCCTGCTTGACGATGTTGACGATGTCGAGGCCGTGCCGGGCGGCGTCCTGCGTGCGGTTGTACACGCTGGCGTTGCTGGCGTACGGGTCGTTGTTGGCGTAGAAGTGGTATGGGAGGAAGTCCAGGTTGGCCTTGGCGCCCGTGACGAAGCGGCGCACACCCGCGACGAGGTCGCCGCGGGCGAACTCCAGCCCGCCGACCTTGGCGTTCGGGTCGGCCTGCTTCACGGCCACGGCGACCTTGTTGTAGAGGGTGATGAGCTCGTCGAGCTTGTCGGGCGCGCCGGCGTTCGCGAAGGGCACGTAGTAGGTGTCGTCGAGTTCGTTGGTGAGGGTGTAGTACTTGACGTTGCGGCCCTGGTTCTTGAGGATCGTCGCGAGTTGCGCGCAGAACGCGGCGTAGTTGTCGAACTCGGTCGGGTCGAGCAGGGTGCGGGTCTGCCCGCCGGCGGTGTACTGGTAGGTCTTCATCCACGACGGCCAGTAGGGGATGTTGACCATCTTCTCCGGGCGGAAGTAGCCGTAGGCGCTGCTGTTGAGGCCGTCGATGTTGTTCATGACGGTGTTGATGCGCGCCGTGTCCCAGGTCTTGTTGGTGGTGTCGACCCAGCCGCGCTCGTCGGTGGCGCTGCTGTTCACCAGCCCGCCGTAGTGGAAGCGCACGAGACCCGGCTTGAAGTACGCGAGGTTGCTCTTGTAGGTGCTCTGCGAGGAGATGTTGGCGCTGACGCCGCCGTACAGCCCGACGCCGTAGAGTTCCTTGGTGGCGGTCGCCTGCGTCTGACCCCAGTCGACGTAGACGTTCGCGGTGATGGCCGCGAGGGCGCGGACGTCGCCGGTGGTGCCGCGAGCGGCCGTGCCGGTGGTGGGGCTCTGGGCGCAGGCGGCGAGGGCGAGGGTGAGGGCGGTGACCAGCGGCGTGCGGATGATGAGTCGTTTCATGCGACGGTGCTCCTGTCGGTCCGCGAAGGGGGGGCGGGCCGAGGTGGCTGGGCTGGGTTGTGAGGGCGGCGCGGACGGTTACCGGACGCGTCGAGCGCTCGACGCGGAGCGGTCAGGGTGGAGCGTCAGCCTTTGACGGCGCCGGCGATGGCGTCGACGAAGTAGCGCTGCATGAAGAAGAACAGCAGCATGATCGGCACGATGGTCATCGCGGCGCCCGCGCAGATCCACGTCCACTGCGTCTGGTTCTCCCCGACGAAGGCCTGCATGCCGACGGCGAGGGTGCGCAGCTTGGGGTTGCCGAGCGTGAAGATCAACGGGATGAAGAAGGAGTTCCAGCTGTACATGAAGTGGAAGAGCCCGACGGTGGCGATCATGGGGGTCGCCTGGGGCAGCGCGATCCGCCAGAAGATCACTGGGGTGCTGGCGCCGTCCACGAGGGCGCTTTCCTCCACGTCGCGCGAGAGCGTCGTGAAGTACCCGCTGAAGAGGATGGTGTTGTAGATGATGCTGCCGGCGGTGATGACGAGGATCACGGCCCAGAGGGTGCTGAGCAGCCCGAGCCTGGTGACGAGGTCGTACAGCGGGATGACGGTGTACCCGCCCGGCAGGAAGAACAGCAGCACCATCACGGCGACGACGGCGGCGCGGCCGGGGAAGGTGGTGCGCGCGAGGGTGTACCCGGCGGCGGAGGTGATCAGCACGAGCATCAGGGTGCTGCCCGCCGCGACGAGGAAGGTGTTGAGGAAGTAGGTGCCGAACCGGGCCTTGCTCCACGCGTCGACGTAGTTGTGCCACTGCGCCTCGGCGGGGAACACCTGGAGGCCGGCGGTGAAGAACTCGCCGGGCGTCTTAAGGGAGCTGCCGAGCATCCACGCGAACGGGAAGAGGTAGAAGAACGCGACGGCGAGCAGGATGACGTGTGTCAGCAGGGGACGCAGACGGTTGAGGACACTCACGCGCGTTCCTCCTGGGTGTCGGTGAGGCCGGGTCGGCGGATGCCGAGGCGGCGGAAGACGAGGAGTTGCAGCAGGCTGATGCCGATCGTGAGGAAGCCCATGAACAGCGCGGCGGCGCTGGCGAAGCCGACGTTGGCGTCGGTGGCGCTGAAGGCGTTGCGGTAGATGTAGGTGCTGACGACCTCGGTGCCGGCCAGGAGGCCGGTCGCGCCGACGCCGCTGAGCGCCACGACGAGTTCGAACACGCCGAGCGCGCCGGTGAGCGTCAGGAACAGGATGATCATGCCGGGCGCGCGGAGCATCGGGATGGTGATGCGCCAGAATTCCTGCACGCTCGTGGCGCCGTCGATGCGCGCGGCTTCGTAGAGTTCCTTCGGGATGCTTTGCAGCGCCGCGAGGAAGTAGATGAGATTGTAGCCCATGCCGTGCCACACGCCGACGATGGCGATGGCGGGCAGCGCGAAGCGCGGGTCGGCGAGGATGTTGATCACTTCTCCCCTGCGCAGGACGCCGACCGACTGGAGGAACTCGCTGACGGGCTGGCCGAGGGAGGTGAAGATGAAGCTCAGGACGATGCCGACGACGAGGGTGCTGGTCACGGCGGGCGTGAAGTACAGCGCGCGATACAGGTTGCGGCCGCGCAGGGCGGGGTTGTTAAGGACGAGCGCGAGGATCAGGGAGAGCAGCAGCTGGAGCGGCACGACCATCGCGACGTACGCGAAGGTATGCTTGAACGCGCTCCAGAAGAAGGGGTCACGCGCGACGTCGGTGAAGTTCCTGAGGCCGACGTACTGGTCGGGCGTGCCGACGCCGTTCCAGTGGTAGAGGGTGTACGGGTAGCTGGCGATCAGCGGATAGATGACGAACAGCGCGACGAGCGCCACGGCGGGCGCGAGGAGGACGTACGACCACGCGGCGCGCGTGACGCGGCGTCCGAAGCCGTCACGCGGCCTGGTCGCCGCTGTGGGTTTGTTCGCGTGGGTGGTCATGCGCGCCTCGAGTCCGGGTTCATTGAGGAGGGCGTGCCGCGCCGGGGTGAGCGGCTACGCCGCTCACCCCGGGTTCGCGTCACTTGAGGGTCGCCTGGTCCTTGGTGGGGTCCCAGTCGGGGAAGGCGAAGTCGGCGAGGGTGACCTTGCTGCCGTTCTTGCGGGCGGTGTCGACGGCGTCGGCGAGCGCGGCGTTGTAGCTGTCCTCGAGGTCTTTGAGGACCTTGGGCAGGTCCTGTTTCTTGAGCTGGCCGTTGAACGCGGCGAGGACGTAGTACTCGAAGTTGGGGGTGGGTTCCTTGAACTTGACGTCCGCGAGTTGCGGGCGGAGCGCGTTGAAGTTCGGCGCGACCTTGTTGACCTGCACGCCGACCTTGGCGGCCTCGCCGGCCTTGCCTTTGGCGAGGCTGGCGGTCTGCGGCCATACGCGGACGCTTTCGCCGTATCCGACCCAGCGGTTGGCGCTGGCGCGGCTGTTGAGGAACGAGAACAGCTTCCAGGCCTGCTCGGGGTATTTGGTCTTGCTGCTGATCACGAGTTCCGCGCCGGCGGGCACGCCGCGGTAGTAGTAGCTGCCGGGCTGCGTTTTGGCCTGCGGCATGGTGACGACGGTGTAGTCGGTGAAGTCGGGGTTGGTCTGCGCGAGCGAGGCGGGGAGCCAGTTGCCGTTGACGTACATGCCGAACGCGCCGCTCGCGAAGATCGGGCGGATCTGCTCGTCGTTGTAGACGCTCGACTGCGGGTAGAGGCTGCCGTCGTTCTTCATGTCGATCCACGTCTCGAACCACTGCCGGAAGACGGGGTTGCTGGCGAACTCGAACTTGCCGGTCTTGGCGTTGTGGAAGTAGTACCCGAGGGGACCGGCGGTGGGCGCGCCGCTGGCGCGGACGCCCTGCATCTGGATGTTGAGGACGTAGTCGCCCTGCTTGGCGCCGAAGCCCATGCCGTAGACCTTGCCGCCGGAGCGCTCCGCGATCTGCCGGGCGAACTGGCGTTGTTCGGCCCAGGTGCGTGGCACGCGAATCTTGCCGCTGGCGTCGACGAGGCCGGCGTCGCGGAAGACCTTGTTGTTGATGTACAGGGCGAGGTAGTTCGCGCCGCCGCCGGCGAAGGGCGCGGAGTAGACGTTGCCGTCGTAGACGTTGACGCCCTCGACGAAGGAGTCGGCGGGGAAGGTGCGTTGCCACGCGGGGGTCGCCCACTTGTTGAGTGGCAGCGCCCACTTGTTGCTCACGAGGTCCTTGAGGCCGACGCCGCCGTCGGTGGGGACGACGAACACGTCGGGGGTCTCGCCGCCTCGGAAGGCGAGGTTGACGACCTGGGTGTACTGCGCGCCGCTGGTGGGGGTGATCTCGACCTTGATGCCGGGGTTCTGGCGTTCGAACTCGCGGATTTCCTTCTCGAAGGATTCGCTACTGGCGATGCGGTTGTGCCACAGCTTGAGGGTGACGGGTCTGCCGGCCTGCTGGTGGGCGGTGCCGAGGAGCAGCGTGGCGGTGAGGGCGGCGGCGGCGGTGAGCTTCTTGGAATACGACATGACTTCCCCCTTGCGTTCGTGCAGGCGGTGCGTGGTGCTGCGCGGATCGGGCGGGCTTACCGGGGCGGGCCGGTGGACTGCCGGACGACGAGCTGGCTGGGGAGCGTGACGGTCCCCTCGGTGCGGTTGCCTTCCAGGGCGTCCAGCAGCAGCTGGACGGCCGTGCGGCCGATGTCCTCAAGCGGGTGCCGGATGGTGGTGAGCGCGGGGCTCACCTGGCTGCTCATGGGGATGTCGTCGAAGCCGACGACGCTGATGTCGGTGGGGACGCTGAGGCCGCGTTCGCGGACCGCTTCGAGCACGCCGTAGGCGACGAAGTCGTTCGCGGCGAGGATCGCGGTGGGCGGGTCGGCGCGGTCGAGCAGGCGGTGCGTGAGCGCGCGTCCGGTCGGCTGGGAGTAGTCGCCTTCGACGAGGAGGTCGCCGGCGGGGGGCAGGCCGAGTTCGTGGAGGGCGTCGTGGTAGCCGCGCTGACGGATCACGCTGGAGGCGCCGCCTCCGCCGGTGAGGTAGGCGACGCGGCGGTGCCCGAGGTCGTGCAGGTGCCGCACGGCGTCCTTGATGCCCTGGTAGTTGTCGGCGTTGACTTCGGGCAGGTTGGTGTTGCGGTCGAAGTGGTTGACGAGCACGACGGGTGTGCGGAGCTTGCCGAGCGCCTGGAGGGCCTCGACGTCCTCGAAGGGGGTGATGAGGACGAGGCCGTCGGTGAGGCCGCCGGAGAGGGCGGCGACGCTGCGGCGTTCGCGTTGGGGGTCGTAGCTGGCGGTGTAGAGGATGACGTCGAGGCCGCGTTCCTGGATGGCGCTGCTGGCGCCGCGGAGGATTTCGGCGTAGTAGGCGTTGCCGAGTTCCTGGACGACGAGGCCGACGAGGTTGGTGCGGCCGCCGCGGAGGCTGCGGGCGGCGGCGTTGGCGACGTAGCCGAGGTCCTTGGCGATGCCGAGGACGCGTTCGCGGGTGGCGTCGGAGATGCGTCCGCGGTTGTTGAGCACCTGTGAGACGGTCATCTTGGAGACGCCGGCTTCTCGGGCGATGTCTTGGATTGTGACGGCGTGTCCCGACACGGTTCTCTCCGGTGCGGCGTGGTCGTCCACGCCGTCAGCATAGAGCACAGGTGTCCCCTGCTCCTGGTTTATCGTTAAATCCACCGTACACTTCCATCAAGGGCGTGTCAAGCGCGGCAGCAGGACACCAATGGTGCCCCGGCCGACGGTCCCCCGAGGGAACCGCGACCGTCACCTGCCCGGGGTGTAACGTTATACCTGCGTCAGGCAACCCCGCTACACCCGCGCGACCCCGTCCGGAGGACCACCCATGTCCACGCCCCTCGCCACCAACCCGCTCGTCACCCGTGACGACTTCCACTCGGCCGTCCTCGACCTCACGCGTCCCCTCGCCCCGCACGTCAGCCCCGGAGGCGCGCGCGTCCGCCTCGGCGCCTTCGGCGCGCACTACCCGGACGCCGCCGCCGAGCTCGAGGGCTTCGCGCGGCGACTCTGGGGGCTCTCGCCCCTCGCGGCGGGGAGGGCCCACGTCGACCTGACCCACGTCACGCGCGGCCTCACCGCCGGCACCGACCCCGACCACCCCGAGTACTGGGGGCCCGTCACCGACGGCTCGCAGCTCATCGTCGAGGCCGCCGCGCTCGCCTTCGCCCTCGCCCTCGCCCCGGAACACCTGTGGTCGCCGCTCGACCCCCGCGCCCGACGCCACGTCAAGAGCTGGCTCGAAAGGGTCAACCACGTGTTCGTCGGCCCGAACAACTGGCAGTGGTTCCGGGTGCTCGTCAACGTCGCCCTCGAACGGCTCGGCGAGCCGCACGACGACGCGGCCCTCACGCGCGCCCTCGACCTTATCGACCGCTGTTACGAGGGCGGCGGCTGGTACGCGGACGGCCTCCCCGACCGGGAGCGCGCGCAACTCGACCACTACGTCCCCTTCGCGATGCACTTCTACGGCCTCGCGTACGCGCGCCTGCGCGGCGACCACGACCCCGTCCGGGCCGCCACCTTCCGCGCCCGCGCCGCCGCGTTCGCC
>NZ_KI912671.1:414659-415013 GCF_000519345.1 Deinococcus pimensis DSM 21231
TCTGGCTGCGTGACGCCGTGAGCCGCGCCGTGACCGGCGTGCGCGTCAACGTCCGCGTCCTCGGCACGCGCTTTCCCGACGACACCACCCACGCGGACGTCTACCCGCCGCGCCCTCCCGCGTTCGGCGAGGCCGAGGGCGGCAACGTCGGCTGGACGACCGGCTTCTGGACGGGGCAGCTGTGGCTCGCGTACGAACTCACCGGGCAGGAAGCGTTCCGCACAGCCGCACTCGCGCACGTCGACAGCTTCGAGGACCGCGCGCGCCGACGCGTCGACACCGACCACCACGGCCTCGGCTTCCTCTACACCCTCTCGTGCGTACCCGCCTGGCGGCTCACGCGCGATGCCCGCG
>NZ_KI912671.1:415113-415326 GCF_000519345.1 Deinococcus pimensis DSM 21231
CCGCCACGCACGCGGCCCTCGCCCTGGCAGGCGCCCCGTGACCGCGCCCGAACTCGTCGGGCTCGGCGAGTGCATGGTCGAATTCTGGGCTCATGAGCCGCTCGGCGCCGCCCGCACCTTCACCCGCGCCTACGGCGGCGACGTCCTCAACGCCCTCGTCACCGCCGCCCGGCTCGGCACCCGCACCCGCTTCGTCACCCAGGTCGGCAACGA
>NZ_KI912671.1:415426-416607 GCF_000519345.1 Deinococcus pimensis DSM 21231
TGCGCGACGCCGCCGCCCGGCACGCCCTCACGTCCGCGCGGCACCTCGTCAGGGCGGACGCCTCCACCGTCCACACCTTCCGCTTCGACCCTGACACCGGAGCGCCGCAGGGCGGCAGCACCCACCAGGGCGCCCGTGACGACAGCGCCTGGGCGCGCGGGCAGGCGTGGGGCGTGTACGGCTTCGCCCTCAACCACGCCCTCACCGGCGGGCAGGCCTACCTCGACGCGGCGCGCCGCGTCGCCGACCACTTCCTCACACGCGTCCCCGCCGACGGCGTCGTCTACTGGGACCTCAGCTTCGGCGACGGTAGCGGCGAGGAGAAGGACAGCAGCGCCAGCGCCATCGCCGCGTGCGGGCTGCTCGAACTCGCCCGCGTCTGCCCGGACGCCGAGGGTCGCGCGCGGTACCACACCGCGGGCGTCGCCACGGTGGAGGCGCTCGCCCGGCGCTACGCCGTGGAACCCCAACAGGACGGGCTGCCGCGCGCGCTCCTCGCGCACGGCGTGTACGGCAAGCCCCAGGGCGCCGGGATCGACGAGGGCAACCTGTGGGGCGACTACTTCTACCTCGAGGCGCTCGCCCGGCTCACCCGCGCGTGGACGCCCTACTGGAGGTGACCACGTGAGTGAAGAAGCGCACCGGCACGACTTCCTCCCCTGGGAGTACGCGCCGCACGCCACGAGCGAGGAGCGCGCCGCGCAATGCGAACGGCAGGCGCGCGTGCCGAACGCGACGTTCGGCGAGGACTGCTTCGTCTCCCCCCTCGCGGGCGTCTTCCCGGACCGGCTCGTCCTCGGGGACCGCACCTACGTCGCCGCGCACGCCTACGTCACCGGGGACGTCAGCGCCGGCGCGGACTGCACCGTCAACCCCTTCGCCGTCGTCCGCGGCCTCGTCCGGCTCGGCCGTGACGTCCGCATCGGCGCGCACGCCAGCATCCTCGGCTTCAACCACCGCTTCGACGACCCCGAACGGCCCGTCTGGCACCAGGGCCTCGACGTCAGGGGCGTCACGATCGGCCATGACGTGTGGATCGGCTCGCACGCCGTGATCCTCGACGGCGTCGAAGTCGGCGATCACGCCGTCATCGCCGCCGGCGCCGTCGTCACCCGCAACGTCCCCGCGTACGCCGTCGTCGCGGGCAACCCCGCGCGCACCCTGCGCGACCGCCGCGACCC
>NZ_KI912671.1:416707-417402 GCF_000519345.1 Deinococcus pimensis DSM 21231
CGCGAGCGGCGTCCTCGACCCCCTCGGCGTCCGCCGCGGCCACCTCGTCGCCGCCGCGCCGAACACCAACGTGCTGCACCCCCGCACCGTCATCCCGGTCCTCCTCGGCGACCACCCTCCCGGCGAGGTCGTCCTCGTCACCGCCGTGCTCGGCAGCAGCGCCCAACGCGCCCGGGACGCCTGGACGCACGCACCCCGGGTCGAACTCACGGACGGCGCGGTCCTCGTGCGTCACGAGGGCCTCACCCGCCGGCTCCCGCTGACCTTCCCGCAGGACGCGCGGTGAACCCACCACCCCGACGTCCTCCTCACCCCCTCGCGCCCGTTCGCCGCGCCGCCCGGCGCTGGGAGACCCATGCTCAACTTCCGCGACGTCCGTGACGCCGTCCTCGCAGGCTCACGCGAGCACCCGAACTTCCCGTTCGGCGTGCCCTTCGACCTCACCGTCTTCGATCCGCGCGCGCCCGGCGTCTTCCAGGACGCCCTGCGCGCGTTGCGCGAGCAGGCGAGGCGAGCGGCGCTCACGCCGCCGCCGCCGCTGCCGTTCAGCGACTTCCGCCGCTTCTCCGTGGACGGCACCCGCCGCGAGCACGAGCGGGCGTACTTCGAGCGTCGCGCGCGGCTGCTGCCCCTGACGGTCACCGCCCTCCAGGGTGACGAGGCCGCCCTCGCGGGGCTCGAGGATCTGCTGTGGG
>NZ_KI912671.1:417502-418181 GCF_000519345.1 Deinococcus pimensis DSM 21231
CCGAGGGCGCCGCGCTGCCCTTCGGACGCAGCCTCACGTACCGCTTCGCCACGGGCGCCTTCTGGGGCGCGCTCGCCTTCGCGGACGTCGAGGCCCTGCCGTGGGGCGAGCTGCGCGGCCTGTGGGCGCGGCACCTCCGCTGGTGGGCCTCCCGCGAACTCTTCACCGAGACCGGCGTCCTCACCGTCGGGTACGCCTACCCGAATCTGATGATCAGCGAGGAGTACAACTCCCCGCAGAGCCCGTACTGGGCGATGAAGTACTTCCTCCCGCTCGCCCTGCCCGACACGCACCCCTTCTGGCAGACCCCCGAGGCTCCCCAGCGGTCCCTGCCCGAGGTCCACCCGCAGCACCACCCGGGCATGCTGGTGTGCCGTGACGACGCGGACGGTCACGTCTTCGCGCTGAGCGGCCGACAGCACGCCTCGTGGCTCAACCACGGCGCCGCGAAGTACGCGAAGTTCGCGTACTCCACCCGGTTCGGCTTCAGCGTCAGCGTCGGAGAGCGCGACCTCGCCAAGCTCGCGCCGGACAGCGCCCTCGCGTTCTCCGACGACGGCGAGCGCTACCGCGTCCGTGAACGCGTCGACGACGTCACCGTCGCCGGCGACGTCGTCCACAGCCTCTGGCGACCCTGGCCGGACGTCACCGTCCACACCGTCCTCGCCGCGGCCCCGCC
>NZ_KI912671.1:418281-420802 GCF_000519345.1 Deinococcus pimensis DSM 21231
CGGACCTCGCGTGGCTCGTGCGCCGCGTCGAGGTCGGCGCGCGCCTCGTGACGTTCGCCGCGAAGGGCGGGCACAACGACGAGCCGCACAACCACAACGACCTCGGCAGCTTCACGCTCGGCATCGACGGTGAGGACGTCCTCGTCGACCTGGGCGCCGGGCCGTACACCCGCGCGTACTTCGGTGAGGAGCGCTACGCCCACCTGCACGCGTCCTCGCTGGGGCACAGCGTCCCGGTCGTCGCGGGTGAGGCGCAGCGCGGCGGTGTGGACGCGCGCGCGCGGGTTCTGGACGTACGCGTCTCGCCGGACGCCGCGGCGCTCACGCTGGACCTGACGAGCGCGTACCCCGCGGCGACGTCCGTCATCCGGTCCTTCTCGTGGCAGGACGAGGCGGCGCGCGCGTCGCTGCACCTGCGGGACGAGGCGACCTTCGACCCCGCGGGGATCCTCGAGAGCGCGCTCGTCAGCCTGATCCGGCCGGAGGCGCGCGAGGGCGAGGTCGAGTGGGTGGGCGCGGCGGGCACGGTGCTCGCGCGCTTCGATCCCCACCTCGTGCGGCCGAAGGTCGAGGCGACGGCGGCGCGGACGCACGGCGGCGCGCCGATCACGGTGTACCGGGCGCGGTTCGTCACGCTCGATCCTTCGCCGCGGGCGGCGATCGACCTGCGCGTCACGGTGACGCCACATGGGTGACGGGGTCGCTCTTCCGTCCACCGACGACTTGGTGTAACGTTACATCAGCATCCTTCCCCGCTCGCCCTGACCACCCATCGACGGCGCGGCCCGTCCGGCGGCCCGGACGGCACGACCGCACCCGCCGCCCGACCCCCGACGCTCCGCCCGCACGCCCCAGGAGGCTGCCTTGACCACCCCCCGCACCTTCCACGTCCTACCCCGCACCACCGGCCGTCACGACGTCCCCGACGACTCGTGCGCGCTCCTCGGCTTCGCCACCCTCACCCTCGACGCCGGAGCCACCCACGAAGACCACACCCGCGACCGCGAGCTCCTCCTCGTCGTCCTCTCCGGCACCGCCCGCGTCGACACCGACCACGCCACCTTCGACGCCGTCGGACGCCGCGCCAACGTCTTCGCCGGCCTTCCCCACAGCGTCTACCTCCCGCGCGGCACCCGCTACCGCGTCACCGCCCTCACGCCCCTCGAGGCCGCGCTTCCCAGCGCGCCCAGCGACCTCGACACCGACCCGTACGAGATCACCCCCGAGCAGGTCCGCACCGGCACCTGGGGCGCCCTCAACTACACCCGCACGTACCGCGAGATCCTCGTCGCCCCGAACCTGCTGCCCGCGAGTCGCCTCATCGTCGGCGAGACCATCACCCCCAGCGGCCACTGGAGCACCTACCCCCCGCACAAGCACGAGCAGGACACCGGCAACGAGAAGTTCCACGAGGAGATGTACTACTTCCGCCTCAGCAGCCCCGAAGCGTTCGGTCTCGCCCGCCACTACAGCCAGGAGCGCGGCTACGACGCCACCCACACCGTCCGCGACCACACCCTGCTCGCCCTCCCGCACGGCTACCACACCTTCGTCGGCGCGCCCGGCTACCAGAGCTACTACCTCTGGTTCCTCGCCGGGACTGGCCGCACGCAGGGCGTGACGCTCGACCCGGACGTCGGCTGGGTCCAGAAGACCACCCTGATGCTCTGACCCCACCGGAGACCTCATGACGCACGCCCACCCCACGCCCGAACCCCAGCCTTCCGACCCGTTCTCCCTGCGCGGCCGCGTCGCCCTCGTCACCGGAGGCGCCACCGGCATCGGCGCCGCCATCGCCGCCGCGCTCGCCCGCGCGGGCGCCGACGTCGCCGTCACCTCCCACCACGCCCCCACCCGCGACGTCGCCGCGCAGGTCAGGTCGCACGGCCGCCGCTTCGCCGACCTTCCCGCCGACCTCGCCACTGCGTCGGACGTGCTCGCCCTGCCCGACCGCGTCGAACGCGAGCTCGGACCGCTCGACGTGCTCGTCAACAACGCCGGCATCATCCGCAGGCACGACGCGCTCAGCTTCCCCGACGAGGACTTCGACGCCGTCCTCGACGTGAACCTGCGCGCCACCTGGCACCTCAGCCGCGCCTGCGCGCGCAGCATGCTGAGGCGCGGGCACGGCAAGATCATCAACGTCGCCAGCCTCCTCGCCTTCCAGGGCGGCGTGCGCGTCAGCGCGTACACCGCCAGCAAGCACGCCGTCGCCGGCCTCACCAAGGCCCTCGCCAACGAGTGGGCCGCGCGCGGCGTCAACGTCAACGCCCTCGCGCCCGGCTACGTCGACACCGACAACACCCGCGCCCTGCGCGACGACCCCACGCGCGCCCGGCAGATCCTCGAGCGGATCCCCGCCGGACGCTGGGGCCGCCCCGAGGACCTCGCGGGCGCCGCGGTGTTCCTCGCCTCGAACGCATCGGACTACGTGCACGGACACCTGCTGGTGGTGGACGGTGGCTGGCTCGCCCGCTGACCACGCCACGGCCGCGCCCGCCGAGCCGTTCGGCGGCGCCAC
>NZ_KI912672.1:0-773 GCF_000519345.1 Deinococcus pimensis DSM 21231
CGCGCCGCGCGGAGCAGCTCGCGGCGGCGCGGGACCTCGGGTACGCCGAGGTCCACCTCCTCGGGCTGCCCGACCGGGGCGTCGCGGCGGACGCGCGTCTGCTGCCGCGCGTCCGCGAGATCTACGACGCGCTGCGTCCGCAGGCCGTCCTGATCTTCGATCCGTCCCTGCCGTCCCTGCCTTACCTGCACCCGGACCACCAGGGGTCCGCGCGGGTCTTTCTGGGCTTCTGGGAGACGCTGCGGGACCGTCCGCCCCTCTACCTCTTCCAGACTCGACGTCCGGACGTCGCGGTGGACATCACGGACGTGCTGGACCTCAAGGCGCGCGCGCTCGCGCGGCACGAGAGCCAGAACGGCGGTAGCGGCTCCGGCATGACGGGCTTCTTCCGCGCGTCGGGCCGCGCGGTGGGCGTGGGCGCGGCGGAGCTCTTCCGGGCGCTGCGCTGACGCCTCACCCGTACTCGTAGCCCACGCTCTCCACGTCCACGGGCAGCTCGGAGAGACGCTCGGCCCGCACGGCCCGCGCGTGGCCCTGCACGTCCGCGACGCCCTCCACGACGAGGGCGCGCGCGTCGCGCAGCAGCTGACGGTGCGCCTCCCAGAGCTCCGGGCCGATCACGACCTGCACGCGCCAGTGGTGGTCCTCCAGCACGAAGAACGCCACGCCCTTCGCGGTGGGCGGCTTCTGCCGCGCCGCGACGAGGCCCGCCACGCGCGCCCGCTCACCGTGCCGGAGCCGTCCGGGCGTCACGCAGCCCAGGTCGCGCAGGC
>NZ_KI912672.1:873-4907 GCF_000519345.1 Deinococcus pimensis DSM 21231
GCCGTGCCGGGTCCACGCGGCATTGGCGTCCACGCGGATGCGCGCGCGCGGCGCCTCCTCACGCAGCGCCGAGATGATCGCCTCGTCGCGGTGGGTGCCCAGCTTGACCTTCAGCACCCCGTGCCCGCGCGCCACCGCCTCGCGCGCCTGACGGCGCATGTCGTCCAGTTCCGCGATGCTCACCGTGAAGCTCGACTCCGGCACGGGCGCGGGCGACAGGCCCAGCAGGCGCCACACGGGCAGCCCGACGCTCGCGGCGCACCACTCCAGCGCCGCACTCTCCAGCGCGCACTTCACGCTGGGGTGGTCGTAGGGGAAGCGGGCGCGCAGCGCGGCCTCCAGCCCCTGCCAGTCCCAGGGGTCCTCCAGCGCGCCCGCGAGGACGGGCAGCACGGCCTCCACCGTCGCGCCCGTCTCGCCGTAGAAGGCGTTCGGGGCGGCCTCGCCGCGCCCGACGACGCCGCCCTGCTCCACCCGCACGAAGGTGCGGGGGTACTCGCTGTGCGTCCAGCGGGCGATACCGAAGGGCTGCGCGGTGCGCAGCACGCGGGTCTCCCAGGTGACGTTCACTTCAGCTCCTCCCGGAAGAAGGTGCCGTCCCAGCGGCCGTAGCCCTCCAGGCTCTCCGCGAGCCTGCGCCCGTAGTCGCCCTCGCCGATCGTCTCCACCGTGACGCGCATGTGCGTGGCGTTCGCGTGCAGCATCTCGCGCTCGCCGAGCATGACGCCCACGTGCCCCGGGAAGAACGCGAGGTCCCCGGCGCGCGGCGTCTCCACGCGCGGCAGGAAGTCGCGCTGCTGGTCCGCGTCGCGCGGGAGCGCGCCATGCGGGTGGAAGAGCTGCGCGAGCCCCGAGCAGTCGATGCCCCACGCGCTGCGCCCGCCCCACACGTAGGGCGTGTCCAGGAGCCGCGCGATGAAGGCGAGGTCGCGGGCACGTTCCGGATGCTCCCGCCCGGCGCTGACCAGCGCCGCCTGCACGTACGCCTCTCCCCCACCGTACGCGACACGGAACCACGTGCGGCCGTTCTCGTCGTAGGCACGGTCGTCGAGCCGCGAGAGGCGCGCGCCGCAGGCGAGCTCGTCGAGGAGGGGCGCGCTGACCTTCGGCCCCGCGAAGAGATGACCGCGCGGGGCGCGCACGAGCAGCGTCTCCCCCGCGGGGGGCGTGCCGAGCGCGTCCAGCCGGGTGTAGCCGAGGTAGCCGTCGTGCGCGGTGCGGACCCAGGCCCAGCCGTCCGGGCGCTCCTCGAGCACCTCGACGGTCTCGCCCAGCAGGGCCTCCGTGACCTGGGGGGACAGGCCGTCGGGTCGGGCGCGCAGGCTCACGCGGCCCCGCGCCGCGGCTCGCGTGACGGGTGTCAGCCAGGTCCAGCCGCCGCCGAGACGGTCACGCAGGGCGACGTCGGCGACGCGGCGCTCCTCGTCGAGGGGGGTGATGCGCTGATCGAGGGTGGTGTTCACGGCGTTCCCTCCTGGGAGACGGACGAGGACGCTTCTCCGTACGTCCGGACGAGATCGGCGGCGAGGCGGGCGAGGAGGCGCACCTCGTGGTTGTCGGGGTGTTCGCGCGGGTCGAGGCCGCCCTCGCTGAGGATCGCGAGGACGACGGGACGGGGACTCCAGACGACGCCCACGTCGTGGTGAACGCCGCGAAGCTCGCCGTGCTTGCTGGCCACGCGCCACAGGCGCTCGCCCGCCTCGTCGCGCGGCAGGTGTCGGGTGAGGATGTTCTGGTGCTGCTGCCGCGACAGGATGTCGAGCGCGACCTCCGTGGAGGACCGCGAGAGCAGTTCGCCCCGGGCGAGGCGCAGCAGGAGCTCCGCCAGGTCCCGCGCGGTGGTGCGGTTGCGCTCCCCGGCGCGCTGTCGCGCGGACTGCCGCTCCGGGGGCAACTGGAGCTTCCCGAGGAGCTCGGTCCCGCTCAGGCCCGCCTCCCTCAGGAAGGCGTTGACGGTGTCCACGCCGACGCGGTCGATGACCATGTTCGTGGCGGTGTTGTCGCTCACGACGATCATCAGCGTCAGCAGGTCGCGCAGGGTGGGCGCGAGGCCCGCCACGAGCTCCTTGAGGACCCCGTCTCCGCCCACGCGGTCCCCGGCGTCCATCACGGGACGCTCGTCGAGGTGGGCGGCGCCCGCGTCCACGAGCCGCAGGGCCGCGACGAGCAGGGCGATCTTGATGGTGGACGCGGCGGGATAGACGCGGTCCGGGTCGTGCTCGCGCAGCACTTCGCCGGAGGTGAGGTCGCGCACGACGACGCTGACGTGCCCGGGATGCCCGGCGAGGCCGCGCTCCCCGGACTGGACTTCGGTGATGACGATGGGAACTGGATCGTGATGGGAACTCAAGGGATCTCCGGTCTGCGAATGGGCGAGGTCGTCTCGAATGATGCCCTGCCGGACCCTCACGGGGCAACCCGGGGCGGCGCGGGACACCGGGTCGCAACGTTGCGACCCAGGTGTCCGGAGCCGGGTCGCAACGTTGCGACCCGCTCGCGATCAGGTCCTGGATTGCGTACAGTGGGAGCGAGTCCATGCGAGTCCTGACCACCTTCAATCACGCGGGCGGCGCCGCCAAGACCAGCACCACCCGCGACATCGGCTACACCCTGGCCCACCACCACGGCCTGCGTGTCCTCCTGATCGACGTGGACCCCCAGGCCAACCTCAGCAGCTGGCTCGGCGTGCCCGACGCGTCCGTCGAGCGCACCGTCGCCCGCTCGGTCCTCCAGAACGAGCCCCTGCCCGAGCCGTACCGCGTCCACGGGCTCGACCTGATTCCCTCCAACCTGGAGCTCGCCCTCGTGGAGGCGCAGCTGCCCGGCCAGATCGGCGGGATCCGGCGGCTCCACCGCCATCTGCGCGCGCTCGGGGAACGCTACGACTTCGTGCTGATCGACTCGCCGCCCAGCCTGGGGCAGCTCAGCGGGCTCGCGGCCATCGCCGCCGACGCGCTCGTCGTGCCCGTACCCACCACCCACAAGGGCGTCGGCGGGGTCGGCGCGGTCCGCGCGATGGTCCAGACGTACCGCGAGCTCAACGAGCAGCTGCACGTCGCGTTCTACCTCCCCACGCTGTACAACGCTCAGATCCGGCACCACCGCGAGTCGCTCGACGTGATGCGCGAGCTGCTCTCCCCCCTCGGCACCCCCGTGACCTTCCGGCCCGCCATCTACCCGGACGCGCACGCCGCGAACGTCCCCATCGGCGTGTACATGCCCGGCAGTCCCGCCGACCTGGAGGTGCGCGCCGCCACGAGCGAGCTGCTCGCCGCGCTCGGGGAGGCCAGCGTTGCCTCCTAGGCGACCGGACGTACGGGGCGCGCTGCGCGGCGTCCTCGGCGCCGTCGACGAGCACCCGTCCGAGACGCCGCGCGAGGTGGACGTCACGGACCTCACGCCGCTCCCGGGGCAGCCGCGCCGCGCCTTCGACGACGCGACCCTCGCGGAGCTCTCGCGCAGCGTCCGCGAGCACGGCGTGCTCCAGCCCCTGCTGGTGCGCCGCGCGCCCGGGGGGCGCGGCTACGAGATCGTGGCGGGCGAGCGCCGCTGGCGCGCCGCGAAGCTCGCCGGGCTCGCCCGCGTGCCCGTGGTGGTGCGTGACCTCGGGGACCGCGAGGCGCTGGAGGCCGCCATCGTCGAGAACCTCCAGCGCGAGGACCTCAATCCCGTCGACCGGACGGACGCCGTGGCCCGCGCCCTCGCCCTCGCGCTCGACCTGCGCCCCGAGGAGGTGCCCGCCCGGCTCTCCGCGCTGCGCAAGACGCCCGGTGCGCCCGGCCATCCAGAGCAGATCGTCGTCGTCGAACGGCTCTTCGAGACGCTCGGCGGCTCCTGGGTGACCTTCCTGACACAGCACCTCCCCATCCTGCGATTCCCCGGGGACGTCCTCGCCGCCATGCGGGCGGGCGGACTGGAGTACACGAAGGGCCGTGTGATCGCCGGAGTTCGTGACGAGACGCGCCGCGCGGAGCTCCTGAGGCTCGCCGCCGGGGGTGCGAGCCTCGAACAACTGCGCGCCGCCGCCGCGCCGC
>NZ_KI912672.1:5007-6499 GCF_000519345.1 Deinococcus pimensis DSM 21231
CGCCGCCGCGCACGGCGTCCGCGCTGGCGTGCACGACGCGGCCCTCGTGCGTCACGGCGACGGGAACGCCCTCGTGACGGCGGCGGGCGTCCCACAGCGGGAAGGGGTCGAGCAGCAGGCAGGCAATGGTGGGGCTGGTGCGCATGTCGCCTCGTTCGGGGGACGGCGGGGCCACCCCCGGACGCGCGCGTCCGGGAGGCCCCTGCCGGGATGAGGTCAGGGCAGCGCGACGCGGCGCGGTCGGGCGGCGCCGACGTGCCCGACGAGCACGCCCTGCACGCTCACGTCGTGGGCGGGGTAGGTCATGGGAGCGTAGGCGGCGTTCTCGCTGAGGAGCGTGACGGTGTCGCCACGGCGGTGCCAGCGCTTGAGTGTGGCGGTGTTCTCGCCGGGCACGAGCGCGAGGACGATCTCGCCGGAGAGCGGCTCGCCGTCGCCGGGGCGAATGACGACGTTGTCGCCGTCGTAGATGCCCGCGCCGATCATGCTGTCGCCGCGCACGCGCAGCAGGAAGTCTCCCTCACGCAGGTCGAGGAGGTCCTCCAGAAGCGTCACGAAGCGTTCGATGTTCTGCTCGGCGTACACCGGCTGGCCCGCCGCGACCTCCCCGACGACGGGGTAGCCGCGCACCCCGAGCGTGGCGCGCGCGCGCGGCGTGAGACGCACCGTGGCCGTCTGGCGGGCGCGCGCCTCGTAGACGACGTAGTCCTTCTCGCGCAGGGCGATGAGGTGCTCGCGCAGATTCTGCCGCGCCAGCTTGAAGTGCTCCGCGATCCGGCTGCTCGTGACGCTCTCGCAGTTGTCCTCCAGCGTCACGATGTAGCGGAGGATCTCGCGCTGCCTGGGCGTGAGGTCCTTCAGGCGGCCGATCCTGTCACCTGGCATGCTCATGTGCTCATGGTGATTCATGAGGAGCGTCGTGTCAACTGGAATGGGTGTAGGCCCGGGAACGATGGTGGGTTCATGGAGGGACGCTCACGGAGTCGTGAGCGTCCCCGTCGGCTCAGGCCGGGGAACCCGCCGTGTCCTGCACGACCTCGACGACGCCCCAGCCCGCACCCGTGGGGCGCTCCACCGTCCCGGCCGTCCAGGCCAGACCGGAGAAGGGATCCTCGGCGAGCAGCAGGGCCCCGTCGAGGTCCACCCAGTCCGCGAGGCCCGCGAGGTGCACCGCCGCGCTGATGCCGAGGCTCGACTCGATCATGCAGCCCAGCATCACGCCCATCCCGAGCGCGCGGGCCGTGCGGAGCGCCGCGAGCGCCTGCAGGGGCCCGCCGAGCTTCGCGAGCTTGAGGTTCACCGCGTCGAAGGCCTCCGCGAGGTGCGGCACGTCGTCGCGGTGGTGGACACTCTCGTCCGCGACGATCGGGACGGTGCTGTGCCGCCGCAGTTCCGCGTGCCCCTCCAGGTCGCCCGCCGCGAGGGGCTGCTCCACGAACTCCACGTCCGCCGCCGCGAGCACGCCCAGCATGCGGCGCGCGCCGTGCCGGGT
>NZ_KI912672.1:6599-49575 GCF_000519345.1 Deinococcus pimensis DSM 21231
ACCTGCTCGCCCGCATCGAGCAGCTGCTGGGCGAGGAGCGCCCATGAAGGCGCGGGGCCGGGAGGAACATCCTCCCGGCCCCGGCCCGTTCCCGCTCAGTCGTCGAGGTAGTCGCGCAGGCTGCGTGTGCGGCTCTCGAAGTACTTGAGCTTGCGCAACGCCTTCGTCTCGATCTGCCGGACCCGCTCGCGCGTGACGCGCAGGTACTGCCCGACCTCCTCGAGGGTGTGCTCGCGGCCGTCCACGAGGCCCTTGCGCAGCTTGATGACCATCCGTTCGCGCTCGTCGAGCCGGGCGAGGGCCTGCTCCAGCGCCTCGGAGAGCATCACGCGGTCCGAATTGTCGGCGGGCGAGTCGAGACTGTCGTCCGGAATGAAGTCCCCGTAGGACGAGTCGCCCTCGGCGCCGATGGGCGTCTCCAGCGAGATCGGCTCGACGGTGAGCTTCTGGACCTCCTCGACCTTCGCGGCGTCCCAGCCGGGTCCCATCGCGGCGGCGATCTCCTCGAAGGTGGGGTCGCGCGAGAGTTCCTGCGCGAGCTGCCGCGTGGTGCGCGAGAGCTTGTTCATCGTCTCGACCATGTGCACGGGAATGCGGATGGTGCGCGCCTGGTCGCTGATGGCGCGGCTGATCGCCTGCCGTACCCACCACGTGGCGTACGTGGAGAACTTGAAGCCGCGGCGGTACTCGAACTTCTCGGCGGCGCGGATCAGGCCGCCGTTGCCCTCCTGAATGAGGTCGAGGAAGTTCATGCCGCGGTTGTTGTACTTCTTGGCGATGCTCACGACCAGACGCAGGTTCGCCTCGATGAGGGCCTGCTTGGCGGCGGCGCCGTCCTCCATCTGGCGACGCAGTCCCCGGCGGGCGCGGTCGTCGAGGTCGAGGTCGGACTCCAGCTTCGCGCGGGCCGCCTCGCCCTCCTCGATGCGGCGCGCGAGGTTGATCTCCTCGGTCGGCGTGAGCAGGGGCACGCGGCCGATCTCGTGCAGGTACTGCCGCACGGGGTCGGTGCTGGTCGCGCGAACGGCGTCCTCGACGGTCTCCTCGTCCTCCTCGGCGGGCGTCTCCTCGTCGGCGAGTTCCTCCTCGTCGATGTCCTCCGGGAGGTCCTCCTCGGCTTCGAGCAGGGCCTCGTCGGGTTCGGCGATCTCCGTCGGGGGGCGGGTGTCCGCGTCGTCGGGGACGACGGGTGGGGCGGTGGGGGCAGGGTCGGCGGCTTTGGGGGAGGTGCGCCGGGTGGTCGTCCCGGTTCGTCTCTTGCGGGGTTCACTCATCGTGGCTCCGAAGGGCAGGGTGCGGACGCTCGATCACGGTCGCCCTCATGGCATGACAGCATGCCACAGGCCGGCGTGCGGGCGCACGCACATGAAGCTTGAAGCAAGTGGCACCCGCCCATTCTGCCACGCCACGCGGCGTCGGTCACGTTTCCGCGTACGTGCGCGGAGCGTCAGTCCTCGCGGTCCTCCGTGCCCTTCTGCCGCAGTGGACTGTTGAGGCGTGTCTTGTCTGTCTTGTCGACGGCCGTCTCCTCTGGAAGGGCGTCGCCGAGATCGTTCATGATCCGGTCGGCCTCACGCGACACGTCGGGTGTCCAGCGCCCGTGCTCGGTGCGGTCGTCGTGGTTCTCGTGGGCGTTCTTGTCGCTCATGCGCGCCACTGTAGACGCGCCCACGGCGGGGTTGGTGCGAGAACGCTCAACCCGCGCCGTGCGGACGCTCCATCGCCGAGACGCCGAGCGCGTCGAGCGTCATGGTGACCATCATCGCGCGGCTCGCCCCGATCCAGGCGGTCGTCTCCGCGACGACCCGCCCACGCGTGTTCACCGCCTGGAAGCGGAGCGACCCGCAGGGCGCGTGGTCCCAGCGGAAGCGTACGCCGAGCGCCACGAGGGTGTCGATCTTCGCGAGGTCGTGCGCGCCGACGAGGTTGCCGAGCCACTCCCGGTTGAGCTCATCGAGTTCGTCGACCATGCCTCATGATACCCTCACGAGACGGTCGATTCATGCGAACAGCCGCTCCGGAAGATGAGAAAAGGTCGTGTGAAGGTCAGCGCAGCAACGATCCACCCACGAACTCTCCCATGCCCTCCGCCGTGATCGGCTGATCCCCCCAGGTGCCCGCCCCACGCACCGGCCCCTCCCAGTACGCCACGACGGTGGCGGGCGACAGGAGCTCCTGCTCGCGCCTCACGGCGTCCACCTTCAGGGTGAAGCCGTCCGCCACGAGGTCCCAGCCGAGGGTGTACTCCCGTCCGGTCGGGGAGCGCCACGTCTCGCGCGGCACCGCCCGCAGGTCACGCACCTCCCGCGCGACGCCCTGCGGGTCCACCCAGGACCCGGCGAGCTGAACGACCTTCCCCGACGCGTCCTTCACCCGGTACACCATCAGGTCCACGCCGTTCGAGAGGTGCAGCCCGAACCAGTCCCACAGCGCCTGCTGCCCGGGAATCTGGTCGCCCCACTGGTGGTCCATCCAGGCGAGCCCGCGGACCTCACGCCCGTTCAGGGTGCCGCGCAGATCGAGCCGTGTGACGCTCTGGTAGTACATGCGGCCCACCTCCGCCGTGCCCGAGTAGCCCGGCGGGTGCACCACAGAGTTCTTCAGGGGCGTCAGGGAGAGCTTCACGGGCCCGGCGTCGAGCGCGTAACGGCCGCCGTCCTCTCGCAGCTGCCAGTCTCCCTGCCGCACCAGCAGGGGCGGAAAGCGGAATTCGGTGCCGCCGCTGTTCTGCTCCTGGAAGACGAGCTTCCCGGTCTCCAGGTCCGTCACGGCCACGTGCGACACGAAGTAGGGCACACCCCGGTAGACGGTCTTGAACTGCGCCCAGTGGAAGGCCGCGCGGCTCTCCGGGAGATAGCCCGACACGTACCACCACTCCAGCTGCGAATTCTTCGGTCCGAGCGCGGCGGGGTCGAGGCGGGCGTCCGGGTCGAAGGGCTGCGTGGCGGGCGCGCAGGCGGCCAGCACACCCGTCAGGACGAGCGTCGCGAGGAGGGTACGCATGCCCCACCGTAGCCGGGACCCCCGCGTCAAGATTGCGCGCCCACGCGAAATGCGGGGAGGGTGAAGACCTCCTAAAAGAGCGGGAAGGTGACGCGCTCGCCCGAGCGGGCCGAGCGGTAGATGCCCTCGAAGAGCTCGACGGTGCGGCGGCCCTCCTCGCCCGGCACGAGCGGCTCGCGGTCCTGCAGCACGGCGCGTGCGAAATCGTCGACCTGCAGGCGGTGGTAGTGCGTCATCACGTCGATGCGGGCGGCGCGCTCGCGGTCCTCGGCCTGCCACGGGGCGAGGCGGCCCTCCTCGCCGGGGAGGGTCCACAGGTCGTTGACGGGCGGCTCGACCGCCGTGGTGACGCCCGCGACGAAACTCGACCCGCCGTCCGTCTGGACGCCCACGGACCCGCCGTTTGAGCCGTGCACGTGCACGCGGCCCCACAGCCCCGGGTTCTGCGAGTTGCTCACGACGACGCTGCCGAGGGCGCCACTGCGGAAGCGCAGGGTAGCCACGGCGGTGTCCTCCACCTCGATGCCGGGGTGGTTGAGGTTCGCCCAGTCCCCCCCGACCCACTCGACGGGTCCCATGAACCACTGGAGCAGGTCGAGCTGATGCACCGCCTGGTTCACGAGGACGCCGCCGCCCTCGCCGTCCCAGGTGCCGCGCCAAGCGTCCATGGCGTAGTATTCCGGGCCGCGCCAGCCGAGCAGGCTGAGCGTCGCGAGGACGGGTGTGCCCAGGCGGCCCTCCAGGATCGCGAGCTTGACGCGCTGCACGGGCTCGTAGAGGCGGCGCTGACTGACCACACCGAGCCGCACGCCCGCCTCGCGCGCCGCCGCGATCATGCGGTCGCAGTCGGCGACGGTGAGCGCGAGAGGCTTCTCGACGAGCACGTGACGGCCCGCGCGGGCCGCCGTGACGGCCTCGTCGGCGTGACGCGGGTGCGGGGTGCACAGGATGACGGCCGCGACGTCGGGATCGTTCACGGCGTCCTCCAGGGACGTGGTGGCCCGCGCGCCGTACACCCGCGCGAAGTTCGCGGTGCGGCCCTCGTCACGGCCGCAGACCACCGCGAGCCGCGCGACGGGCGACGCCGCCAGGGCCGCCGCGTGCGTGTGCGCGACCTTGCCGGGTCCCACGACGGCGAAGCCGATCAAGGTTCGAGCACCACCTTCACCGCGTCGAGCGAGCCGTCCGCCAGGGCCGTGACGAGCCGGGGGCCCTCAGGGAGGGGCGCCACCTCCTCCACGAGGGGCGCGACGTCGATCCGCCCCGAGGCGAGGAGGTCCACGGCGCGCGCGAACTCGGACGTGAATGCGTACGCGCCGCGCACGACGAGCTCGCGTGTCACGACGTCCTGCATGGGCACCTGCACCTCGGGGGCGGAATTGCCGATCCAGGTGACCTGCCCGCCCGTGCGGACGCAGGCGAAGGCGGTCCCCACGGTGGCGCTCACGCCCACCGCCTCGAGCACCACGTCCGCGCCGAGTCCGCCCGTGAGCTCACGGACGGTGGACGCGGCGTCCTGCTCGCGTCCGTTCACCGTGGCGTCCGCGCCGAGATCCCGCGCGAGCGCGAGCCTGCGCTCGCTGAGGTCCGTCACGACGACCCGCCCGGCGCCGCGCGACCTCAGGGCGAGCAGGGTCAGCAGCCCGATGGGGCCCGCCCCCACGACGACGGCCGTGTCACCCACGTCGAGCGGCGTGAGGTTCGCGGCGTGCAGGGCGACGGCGAGGGGCTCGACCATCGCGCCCTGATGCCAGGAGACGCTTCCGGGCAGCAGGACGACGTTCTCCTGCGGCACGCGGACGAACTCCGCGAAGGCGCCGTCCACGGACCAGCCGATCCCGAGGCGGTTCAGACACAGATTGCGCCGTCCTGCCCGGCAGGGCGCGCAGTGCCCGCAGGACACGATGGGATTGACGACCACGCGCGCGCCCACCTCGAGCGTCGTGACGTCCGCGCCCAGGGCCGCGACGGTACCGCAGAACTCGTGACCCATCACCACGCCGGGGCGCCGCCGCCCCGTGGAGCCTGTGAAACCGTGCACGTCCGAGCCGCACACACCGACCGCGGCGACGCGGACGAGCACGTCGCCGGGCCCGAGCTCGGGAGTGGGCAGCTCGCGAAGGGGCATCTGCCAGGGGCCTTCGAACACCAGTGCCTGCATTCGGTCCTCCGGGAACGACGAGGGGACGCCCGTGGACCGGGCGGGACGAGCTGAGATGTACATGCAGCGTACCGCGCGCACGCCGGAAAACGCGAGCCTCACGGCCTGCCGGTTCGAGACCCGCGTCAGGTCGCAACGTTGCGACCTGATCGGCCGACGTCCGGGTCGCAACGTTGCGACCCGGCGGGATCAGGTCCGTGCCAGCCAGATCACGTGCCGCGAACCGCGTCCCTGCCTGGCCCTCGTGTCCACCGCGCGTACGTCGAACCCCACGGACCGCAGACGAGACGTGAATGCCGGTGACGGATGAGCCGACCATACGGCCAGCACCCCGCCCGGACGCAACGCCCGCCGGGCCGCCGCGAGCCCCGCGCGGCTGTACAGGCGGTCGTTGTCCCGATGCGTGAGGCCCTCCGGGCCGTTGTCCACGTCCAGCAGGACCGCGTCGAAGGCCCCGGCACTTCCCGCGATCACGTCCGCGACGTCCGCGACGCGCACGACCGCGCGCGGATCGCGGACGGGCCAGCCCGCGCACTCGCCCAGCGCGCCCTCGTTCCAATCCACCACGGCGGGCACGAGCTCCGCGACCGTGACGGACGCCCCGGGCGGCAGGACCCGCAGTGCCGCCGCGAGGGTGAAGCCCATGCCGAGCCCGCCGACCAGGACGCGCGGGCTCGGCGCGTGCAGTTCCGCCACGGCGAGCTCCGCGAGCGCGTCCTCCGAGGAGTGCACGCGGCTGTTCATCAGCTCGCCGCGTCCACTGAGGCTGATGGAGAACTCGGCGCCGCGCCGCGCGAGCCGCAGTTCGCCCTCGCCTCCGGGAATGGGGGCCGTGCCGAGGACCGTCCAGGGAATCATGTCGTTTCGCCTCCGGTGTGGAAGCCTAGCACGCCCCTCACAGGGGCGCGAAGGGCGAACTCTGCGGCGCGCCGAAGAGGCGGCGGTGGTACTCGCCCGCCCCCGCGTCCGTCATGTCGGAGATGAAGTCGCACACGACGCGCGCCCGCGCGCCCTCCGAGGAACAGGCGGCGAGCACGTCGCGCGTCTCCTTGGGAAGCACGGCGGCGCGGATGTCGTCGAGGTCGCCGTTCGCCGTGTCGAGCAGCAGCTCGAAGAGCTCCGTGACCGTCCCGACCGCCTGCCGCGCGGAGACGCCCGTGCGCTGATCGCGCAGGATCAGCTCCTGCGTGACGGCCTTGAGGACCGCGCACTCGGTGCGCATCTCACCCGGGACCACCAGCCGGAAGTCGAAGCAGGTGCGCGGCTCGTCGGTCACCTCCACGCTCGTGGCGGTCACGAAGCGGTGCACGTAGGAGCCCTCCATCTCGCGGACACGCGGCGCGGACGGCGTGATGCTCAGACCGTCGTCGAGCCGGGCGTGCAGAGAACGCAGCACCGACGCCACGAAGTCCCGCTCGATGCCGGGCAGCGCCCGCTGCGCGCGCAGCGTGACGCGCTCGGTCGCCTCGACCGTCACGAGCGCGTGATGCGACAGCAGCCCGCTGCGGATGCCGTCCTCCAGGTCGTGCAGGCTGTAGGCGACGTCGTCGGCCCAGTCCATGATCTGACAGATGACGCTGCGCGGCAGCTCGCCGTTCTCGCCGCGCGCCACGCCCTCGTAGAGCCAGCCGCCGTCGTGGCGGGCGTCGTCCTCGTACATGGCGGGGACGCCGCCGCGCCCGCCGGGGTACTTCAGGACGCCGAGCAGCGTGGCGCGCGTGACGTTCACGCCCGGATGCCGCGTGGTGAGCGGTTCGAGCCGCGACAGGATCCGGAAGGTCTGCGCGTTGCCCTCGAAGCCGCCGTAGGGCCGCATGCAGTGGTTGAGCGCCTCCTCGCCGTTGTGTCCGAAGGGCGGGTGCCCGAGGTCATGCGCGAGCGCGGCGGCCTCCGCGAGACTGCCGGGAAGGCCGTGGTTCGTGGCGATGGCCCGCGCGATCTGCGCGACCTCCATCGCGTGCGTCACGCGGGTCCGCAGGTACCCGGACCAGCCCGCCGCGAAGATCTGGCTCTTGCCCTGCAGACGGCGGAAGGCGCTGCTATGGATGACGCGGGCACGGTCACGCTCGTAGGGGTCACGGCGGTCACCCTCGGCGCCCGTGGCCTCGGTGGGGTAGCGACGCTGGGTGTCGTGCGCGTTGAACCAGTCGTAGACGGCGTCGGCGGCGAGCATGCCCGAGGATAGCGCCGCCGGGCGCCCGACACGCGTCAGCTCGCGTTGACGATGAAGTGATGCCAGCCCGTCGCGCCCTCCGGCAGGGCGTCAGCGTCGCGCTCCACCTGCAGTTCCTCGCCGCTCCAGGCGCGCACGGCGACCTGGTAGCTCCCGGCGCTCGGCGTCCAGGGCAATTCCCAGCGGGTCCAGGCGTACTTCGACCTCGGCGGGGTGAGCCGCGCCGCCTGCCAGGTCCGTCCGCCGTCGGTGGTCACCTCGACCTTCGTGACGGGCTTCAGGCCGCCGAAGGCGATGCCGCGCACGCTGGTGGGCTTACCCGCCGGAACGACGGGGCTGACCTCGACGGGGAAGTCGATGCGGCTCGTGAGGACCACGTGCGCCGTGCGGCTCCAGTCGCGCTTCACCCAGTAGCCCGGCACGTCCTGGGCCGTGAGGCTGATCCGCGTGATCCACCTCGGCTGCTTCATGCCGTAACGGCCGGGGATGAGGACGCGCAGCGGGAAGCCGTGCTTCGGCGTGAGGGGCTCGCCGTTCATCTCATAGACGAGCAGCACGTCGTCCTCCAGCGCCTGCCCGAGCGGGAGGGACTCCTCGTAGTCGTCCGCGGCGCGCCACACGACGTAGCGGGCGCCGCCCTTCATTCCGGCGCGGCGCAGCACGTCCGCGAAGGGCACGCCCGTCCAGACGGCGTTGCCCATCAGGGGACCGCCGACGGGGTTGGAGATGCACGACAGGGTCAGCTCGACGGTACGCGCGGGCATGGCGCGCAGGTCCGCGAGGCTGAGGCTGAGTTCCTCGCGCACGAGGCCGTCCACCTTCAGGCGCCACTTCTCCCCGTCGAGCTTCGGATCGAAGGCCTCGAGGTTCTTCGAGACGTAGTAGAAGTCCTTCACGGGCGTCAGGCCGCCCGGGAGGGGCCCGCCGGGCGTGAGGGCCGCCGTCTCGGCCGCGGGCACGGCGGAGCGGAAGAGGTTCAGCAGGCCGCCGCCCACGACGAGGGCCGCGCCGCCGCCGATCGCGCCGAGCACGAGGCGGCGGTCACCGCGCGCTTCGAGGCCGCGCAGGGCGGGGGAGAGGAGCGTCGCGAGGATCAGGAAGGTCGCGCCGTACGCGGGGGCCGCCCACCCGACGAGCGGGGCGAGCGCGAGGGTGAGCAGGAGCGCCGCGAGCGCGCGCGGCACGAACCGTCCGAGCAGGGTGAGCCCGCCGAGCCACGCGAGCGTCACGCCGAGGAACGCGAAGGTCTTGCCGCCCTGTCCGAGCCCGAAGAGCTCGTGCAGCACCTGGAAGACACGCGGAACGCCGAGGAACTGGGTGAGGACGCCGTACAGCACGAGGGGCGGGTAGGGCGCCGCGAGGGCGCGCAGCGCGGCGTACCCGAGGACGCTCAGCAGGGCCGCCGTGAGCCAGGCACGCAGCCACGTCATGGAGGTGTTCATTCGTCTCCTTCAGGAATGGGGGCGGGCGCGGGGCGACCCCGCGCCCGCCCGCCCGTGACGCTTACTTCGCGGCCATCGAGCCCATGACGAGCTTGTCCTCGACCGCGACGAGGTCGAAGGCCTGCGCGCCCGTGCCGCCCACGAGGCCGACGGCGAAGATGCTGTAGCTCTTGCCGCCCGCGACGCTGATGCCGCTGAGGTTCTTCACGACGGGCGTGGTCATGCCGAAGGGCACGACGTTGAGGTTCACGCCCATGGGGTTGACGAGGAGGGTGCCCTTGTTGCCGTACGCGAGGCCCGTCTTGAGCAGGGGCGCGTTGTTCATGTCGACCGCGAGGGCCTGGACGCGCGGGCCGTTGGGGGAGAGGTGGTAGACGTTCACCTCGGCCTTGCCCTTGTCCATGTTGAGGCCCGTGGCGGTGAAGATCTTCGGGCGGATGTTCTTGAGGTAGCCGACGGCGGCGACGGTGTAGTACGTGCCCGCCTTGAGGTCCACGTCGGCCTCGATGACGACGGTGTTCTTGTCGCCCGCGGCGGTGACCATGACCTTGTGCTTGCCGGCGGGAACCTCGCCGTAGGGGGTGGCGGCCTTGAAGGCGGCGTTCGCGACGGTGCGGGTGCCGTCCACGTAGACGTCCACGGCGGGCGCGTCGGGGCTGGCGTGCACGACGCGCACGAAGGCCTGGTCGCTCATCTGGGCGGCGCTCGCAGCGCTGAAGAGGGCGGTGAGGGCGGTCACGGCGGCGGTGATCATCTTCTTGTTCATGGGGGTTCCTGCCTTTCACCCGGTTGTATGCGGGGTTCGCGAAGGTGGATGTTCGAGGACGAAGTATGAAGATGAGATGAACGCGCCATCGCCACCTCTATGAATTCGTGTACTCAATACACCGGCAAACGGAAGCGCTTCACCGCTCTGGATCGCGATTCTTGAATGCGCCTTGACCTTATTTGTGTATTCTCATCTTCGGCGGCCTGCTAGGCTCGGTCGCATCCACACCCATTCACGAGGAGGAACACATGACATTGGTCTACTTTTTCGACGAGGGACGCGGAGACTGGAAGGCCCTCCTGGGCGGCAAGGGGGCCAACCTCGCGGAGATGACGCGGCTCGGCCTGCCCGTCCCGCCCGGCTTCACCATCACCACCGAGGCCTGCAACGCCTACCACGCCGCTCGGGCCATGCCCGCGGGCCTCTGGGACGAGGTGCGCGCCCAGCTCACCCGCCTCGAGCGCGAGGCGGGGCGCGGTTTCGGCCACCCCGATGATCCCCTGCTCGTCTCCGTCCGCTCGGGCGCGAAGTTCAGCATGCCCGGCATGATGGACACCATCCTCAACCTCGGCCTCACCGACGAGACCGTGATCGGCCTCGCGAGCGCTAGCGGTGACGAGCGCTTCGCCTGGGACGCCTACCGCCGCCTCGTGCAGATGTACGGCGACGTCGTCGCGGGCGTCGCCAAGCACGAGTTCGAGGAGGCCCTCGAGGACCTCAAGCACGCGCGTGGCGTCTCCAGCGACGCCGAGCTCGGCGCGCGGGACCTCATGGCCCTCACGGGCACCTTCAAGAACATCTACCGCGAGCGTGCCGGGCACGACTTCCCGCAGGACCCCTGGACGCAGCTGCAGGGCGCCGTCCGCGCCGTGTTCGACTCGTGGAACAACCGCCGCGCCGTCACGTACCGCCGTCTCAACGGCATCCCCGACGACCTCGGCACCGCCGTGAACGTCCAGGCGATGGTGTTCGGCAACCTCGGCGAGGACAGCGGCACCGGCGTCGGGTTCACCCGCGATCCCAACACGGGCGAGCCCGTGCCCTTCGGGGAGTTCCTGATGAACGCCCAGGGCGAGGACGTCGTCGCGGGCATCCGCACGCCCGAACCGCTCGACCGCCTCGCGCGGCTCATGCCGGACGTGCACCGCCAGCTCCTCGTCATGACGACGCTCCTCGAAAAGGAGATGCGCGACCTGCAGGACTTCGAGTTCACCGTGGAGCGCGGGCGGCTCTTCATGCTGCAGACCCGCGCGGGCAAACGCAGCGCCCGCGCGAGCGTGCGCGTCGCGGTGGACCTCGCGCAGGAGCGGCTCATCACGCCCGGCGAGGCCGTGTGCCGGGTGGACCCCGCCGTCCTCGACCAGCTGCTGCACCCCCGCCTCGACCCGGACCACGGCCAGCCCGTCCTCGCGCGCGGCCTTCCGGCCAGCCCGGGCGCCGCGACGGGCGTGGCGGTCTTCAGCAGCGACGAGGCCGCGCGGCGCGGCGAGCACGAGGCCGTCATCCTCGTGACGCCCGAGACCAGCCCGGAGGACATCCACGGGCTCGCCGCCGCCCGGGGCATCCTCACGGCGCGCGGCGGCATGACGAGCCACGCGGCCGTCGTGGCGCGCGGGATGGGCAAGCCCGCCGTGGTGGGCGCCGAGAGCCTGCGGATGGAGCGCGGCGCCGCGCGCCTCACCGTGGAAGGCGTGGAGGTCCGCGAGGGCGACCTGCTCACCATCGACGGCACCTCCGGCTGCGTCTACGCGGGCGCGGTCCGCACCCTGCCCGCCACGGTGGACGCCTGCCTCGACGAGCTCCTCGGCTGGACCGACAAGTTCAGGCGTGGCGGCGTGCGCGCCAACGCCGACACGCCCGAGGACGCCCGCCGCGCCCGCGAGTTCGGCGCGCAGGGCATCGGCCTCTGCCGCACGGAGCACATGTTCTTCGGCGAGGACCGCCTGCCGCACGTGCGCACCATGATCCTCACGCAGGACGCCGACGAGGAGCGCGGGGCGCTCGAACATCTGCTCGAAGCCCAGCGCAGCGACTTCCGCGACATCCTCCTCGCGATGGACGGCCTGCCCGTCACGATCCGCCTGCTCGACCCGCCCCTGCACGAGTTCCTGCCGAGCCTGGAGGTCCTCACGGCGCGCGTCGCGGCCGCCGAGGCGCGCGGCGACGAGGGTGACGAGGCCCAGGCCGACCGCGCCCTGCTCGCGCGCGTCAAGGCGATGCACGAGGTCAACCCCATGATGGGTCTGCGAGGCATCCGCCTCGGGCTCACGCGGCCCGCGATCACCCGGATGCAGGTGCGCGCCATCGCGGAGGCCACCGCGGAGCTCGAACGGGAGGGCCGCACACCCCGCCCGGAGATCATGATCCCGCTGGTGGGGACGGCGACGGAGCTGGCGCTCGCACGCGCGCAGGTGGAGGCCGTCCTCGACGAGGTCCGCGCGCTCGGCGGCGCGAAGCTCGACATCCCGATCGGCACGATGATCGAGGTGCCGCGCGCCTGCGTGGAGGCGGGCGAGATCGCGCGTCACGCGGACTTCTTCAGCTTCGGCACGAACGACCTGACGCAGCTCACCTTCGGTTACTCGCGGGACGACGCGCAGGGCAAGTTCATCCCGCACTACCTGCAGGCGGGCATCCTGAAGGACGATCCCTTCGCGACGCTCGACGTGGACGGCGTGGGCGCCCTCGTGCGGCTCGCGGTGGCGCAGGCGCGCAGCGTGAAGCCCGACCTGAAGTTCGGCGTGTGCGGCGAGCACGGCGGCGACCCGCGCAGCGTGCGCTTCTTCCACGAGGTGGGCCTCGACTACGTGTCGTGCAGCCCCTTCCGCGTGCCCGTCGCGCGCCTCGCGTCCGCCCAGGCGACCATCGGCGAGGTGACGCACAGCACGAAGTAGTGGGAAGGCGATCTGTGGACGGGGAGGAGTTCTTCCCCGTCCACCTTCTACGCCATCCTGCGGCTCTTGCGCCTCCCGCGCTTCTTGCGGCACAATAGCCTGAGGTGAGAGCGTGAGTACACCCAAACATGAACCCCTGCGCCTCCTCACGGTGCAGCAGGCGGCCAGACTGCTGCACGTCAGCGATGACACCGTGAGGCGTCAGATCCGGGAGGGCGCGCTGGAGGCGGTACGCGTCAGGACCACCCCGACGGGCCGCGCCCAGTATCGGATTCCGACCGCCGCCATCGACCGCATCCTCGGATCGGCAGCCCTTCAGATCCACGAGCCCGCCGATCCCTTCGAGCCCCTGCGCGCGGCCTTCGAACACCTCTCCGAGGAGCAACGGAGCGAGCTCATCGATCAGGCTGTGAGCTGGGCCAGAGCACAAGCGCCGCACGACGAGCAGGTCCGTCTGCCCGCCCTTTCGGAGGACGACCTTCGTGCCCGGTTCGCTGACGGCCGCCTCAATAGATTGAGCCGTGAGCGACGCCTCGACGAACAGGAAGAGACTTGAGGCCCGCGCGCCTCATCCCCGACGTCAACGTTCTCCTGAGCGGATTCACCAGCACCGTGGGTCCCGCCTTCGACTTCTACCAGGCGGCCCGCCGCTTCGACGTCCTGCTCGTCCTGTGCGAGCGCCATTTCACCGAACTCGCCGACGTCCTGTCCTACCCTGCCGTGCTGAACCTGGGCTCGGGCGTCATCACACCGTCGTTCGCCTTCCGCGCGGCGACGGAACTCCACCGCCTCGGGGAATACCACGAGCAGGTCCCCAAACTGGACTGGCCCTCCTGCCCCGATCCGAAGGACTGGTACATGCTGGACCTGCTCGTCGCCTCGCACTCTGACGGTATCGTCTCAAGGGACCGGCACCTTCTGAACCTCCGCGCCGAACTCGATCTACCTGTCTTCGAACCCAGGAAGTTGCTCCGGCTCGGCCTGTTCTGACATTCAACCGCGCGCCAGGCGGCGTTCCAGCAGGCGTTCGATCTCGGCGGCCGTCTCCTCCACGGCGCGGCCCGTGACGTCCAGCGCGGTGAAACGCCCCGCCCGGAAGACGTCCTCGGCGTAGTCGAGCTCCTCCTGTACCCGCTGCGGGTCCGCGTACTCCCCACCCGTGGAGCCCAGCTGACGCACGCGGTTCTGACGGATCTCCAGCAGGACCGACGCGTCGATGCGCAGACCGAACACCCGCTCGCGTGAGACACGCGCCAGCGTCGAGGGGACCGGCACCCCCAGCACGACCGGCACGTTCGCGACGCGGTAGCCGCGGTTGGCGAGGTAGATGCTCAGGGGCGTCTTGCTGGTGCGGCTCACGCCGACGAGGACGATCTCGGCGTCGCGCAGGTTGGCAGGCTCGCGGCCGTCGTCGTGCCGCACCGTCCACTCCATCGCCTCGACCCGCCGGAAGTACGCCTCGTCCAGACGACGCGGGCTGGGCGCGTCGAGGGGCGTCTCGCCCGACGCGGCCTCCACGACGGAGACGGCGGCGTGCAGCAGATCGAACTCCGGCACGCCCGCGCTCCCCGCGAGGTCACGCAGGCGGCCCGCCCAGTCCCGCCGGGCAAGCGTGTGGAAGACCGCGCCGCGTACGTCACGCGCGGCCTCCACGACCCGCGTGAGGACCTCCACGTCCCCGATCTCCGTGAAGCGGTGGAAGCGGGCGGCGGGCCGCAACCTCGGGAACTGCGCGAGCGCCGCGCGCGCGGCGGTCTCGGCGCTCAGGCCCGTCCCGTCGGAGACGATGAACACGTGGAAGTCGGGAGTCACGTCCGCAGCATACGGGGCGCGGGGCTATCATGACCCCGTGAGTCCCGCGCGCCGCCCGTCCGATCTCGCTGCCGCGCCCGCGCACGCCGACCTCGCCGCGCTTCCTCCGGAGGCGGCCTTCTCGGAGCTCGCGCGGCGCTACCACCGCCGTGAGCCCGTGGCGTTCCGCCGGGGTGGGCGAGCCGGGCGGGTGCACCTCGTGCGCGTCTCGGACGGGCAGCCCGTTTGCCGCGCGAAGCTCGCGCCGCCCGCACCGGGCGAGCTGTCCGCGACGGGTCCCCTGACCTGCCCGGGCTGCGCGCGGCTCGTGGCGAAGGCCGTGCACCGCACGTTCGGGCGCCGGGCACGGCGGGTCACGCCCGGGGGACCCGAGCGTTAATCCCTGCCCGCCGCCCAGAGGATTCCACCAAGCAGGTGCTTTCGGAACAAGGGGTCCGCGAAGGTGGACGCCTCGTGCCCGAGCGCGGTGTAGAAGCTCCGTCCGCCCTCGAACTCCTGGAACCACGCGACGGGATGGTCGCCCATGCGGGGCGCGCCGCCCGCCTCGAACGACGCCTCGTCGAGCTTCAGGAGGGGCCGGATCTGCGGGGAGACGCTCCGGAAGCTGTACCACTCCTCGGAACGGACCCAGGGATCGGGAAGGTCACGGGTCGCCGGGTGGTCCCGCAGCGTGACGTTCAGGCGTCCCTCGCGGACGTTCGGGTTCTGCGGGTGCCCATCGAAGTACGCGCCGACGAGACGCCCGTACCAGGGCCAGCCGTACTCCGTGTCGGTCGCGGAATGCACGCCGACGAACCCGCCACCGGCCCGGACGAAGCGTTCCAGCGCCCCGCGTCCGTTGGTATCGAGGACGTCCCCGGTGGTGTTGAGGAACATCACGACCTTGAAGCGTTTCAGCTTGTCGTCCGTGAAGTCGGCGGGGTTCTCGCTGCGGGTCACCGCGAACCCGTTTGCGGTCCCGAGCGCCCGCACGGCGTCCACGCCCGCGTCGATGGAGGCGTGCCGGAAGCCGGTCGTGCGGGTGTAGACCAGAACGTCGAACGGGGTGGCCTGCTCGGCGGGCGGGGCCGGGTCGGGCCGGGCCTCGTCCGTCGAGGCGGACGTGGCCGCGCAGCCCACCAGGAGGAGCGGCGCGAGCAGCAGGGTCAGGCGCGGGTATCGGCGGGTCGTCACGGGAGCCTCCTGTCGCACGGTCCGTGCGGCCATTGTGACCCCTGATCCTGTACGCCTCCTGGGGTGGGGCGCAGGGCACCTTCATCCTGGACGGACGTGGGAAGGGGAGCGCCACGTGGCGCTCCCCTTCCCAGCGGAAGCCGAGTGTTACTCGGTGGCGCCGATGGCGGCCTTGAGGGGGCTGGCGACCTTGAAGCGCACCTTCTTGCCCGCGGGGATGGTGATGCGCTCGCTGGTGCCGGGGCGGACGCCCTGACGCTCGGCGGTGGCGGTGACGCTGAAGGTGCCGAGGCCGGGCATGCCGACGGTCTGGCCGCTGCGCAGCGCCTCGACGAGGATGTCGCCGAGGGTGTCGAAGGCGTGGGCGGCGTCCTTCTTGCTGAGGCCGCTGCGGCTGGCGAGCAGGTCGACCATCTGGGTCTTGCCGAGCTTGCTGCTCTCCGCCTTGGCGGCGGGCTTGCTCTCGGCCTTCGCGGCGGGCTTGGCGGCGGTCTTCGCGGGGGTCTTCTTCGTGGCCATGGGTGTTCCTCCTGGGGAAAAGTGCGTGTTTCTCGACGCACTTCACATGTAGCACAGAAAAACAGCGTCTGGAAGGGCTCGGCGTCGAAGTGCGCCGAGAAGGCTCGCGCCAGGACGGTTTTTTCACCCTGGCGGCACCGTCACGCCTATCTCACAACGTTGTGTGGACGCGTGTTCATCCCGTCCGGACGCTCGTCCTCCTACACTCGTCGCAGTCTCGCGCTCCACGCCAGAACTTCCCGACGCAAAGGCGGTCGAATGTCGCTCCACCGTGCCCTGTCGCTCCTCACGCTCCCGCTCGTGCTGTTCTCGTGCGCTTCGAGCCCCGACACCTCCGGCGGCTCGTCGACCGAGGGCACGTCCGGCGGTGTTTCCTCCCTGGTCCTGCTGGACGCGACCTCACGCGCGGGACTCGGGCGTTCCCTCACGGACGGCGCGACGCTCGACCTGGCCGCCCTGCCTACCGTGAAGCTCGACGTGCGTGTCGACGTGGACGGCGGGACGCCCGCGAGCGTGCGGTTCGACCTCGACGGCGTCGTCCGGGAGGACGACCGGGCTCCCTTCACCCTCGCGCCCGACGTGCCCTTCGATACGCTCGGCTGGACACCCTCGGAGGGTACGCACACGCTCACCGTCACGCCGCTGTTCGTGCGCGGCGGGCAGCGTGTCGCGGGCACGTCCACGACCGTGCGGTTCGACGTGCGCGGCGCGGACGTCAGTCACCTCAAGTACGTGGCCGTCAAGGGCGCCGTGAAGGTGTACGACCTCGACCGGAACTACACGCTCGTGAGGACCATCGACGTGCCCGGACTCAACATGCCGCGCGGCATCGCCGCGAGCGCCGTCACGAACCGGCTCTACATCCCGCACTGGGGCGACCGGGACGATCCGAAGTACGCGGGTCAGCCGCGCTTCGGCTACGTCACGTGCCTGGACCTGCGCACGGGGCAGGTGCTGTGGAACCGCCGCTACACGCCGTCGATCGACAGCCTCGCCGTCACCCCCGACGGGCGCAAGCTCTACCTGCCCACGGGCGAGGAGACGGAAGCCGGATCGGACGGCTTCTGGTACGTCCTCGACGCCGCGACCGGCGACGAGCTCTCGACCATTCCCGTGCACGTCGGCGCGCACAACACCGTCATGGGCCCCGGCGGACGCCACGTGTACCTCGCGAGCCTCGCGTACGACGAGCTCAGCGTCGCGGACACCTCGACGGACCGTGTGGTGGGCCGGGTGGGGCCGTTCAGCGGCAACATCCGCCCGTTCACGGTCAATCACGCCGAGACGCTCGCGTTCGTGACGGTGGACCACAAGTCCGGCTTCGAGGTGGGCGACCTGCGTACCGGGAAGGTCCTGTACTCGGTGGACGTGCAGGGCTTCCCCTGGACGGACCCGACCACGCCGACGGATCGCACCACGCAGTCGCACGGGATCGCCCTCACGCCCGACGAGCGCGAACTCTGGGTGGCGGACCACTCGAACCGCATGGTGCACGTCTTCGACGTGAGCGGCCTGCCCGGACGCGCGCCCGTTCAGATCGCGGACATCGACGTTCGCGAACCCGACGGGAGCATCTCTCCGAAGTGGATCAACTTCAGCCGCGACGGACGGCTCGCGCACGTCTCCAGCGGCGCGATCATCGACACACGCACGCGCCGCCGGGTGAACACCGTGGACAACACCCGCTACTTCCTGCAGGTGGACACCGTACGGGGCGAGCCCGTTCGTGCGTACTCGCGCTACGGCGTGGGGTACGGCGACCCCGCCCGCTGAGTGTCTTCTCTACACCAAGGGCGGTATGGTGGGACGCGTCATGCCCCCAGTCTCGCCCTACTACGACGTCAAGCGCGACGAGGACGGCCAGCGCTACCTGGAAGTGAACCTCACGGGTTTCTCGCTGCTGCGCCTCCCGCTGATGAACAAGAGCACGGCCTTCACGCACGAGGAGCGCCGCCTGCTCGACCTCGAAGGTCTGCTGCCGCCGCACGTCAGCACCGTCGACGAGCAGATGGAGCGCCAGTACCGCCGCTACCGCCTGCAGCCCACCGACCTGGAGAAGCACGTGTTCCTGCGCAACCTGCAGGACCGCAACGAGGTGCTGTTCTTCGCGCTGCTGCGCCGCCACCTCGAGGAGATGCTGCCGATCCTGTACACCCCCACGGTCGGTGAGGCGGTGCGGGTGTTCTCGCACATCTACCGCTACCCGCGCGGGCTGTGCGTGAGCAGCGAGAGCATCGACCGGGTCGAGAAGAACCTCGCGAACGTCCCGCTGGAGGACGTCCGCATGATCGTCGCGACGGACTCCAGCGCGATCCTGGGCCTCGGCGATCAGGGTTTCGGCGGCATGGCGATCAGCATCGGGAAGCTCAGCATCTACACGGTGGCGGGCGGCGTGGGGCCGGACAAGACCCTCCCGGTGGAGCTCGACGTGGGCACGGACCGTCAGGACCTGCTCGAGGACCCGCTGTACCTCGGGGTGCGGCACCGCCGCATCACGGGCGAGGCGTACGACGACATCCTCGACCGCTTCGTGGAGGCGGTCGCGCACCGCTACCCGAAGGCGATCATCCAGTGGGAGGACTTCGGGCGCAACACGGCCTTCCGGGTCCTCGACCGTTACCGCAAGGTCATCCCGAGCTTCAACGACGACATCCAGGGCACGGGCGCGATGGCGCTCGCGGGTCTGCTGAACGCCTGCCGACTCAAGGGCGAGGCGCTCCGGGAGCAGACCTTCGTGGTGGTCGGCGCGGGCGCGGGCGGCATCGGCGTGGCCTGGGCGATCAAGCAGGGGCTGCTCGCCGAGGGCCTGACGGAGGCGGAGGCGCACGCGCGCCTGCTGGTCGTGGACCGTCAGGGGCTGCTGGTCCACGGGCAGAATCTGGAGCCTCACCAGGTGCCGTACGCGCAGACGCCCGAGCGGCTCGCGGGCTGGTCCTTCGCGGGCGAGGCGCCCACCCTGCTGGAGACCATCCAGAACTCCGGCGCGACGGCGCTCCTGGGGCTCAGCGGCGTCGGCGGGCTGTTCACGCAGCCGATCGTGCAGGCGGTGGCCCACAACGCCGGGCGGCCCATCGTGTTCCCGCTGTCGAACCCCACCAGCAACGTGGAGGCCCTCCCGGAGGACGTGCTGCGCTGGACGGACGGGCGGGCGGTCGTCGCGACGGGCAGTCCGTTCGCGGACGTGACGCTCGACGGTCGGACCTTCCCGGTCGGGCAGGGCAACAACGCGTTCATCTTCCCGGGCCTGGGGTTCGGCGCGATCCTGTCGAGGGCGCGGGAGATCACCGACGGCATGGTGCTGGAGGCCGCACGAACGCTCGCCGAGGTGACGGACCTCTCGGATGGCCGCGTGTACCCACGCGTCAGCGAGCTTCAGGAGGTGAGCCTGCGCGTCGCCACGCGGGTGGTTCTGCGCGCGGTGCGGGACGGCGTGGCGGCCGAGTACCGTCTGCGCTCGATGGACGAGACGGCCGTCGAGGCGTACGCGCGCGAGCGCTTCTGGACGCCCCGTTACCTGCCCTTCCGCAAGGCCACGCGCTGAACCCCTGCCCCGGCGCGCGGAGGCCGGGGCATACTGGGGATCATGCCGTTCAAGCTCGCGTGCGCGCTCGTCGCGCTGTGGACGTGTCTGCTGACGGGCGGGGCGGGCGCCGTCTCGCTCGTCTCCGTGGGGCAGTTCGGACTCCCGGTGGACGCCCAGCCTCTCCTGCTGGCCCGCGACGGTGGGTTCTCCGTCGTGGAGCGCCGCCCGGACGGAGTGCGGGTCACGTCGCTCGAACCTGGGGGAGGGGAGTCCGTGCCCCTGGAGGTGCCCGGGCGACTGCTGGCCGTCGGTGATCGTCGCCTGCTGCTCCTCGGCGGGGGCAGGTTGCGGATCGTCGGGGCCGTGACCGGCAGTGAGCTGGCGTCGTGGCCGTCGGACTGGTCGGCTGCGGAGGTCCGGGTCGTGACGTCCGCGGGGCGCTGGTTGCTTCGCCGCGGACGCGACGGCCTGCTGGTGGACCAGCGGAGTGCGCGGCGACGCCCCGTGCGCCTTCCGGACTGTCCGACGTGCCGCGCGCGCCTCCTGAACGACGGGCGCGGGGACGCGCTGATCGCCCTCGACGACGCGGGATCGGGAAGCGGGGCCGAGCGTCACTGGCTCGTACGTCCCGGTTCCGGAGCGTCGGTGAGGCTCGGCCGTTCGCCGTTGGCCGTCGTGGACAACCTCCTGTTCTCGTCCTCGACCTCGTCCGCTTCGGGTCTCGTCACGACGACCGTGGAAGCCGAGGAGACGTCGCGGTACCCGGCGCTCTTCCCACGTCGGCCTTCACGCCGTTGGGGCGTGCCGCCCGTCGTCCGGGTGTCGGCGACGGCCGGGTCGTCCGTCCTCGCGGAGGGCGTGCTCTGGGACGACGACGCGAAGTTCTACGTCTTCTCCGGTCAGCCGGGCCGGGCGATCTACAACGTGTCCGCCGGACGCTGGCAGGATCTGGCGACGGCGCCGCGGCTCTATCGCCTCGTGCAGGATCCGGCGCTGCTGGGTCGGGTGGCCCGTTCGTTCGCGGAGGGGAGGGGGTCGCCGCGTTTCCAGGAGACGTCGCGGGTGCTCGTGGAGGCGACGGACGACCGCCTGAACGTCTACGTCAGACCGTCGTACACGCTGGTCGCGAGCGTCGCGCTCCCTCACGCCCGGTCGTTCGAGGTCGCGGACGTTCCGGAGGGCCTGCTGCTGGCGTCGAGCCGGGAGGATGGGGTGACGAGGGTCGTGAACGGGCGGGTCACGTTGCTCCGACTGTCGTGGTGACCGGAGGACGGGGGCATGCTTGTGGAGGCGTTGTTTAGACAGGTGTGTGCGCGTCATACCTGCGGCGTTTTTCTGGCTGTCCAGACAGGTGTCCGCGCGTCATACCTGCGGAGTCTGCGCGTCATACCTGCGGAATTCGGCCAAATCCTGCGCGTCATACCTGCGGAGTTTGGAAATTTTCCTGCGCGTCATACCTGCGGAATTGGGTCCAATTCCGCAGGTATGACGCAACCCTCTCGGCGTCATACCTGCGGAGTTCCGCGCGTCATACCTGCGGAATATTTGGAGTGCATGTGCGTCATACCTGCGGAATACGGGCCGGATATGCGCGTCATACCTGCGGAGTTCTGCGCGTCATACCTGCGGAGTTTGTCCGAAAAACCTCGTCCTGGACGGCAATGTATGCCGCTTCTTGGTGGTGTTTTTCAATCAATTCTTTTCTTTTCAATTCTTGGTCTAAGACATATATTGTTCAACACCAGGGAGGGGCATGACGGACGCACTGGTACGCATCGACGATCTGAACCTCGCGAGGCTCAACCTCATCAGCGCACTCGACCAAGTCGACGGTCAACGGGACTGGGCGGTGACCTACGAGGTCGGTGAGCGGCTCGTCCGCGTCAGTTGCCTCGCCCTGCCCGAATTCGGCATCCCGCACGGCGTGGACAACGACGTCAACGTCGCCATCCTCGACTACTTCAACCAGCTCGGGCAGCCCACGGACGGGACCCTCGAAATCAGCGCGACCCAGCTCATGCGGCTGTGCGGGTTCCACCGAACGGGCCCGTACTACGCCATGCTCCGCGAGAGTCTCGATCGGCTTCACACGACGAACTTCATGGTGAGCGGCGGCTGGCGGGACCACCCCAATCGACGATGGACCACCGCGAAGTTTCACATCATCGAGTCGCTGAAGTACACCAACCGAACCGGCGGCATGTTCGACGAGCGGACCGTCATCCGTCTCAAACTCGCCGACGACATCGTCGCGTCCATCCGTGGCGGATACACCAAGCCCCTCAACCTCGAATTCATGCAGTCGCTCTCCCGGCCCCGCACCCGCATCCTGTTCCGGGTGCTCGACGCCATGCGCGTCCACCCCGAGCGGCCCGAGGAGATCGTCGACCATTTCGAGGTGGGACTGCTGGAGTGGGCCGACCAGTGCAAGATGAACAACCAGCGTCCCGACATGATCCGGCGCGCGCTTGAGGGTCCGCATCAGGAACTGATCCGCCGCGGCTACCTCACGAGCGTGACCTACGATGGCCGCGGACGTCAGCAACGCCTGCGCTACGAGTTCGCTCCGGACTTCATGCCCCTGAGCCCGGCCGTCCTCACGTTGCTCGGACGTCATGGTGTCGCGGACGGCGTCGCTCGGCAACTCGCCCGGACGTACGGCGCCTCCACCCTCATGCGCGCCGTGGAGCGATTCGAGACCCTCGTCGCGTCCGGGCAGCTCAAGGTCAAGAAGACCGCGGCCGCCGCGCTCGTGCATCTCATCAAGCACCCCGATCAGTACCCCGAGCTCGTCGGAGGATCGATGACCCCGCCCCGCCCGGCCGTCCGACAGGCCCCACAGCCCGAACCCACCGAGCCCGTCGAGGACCTGCTCGCGCGTGAACTCGCCGGTCTCAGCGAGGAACGACGCGCCGATCTCGTCGTGAAGCGGCTCGGCCTGTACTACAAGGGCAAGTTCAGCCCCATGGAACTCGACGTGCTTCGTCAGGCCGTCATGTCGGGACGACTCGATCCACATACTGTGCTCCAGGAGGCCCTGCGGCGCCTGGCCAGCCTGGAAGCGCAGACCTTCGTGGACACGCTCCGCGTCCACCTCGCCTCGCTGGAGGCCGAGGAATGACCGTGCGTCCTCACGAACGGCTCCGTGCGCTCGGCTGGAGCGAGCTGTTCGAACGACACTTCGAGGAGCTCGGCCGGCCCGACGTCGTTCCGGCGCGCGTCGCCGGGGTGCAACGGTCCACCTTCCGTGTCCTCACCGAGGACGGCCCGCGAACCGCCGTGCCGTCCGGACTCCTGCTGCACGAGGACCTGCCCCGCAGCGAGTACCCCGCCGTGGGGGACTTCGTCGCGGTTCGCCTCGCGGAGGACGACACGGCCGTGGTCACGGACGTCCTGCCGCGCCGAACGAGGTTCTCCCGCGCGGTGGGCGGCGCGGATGGACGCCGCCCCGCCGCGGTCACGGAGCAGGTCATCGCGACCAACATCGACTACGTCTTCGTCGTGACCGCCCTCGACCAGGATTTCAGCGTGCCCCGCATGGAGCGGTACGTCGCGGCGGTCCTGGCGAGCGGAGCGGAGCCCGTCCTGATCCTCAACAAGACCGATCTCGCCGAGAATCTCGCCCGGGCCGAGCGCGAGGTGCGGGCCGCGTTGCCCGACCTGCCGCTCCACACCCTCAGCGCCCGCGCCGACGAGGGCGTGGAGGTGTTGCGCCCCTATTTCCGCGAGGGCACGACCGTGGCGCTCATCGGGTCGTCGGGCGTGGGCAAGTCCACCCTGACGAACCGTCTGCTGGGTGCGGACGTCGCCGTGACGGGCGACGTCCGCACCGAGGACGGCAAGGGACGCCACACCACCACGACGCGCGAGCTCTACGTCCTGCCCGGCGGCGGCGTCCTCATCGACAATCCCGGCCTGCGCGAGATCGCCGTGTGGAGCGATCAGGTCGAGGATACCTTCGAGGACGTGCAGGAACTCGCGTCGCACTGCCGCTACCGGGGATGCACGCACACGAACGAGCCGGGCTGCGCCGTCCTCGCGGCCGTGGCGTCGGGTGGACTCGACGCGGGACGGCTGCAGACCTATCGCCAGCTCGAACGTGAGGCCGAGGCCTTCACCCGACGCGAGGGCCGCCCCCCGAGACGCCCCTCCACGGGCCCAGGAGGGCCAGGAAGGGCCCGGCGAAAGGGTTGAGGCTCAGGAACACGGGGGGCGGGTTCAGCGGGCCGTATAGGCCGCTTCAAACGCTTCGCGCAGGTGGCCGAGTCCCCGGGTGAGCTCCTCGTCGGTGGCGGTGAGCGGCACGAGCACCCGGATGACGTTCGAGAACATGCCGGCGCGCAGCAGCAGCAGACCCCGCGCGCGCGCCTCCTCCACGACCCGCGCCGTCCCCTCGGTGTCGGGCTCCAGCGAGCCCGTTCGGACCAGCTCCACCGCCGCCATCGGCCCGACGCCGCGCACCTCCGCCACACCCGGAAAGTCCCGCGCGAGCTCCCCGAGCGCCTCGTGCAGGCGTTCGCCCACCACGCGGGCGCGGCCCAGGACGTCCTCCTCGTCGAAGAGGTCGAGCACCGCGAGACCCGCCGCGCACGCCAGCGGATTGCCCGCGTACGTGCCACCCAGCCCGCCCGGCAGGGGCGCGTCCATCACGTCCGCGCGGCCCGTCACGCCGCTCAGGGGCAGACCGCCCCCGACGCTCTTCGCGAAGGTCAGCAGGTCCGGCCTCACGCCCGAACGCTCCACCGCCCAGAAGGTGCCCGTGCGGCCCACGCCGCTCTGGATCTCGTCGGCGATCAGCAGGATCCCGTTCGCGTCGCAGAGCTCCCGCAGACCCCGCAGGAACTCCACGGGAGCATCCAGGAAGCCGCCCTCGCCGAGGACGGGCTCCACGATGATCGCCGCCACGCGCGAGGCGTCCACGGACGTCCTGAAGAGCTCCCGCAGGCCGTCGAGCGCGCCCGCCGCGTCGAGCCCGCGCAGGGGGTACGGGAAGGGCGCGTGGTACACCTCCGGCGCGAACGGCCCGAAGTTCTGCGTGTAGTACGCCCGCTTGCCCGTCATCGTCATGCCCAGCAGCGTCCGTCCGTGGAAGGAGTGCGTGAACGACACGACCGCCGGGCGGTTCGTCGCGGCCCGCGCGATCTTCACGGCGTTCTCCGTGGCCTCCGCGCCCGTCGTGAGGAACACCGTCCGCGCGGGCCCCCCGCCCGGGAAGCGCGCGTTGAGCCGCTCGGCGAGCCGCAGGTACGGCTCGTACATCACCACCTGGAAGCAGGTGTGCGTGAACGCGTCGAGCTGCGCCCGCACCGCCGCCACCACCCGCGGGTGGTTGTGCCCGACGTTGAGCACCCCGATGCCCCCGACGAAGTCCACGTACTCGCGGCCCTCCACGTCCCAGATCGTCGCGCCGAGCGCGCGCGCCGCGACGACCGGATGCGCGTTCGACACGCCGCGCGCCACCGCCTCGGCGCGCAGGGCGAGGAGCTCGTCGGTCCTCGTGCGCGTGCCCGTCATGCGTGCCTCACCATCACGTGCCGGGCGACCGTGTAGTCCTCCAGCGCGTACACGCTGAGATCCTTGCCGTAGCCGCTCTGCTTGAGCCCGCCGTGCGGCATCTCCGACGCGAGCATGAAGTGCGTGTTCACCCAGGTGCAGCCGTACCGCAGGCGCGCCGCGAGCCGCATGCCGAGGCTCACGTCGCGTGTCCACACGCTGCTCGCGAGGCCGTACTCGGAGTCGTTCGCCCAGGCGAGCGCCTCGTCCGCGTCACGCACGCGCGTCACGCTCACGACGGGCCCGAACACCTCGCGCCGCACGATCTCGTCGTCCTGCCGCGCGCCCACCACGACCGTGGGCTCGTAGAAGAAGCCGCCGCCGGCACCCGCGCGGCCTCCCGCCGCGATCTCCACGTGCGGCAGGGCCCGCGCGCGCTCCACGAAGCTCGCCACGCGGCCCCGCTGACGCTCCGTGATGAGGGGGCCCATCTCCACGCCCTCGTCGTCCTGCGCGCCCACCCGGATGGACCGCGCGGCCTCCGCGAGCTTCTCCACGAGCTCGTCGTGCACGCGCGGCGCGGCGTACACGCGGCACGCAGCGGTGCAGTCCTGCCCGGCGTTGTAGAACCCGAACGAGCGCAGGCCGTCCACGACGGCGTCCACGTCCGCGTCGTCGAGGACGATCACGGGCGCCTTCCCGCCGAGCTCCAGGTGCGTGCGCTTCAGGCTCGCCGAGGCGGCCTCCAGCACCTTGCGGCCCGTCGCGACGTCCCCCGTGAGGCTCACCATCCGCACCTCCGGCCGCGAGATCAGGGCCGCCCCGACCGTCTCCCCGACGCCCGTCACGACGTTCACCACGCCCGCCGGGAAGATGTCCGCGACGAGCCGCGCGAGCCGCAGGGTGGACAGGGGCGTCTGCTCGCTCGGCTTGAGGACCACGGTGTTGCCCGCCGCGAGGGCGGGCGCGAGCTTCCACGCGGCCATCATCAGCGGGTAGTTCCACGGCGCGATGCTCGCCACCACCCCGACCGCGTCGCGGCGCACCATGCTCGTGAAGCCCTCCAGGTACTCCCCGGCGGCCGCGCCGTGCTGCGCGCGCACCGCGCCCGCGAAGAAGCGGAAGCAGTCCGACACCGCCGGAATCTCGTCGGCGAGCGCGAGGTGAAAGGGCTTGCCGCAGTTGTCCGCCTCCAGCCGCGCGAGCTCCTCGGCGTGAGCGTCCACGGCGTCCGCGAGGCGCAGCAGCATCAGGGCGCGGTCGCGCGGGACGACGCGGCTCCACGCGTCGAAGGCGGAGGCCGCCGCCCCCGCGGCGCGCGCCACCTGCTCCGCGCTGGCCTCCGGCAGGTCCACGATCGTCTCGCCCGTCGCGGGATTCAGGACCGGGTAGGCGGGGCCCTCGCCGGGCACGAAGTCGCCGCCGACGAGGAGGTGCTGGTCGTGAGGTCGGGTCAGGGTCGTCATGAAGTCCTCCCGCGCGGTCTACGCGCTCCTGCTGCCGCCGTGCAGGTCGTCCGTGCCGCTCGTGAGGCGCACGGACAACAGGATCGGCACGAGGGTCAGGGCGATCACCATGAGCGCCACGACGTTCGTGACGGGCCGCTCACGGGGCCGGAACAGCTCACCGAGAAACCAGATGGGCAGGGTCTGCTGCTGCCCCGCCGTGAAGGTCGTGACGATCACCTCGTCCAGCGACAGCGCGAAGCTCAGCAGCATGCCCGCCAGCAGGGCCGTCGCGACGCCCGGCAGCAGCACGTGCCGCAGCGTCTGGAAGTAGTCCGCGCCGAGGTCCATGCTGGCCTCCACGAGGCTCACGCTGGTCCGGCGGAGGCGCGCCACGACGTTGTTGTAGACCGTCACCACGCAGAACGTCGCGTGACCCACGACGATCGTGAAGGTCGAGAGGTCGAGCCCCAGCCGCCGGAACGACGTGAGGAGCGCGATGCCCGTCACGATGCCCGGCAGGGCGATCGGCAGGATCATCAGCAGGGTCACGGCGTCGCGCATGGGGAAGCGCGCCCGCGCCATCGCGAGGGACACCAGCGTGCCCAGCACCGCCGCGACGAGCGTGCTCGCGAACGCCACGCGCACGCTCAGCCACAGGGCCGCCCACATGTCCGTCCGCGCGGCCGCGCGCGGAAACCACTCCAGCGTGAGGCCGGGCGGCGGGAAGCGGTACGTGCGGTCCTCCGTGGTGAAGGCGTACAGCACGATGATCAGGATCGGGACGTACAGGAACAGCAGACCGGCGAGGGCGCCGAGCCGCAGCGCGAGCGAGGGTGGCCGGGCGTTCACAGGGCCTCGAACGCGCCGAGGCGCCGCGCGAGCAGCAGGTACGCCGTCACGATCACGATGGGCACCACGCTGAACGCCGCCGCGAGCGGCAGGTTGCCCGCCGTGCCCTGCTGCGTGTAGACCATCTGCCCGATGAAGAAGCCCGGCGCGCCCACCACGCTCGGGATGATGTAGTCCCCCAGGGTCAGGCTGAACGTGAAGATGCTGCCCGCCGCGAGGCCCGGCACCGCCAGCGGCAGCACCACCCGCCACAGCGTGGCGCGCGGCCGCGCGCCAAGGTCCGCGCTGGCCTCCAGCAGGGAGCGCGGCACCCGCTCCAGCGCCGCCTGCACCGGCAGGATCATGTACGGCAGCCAGATGTACGTGAAGACCAGGAACATCCCGAGGTAGCTGCTCGCGAGGCTCGGGCCGCCCACCACGGGCGCGCGCAGCAGCCCGTCGAGCGCGCCGCGCAGGCCCAGCGCGTCCGCGACGGACGAGATCACGCCGTCCTGCGCGAGCACGAGGCGACCAGCGTACACCCGCACGAGGTAGCTGCTCCACAGCGGCAGCAGCACCAGCACGTACAGCCAGGCCTTGCGTGCCCCACGCGCGTGGAACGCCATGAGGTAGCCGATCGGGAAGGCGATCAGCGCGCACGCCAAAGTCACGCAGACGGCCATGAGGGTGGTCCGGACCACCACGTCCACGTTGCTGGGCGTCGTGAGGACCTGCGCGAAGTTCGTCCAGGTGAGGCGCGGCTCCACCTGCCCCGTGAAGTCGTTGACGCCGTACAGGCTGTAGAGCAGCAGGTTCACGAGCGAGCCGAGGTACACCACCACCATCCAAGCGAGGGGCGGCAGGAGCGTCACGAGCAGCAGCACGCCGGGCCGCAGCACCAGCAGGTCGCTCAGGCGGCGGCGCAGCCCCGCGCGGGCCGTCACGGGCGCGGCGCTCACGACGCGTCCTCCAGGGGGCGCAGCGCGTCGGCGGGCCACGTGACGCCCACGCTCTCGCCCACGGCGGGCACGCCCGCGCTCGTGGGCACGAGCGCCGAGACCCGCACGCCCGCCACGCGCACCTCGCAGCGGGTCATGGCGCCCTGGTACAGCACGCCCTCCACCACGCCCTGCACGGCGCCCGGCGTGAGGGGCGCTTCGAGGCGCACCCGCTCGGGTCTCAGCGCGAACATCCGCCCCGGACGTTCCCCCACGAGGGCGCCGTCGAGGACGTTCGCGCTCCCCACGAAGCGCGCGACGAAGGCCGTGCGGGGGAACTCGTACACGTCACGCGGCGAGCCCATCTGCACCACCCGCCCGCCCGCGAAGACCGCGACGCGGTCGCTCATGCTGAGCGCCTCGCCCTGATCGTGCGTGACGTACACGAAGGTGATGCCGAGCTGCCGCTGCAGGCCGCGAAGCTCCGACTGCATCTCCTCGCGCAGCTTGAGGTCGAGCGCCCCGAGCGGCTCGTCGAGCAGCAGCACGCGCGGCGCGCTCACCAGGGCCCGCGCGAGCGACACGCGCTGACGCTGCCCGCCCGACAGCTGCGCCGGTCGGCGGTCCCCGAAGCCGGAGAGCTTCACGAGGTCGAGCATCTCCTCCGCGCGACGCCAGCGTTCGCGCCGACCCACGCCCCTCACCGTGAGCGCGTACGCCACGTTGTCCCGCACGTTCATGTGCGGAAAGAGCGCGTAGTCCTGGAAGACGGTGTTCACGTCCCGCGCGTAGGGCGGCAACCTCGACGCGTCACGTCCGAACAGCTCGATCCGCCCACGTGAGGGCAGCTCGAAGCCGCCGATCAATCGCAGGCACGTCGTCTTGCCGCTCCCCGACGGGCCCAGCAGGCTGAAGAACTCACCCTCGCGCACGTCGAGGGACACGCCGTCCACCGCCTTGACGGCGCCGAACGCGCACGACACGTCCCGCAGGGACACCGCCACGCGCTCCGTGGGAGCGGGCGGGACGTCCGCGCGGGCGTCCGCCGAGGAGGAGGTCGCGTTCACCGCCCGCCCTGGATGGCGATGTAGTCGCTCACCCAGCGGTTGTACGGCACGCACGTCCCCTGCGACGCGCACTTCGCGACGGGCGTGCGCCAGAACCAGATCTTGTCGAAGAACGAGAAGCCGTTCGTGTCGCAGCCCTCCCTGCCCAGCAGCGTACTCGCCGTGCAGCCCTTCGGGTTGGCGGGCAGCGAGCCGAACCACGCGGCCACGTCCCCCTGCACCTTCGGGTTGAGGCTCCACTCCATCCAGCGGTACGCGCAGTTCGGGTTCTTCGCGTCCGCGTGCATCATCGTGGTGTCCGCCCAGCCGGTGGCACCCTCGCTCGGCACGACGCGCGCCACGGGCTGCTTGTTCGCCACGAGCGTGTTCACCTGGAAGGGCCACGTGGGGCTCGCGACGACGCCCTCGTTCGTGAAGTCCTGCACCTGCGCGTTCGCGTCGTTCCAGTAGCGCTGCACGAGCTGCCGCTGCCCGCGCAGCAGCTTGATGACCTCCGCGTACTGCTTCTCGCTCAGCTCGTACGGGTTCTTGATGCCCAGCTCGGGCCGGGTCTTCATGAGGTAGAGCGCGGCGTCCGCGATGTAGATCGCGCCGTAGTACGCCTGCACGCGGCCCTTGTTGCTCTTCCCGTCGGGCAGGGTGGTGTTCTCGAACACCACCTTCCAGCTCGTCGGCGGGGTCTTGAAGACCTTCGTGCTGTACGCGAGCACGTTCGGCCCCCACTGGTACGGCACGCCGTACCGTACGCCGTTCACCACGTACCACGGCGCGTTCTGCAGGCGCTTGTCCACGTCCTTGAAGCTCGGGATGAGCTTCGTGTTGATCGGCTGGACCTTGTTGCCGTAGATGAGGCGCTGCGTGGCGTCACCGCTCGCCGTGACGAGGTCGAAGCCGCCCCCGTTCATCAGCGTGACCGCCTCGTCGCTGCTCGCGAAGGTCTTCACGCTCACCTTGCAGCCCGTGTTCTTCTCGAAGGCCGTGACCCAGTCGTACGCCTTGTCGCTCTGCCCCCGCTCGATGTAGCCGGGCCACGCGAGGATCCGCAGTTGCCCCTCGTTCTTCCCGAGGCTCTGCCGCATGGTCGTGACCTGCGCCGCCGCCAGACCGCTCGTGAGGGTAAGGGTGACCATCAGCCAGTGCCGCATGCTCGACCTCCGGGCGCGCGAACGTGGAAACGACGACGCGTGCGCGCGGGGTGCGCGTCGTGTCTCTGCTCGGGACGTGACGCCTCACCTTAAACCGCGACGCGCGGGGCGCTCAAGAAAGCGCGGCAGATGCCGGGTATCGGCCGCGCCGATACCCCCGCTCAGTCACGCGCGCGGACGCCGTGCGGCTGCACCCTCGCGAACTCGCCCGTCACCACCAGGAACTGCCGCGCGACCTCCGGCAGGGCGCTCCCACGCCGCCACACGACGCCCAGCTCCAGCCTCGGCAGGTCCTCCTGCAGGGGCCGCGCCTCCAGCCGGTCCCCCTCCAGCGACCAGGGACGGTACAGCAGGTCGGGCAGCAGCGCGACGCCCACACCCACGGCGACGAGGCTGCGCATCGCCTCCACGCTCGACGTCCGCACCCGCACGTCCGCGCCGCCCGAGAGGACGAGCGCCGTCACGTCCTCCACCTCGTCCGAACGCAGCACCAGCAGCCGCTCGCCCCGCAGGTCCGACAGCGAGACCCGTTCGCGCGCCGTGAGCGGATGGTTCGTGGGCAACCACACCCGCCACGGCGTCCGCAGCAGCGTCCGCGTCTCCAGCGCGCCCCTGTCGAGGCTGCCCGAGAGGTTCATCACCGCGACGTCCACCTCCCCGCCGATGAGTCGGTGCTCCAAGTCGCTGCGGCGGTCCTCGCGCACCACCACCCGCACGTTCGGAAACACCCGCTCGAAGTGTCCCAGCAGGTACGGCAGGTGGTACGCCGTCACGAGGCTCGTCACGCCCACGTGCAGCGTGCCCGTCAGGGTGTCCGGACGCTCGCGCAGGGCGCTTTCCGCGTTCCGCAGGGCCGCGAGCACCTCGTTCGCGTGCCGCAGGAACTGATGCCCGGCGTGCGTGAGGGTCATGCCACGCGCGTGCCGCGTGAAGAGCTCCGCGCCGACGGTGCCCTCCAGCCGCTGGACGGCCTCCGTCACGACGCTCTGGCTGACGTTGAGCGTGGACGCGGCGCGGCTCGTGCTGCCCGCGTCCGCGACCGCCAGGAAGTACACCAGTTGGCGAACCTTGATGTGCACCGCGCCCTCAGCATGACACGCCCGCCCGGCGCGCGCGTGGTATGACCGGAGCATGTACGACGAAGCCCCCGCCGCGAGCGCCGAGATGCTGCTCGTGTACGGCCGCACCCCGCAGGAGGTCGCCGCCCGACTCGAACAGGAACTCGACGCGTTCGAACGCGCCGCCGCGTCCGCGCAGGACCGTTGGGACACCCTGATGCCGCACCGTGCCTGGACGTACGCGCAGGAGGCTGAGCACATCGTGGTCGTCAACGAGGGAAGCGCGCGCATCGCGCGGCTCCTGCTCTCCGACCGGCCCCTGCGGCCCGTCGAGGTGCCCCGTGGACAGCTCGCGAACGGGCGACGCCTCGCGCCCGAGGCTATGCTTCCCGGTCCCGGACAGCCCTGGACGGCCCTGAGGGAGCGTCACGCCGCGAGTCGCGAGGCACTCCTCACCGCCGCGCGGCAGGGGCACGAGACGCCCGACCGGACGTTCCCGCACCCCTTCATGGACGACCTCGACGCGCTCGGCTGGCTGCGCATGGCCGCCTACCACACCCGTCACCATCGCCGTCAGCTGGAGAAGTCCGTGGCGTCCGGTACCGAAGGCTGAAGAGCGGGAAGGCCGACCCCAGGGTCGGCCTTCCCGCCTGACGAGGCTCAGTTGCCCTGGTTGGTGGGCGGTGTGGCGGGCGTCGCCGGTTCGGCCGGAGTCGCCGGGGTGGTCGTCGTGCCGCTGTCGCTGGGGGCGGCGGGCGTCGAGGAGTCGCCCGGTGTGGTCGGCGTGGCGGGCGTGGCAGGTTCTGCCGGAGCAGCGGGCGTCGCCGGGGTCGCCGAGGTGGCGTTCGTCGCACGGTCGCGCGTCACGAGGATGGCGGTGTAGCCGAGGATCTGCGAGACGCGGACGTTGATGCGTTCGCCGTTGCGTTCGAAGGTCGTGACCTGACCGCCCGCCGCGTCCGACGAGGTGCCGGTGGTGCCGCTCGTCCCGGTGGTTCCAGTCGTTCCAGTCGTTCCAGTCGTTCCAGTCGTTCCAGTCGTTCCAGTCGTTCCAGTCGTACCGGTCGTGCCGGTGGTGTCCGTGCCGGTCGTGCCCGTGGTCCCCGTCGTCCCGGTGGTTCCAGTCGTTCCAGTCGTACCGGTGGTGCCGGTGGTGCCGGTGGTGGAGCTAGTGTCCGTGCCCGTCGTGCCCGTGGTCCCCGTCGTGCCGGTCGTGCCGGTCGTGCCGGTCGTGCCGGTGGTTCCGGTGGTTCCAGTCGTACCGGTGGTTCCGGTGGTTCCGGTGGTTCCGGTGGTTCCAGTCGTACCGGTCGTGCCGGTGGTTCCGGTGGTTCCGGTGGTTCCAGTCGTACCGGTCGTGCCGGTGGTTCCGGTGGTGTCCGTGCCGGTCGTGCCCGTGGTCCCCGTCGTCCCGGTCGTGCCCGTGGTCCCCGTCGTCCCGGTAGTTCCAGTGGTTCCAGTCGTACCGGTGGTGCCGGTGGTGCCGGTGGTGGAGCTAGTGTCCGTGCCCGTCGTGCCCGTCGTGCCCGTCGTGCCCGTGGTCCCCGTCGTGCCGGTCGTGCCGGTCGTGCCGGTCGTGCCAGTGGTTCCAGTCGTACCGGTCGTACCGGTCGTGCTGGTCGTGCTGGTGTCCGTGCCGGTGGTTCCGGTGGTTCCGGTGGTTCCGGTGGTTCCAGTCGTGCCGGTGGTGGAGCTGGTGTCCGTGCCGGTCGTGCCCGTGGTGCCCGTCGTGCCGGTGGTCCCCGTCGTGCCGGTCGTACCGGTGGTTCCGGTGGTTCCAGTCGTGCCGGTGGTTCCGGTGGTTCCAGTCGTACCGGTCGTGCCGGTGGTGCCGGTGGTATCCGTACCGGTCGTGCCCGTGGTGCCCGTCGTACCGGTCGTGCTACTGGTGTCCGTGCCGGTCGTGCCCGTGGTTCCGGTGGTACTGCTGGTGTCCGTACCGGTGGTGGCGCCGGTCGTGCCGGTCGTGGAGGTGTCGGCGGCAGAGAGGTCCACGGAGGAGAAACCGACGTTCTGGAGGGCGGTGGTGAACGCTTCGAGGGCGTTGGGGATGTTGCCGCGGTACAGCACGCCCACGCCGGTGAAGGTGCGGAAGGTGCGGATGGGCGTGGCGCCCTCGATCAGGGGGAGTTGCAGGTCGCCCGACGCGAGTTGCAGGGTGACCGCGTCGGAAGCCCCCGCCGGGGTGGTCGTGGCGGGGGCCTGGGTGGCGGGCGTCTGGGTCGTGCCGGACGTCTGGGTGGAGTCGCCCGACTGGGCGAGCGCGAGGCTCCCGCTCAGCAGCAGGACGGCGATCAGCAGGGACGGTCTGGAATTCGCCTTCATGTCTTTCCTCCTGTGACGTGCATGGTCGTGGGTCCACCCTCGGGCGACGGCCACTCAGTTGAAGGGTAGGGGCGTCCCGTGTGCGGATTGGGGTCCGCAGACTTTGTGCCAGTTGACGGGAAACTCATGCGGTCCGACCTTTGCGGGAGCGTTTGGCACGCGGTCTCGAACGATTCAGAAGGAAGCTTTCTCATGGTTTGCCCGCATCTGGATTGGTTTTTTGTTGAATCTCGCCCGTGGAGAGCCATGGTCGTTTCTTTATGAGAAGACGTTGAGCTTTTTTGGTGGGTTGGCAGTGATCGAGCATCACGAAACATACAAAAAGTTACAATCCTCACGTATACTTCATCGAGTTCATGGTGCTCCGGCCGTTCCTTCCCCTCGTCTCCCGTACGGCCCTGTCGCTGGTGACGCTCGCGTCGGTGCTCACCGTGCTGATCGTCTCGCCCCTGCGCCTCCCCTCGGTCCTGCTGTACGCCCTCTACCTGGCGTCCTGCCTGCTGAGCTGCTTCGTCATGTACCGTGCCGCGGCACGAGCACCGCGTCCCTCGAAGCGGGGTTGGCTCGCGGTTGGTTCGGCCGTCGCCTCGTTCACGGCAGGAGAGTTCCTCTATGCCTGCCTGGACCTCACGGGCTTCGCCACGCCGTTTCCCTCCGTCGCCGACGTCTTCTACCTGGCGTTCGTCCCACTGATCGCACTGGGCGTCGGTCTCTTTCCTCACCGGACGCACGGCCCTCGCGAGCGCGTCGCGTTCCTGCTGGACCTGCTGCTCGCCGTGAGCGTCGCTACCGGCATTCTCTGGCACACCACGGGTCTGCCCGTCCTCGTCGCGGGCCTGGGCGCCCGTCCACTCGATCTGGCGCTCGGGCTCGCCTATCCAGCGTCGGATCTTCTGCTGCTGGGCGCGTTGTTCGCGCTCGTGCTGAGGCCCTCCTCCCGCCTCGAGCAGTCGCAGTTGATCCTTCTGGGCGTCGGAATGACGTCGTACCTGCTGACGGACCTGCGGTACGTGGAGCTCCTGGGCCGTGGAACGTACGCCCCATGGACGCCGCTGGACCTGGGCTGGCTGTGGGGTGTGGTCCTGCTCGCCCTGGCCGGGCAGGTCACGCCCGCAGGTGCGCGGGAGCGAGGTGAGCGCCGACTCCACGTTCCGGCCGTGGGCCGAATCCTGCCCTACGCCGCGCTGACGCTCGGGTACGTCGTGTTCGTCGTGGCCCGTGGTGCGCAGGTCATGGGACGCGTCGACGAGGTCGTCCTCGGGACCATCACGATGCTGCTGTTCGTGCGGCTCGTCCTGGCCGTGCAGGAGCAACAGAAGGTGGCAGACGAACTGCGGCGGCGCGAGCGTCACGACGAACTCACGGGACTGGCGAATCGGCCGGTCCTCGTTTCCCGCCTCACGCGGGCACTGCTGCGGCGCCCGCCACAGGTGGCGGGGGTGCTGTACGTGGACCTGGACCGGATGCGTCACGTGAACGACTGGCACGGGCACGCCGGAGGAGACGAGGTGCTGCGTGAGATCGCGGCGCGGTTGACGTCGCTCGTGCGTGCGGATGATCTCGTGGCGCGTGTGGAAGGCGACGAGTTCGTCGTGATGCTCGATCGGCTGGAGCACCCCGGGCAGGCGGCGGGGGTGGCGCGCCGCGTGCTCGAGCGGCTCGCCCAGCCCGTGAAGGTGGGGGACGAGAGCGTGTACCTCACCGCGAGCGTGGGGATCGCCGTGTGTCCTCGTGACGCGGGCGACGCGGAGCTCGCCGTGCACCACGCCTACCTCGCCATGACGGACGCCAAGGGCCGTGGCCGCAACACCTGCACGGAGTTCGGCCCGCATCTCGTCGATTCCGTCGTGGAGTCCGGACGGCTGGAGGGATTTCTGCGCAACGCGCTGGAGCGTGACGAGCTCGATCTGCACTACCAGCCGCTGGTCGACCTCGGTTCTGAACGGGTGGTGGGCTTCGAGGCGCTGCTGCGCTGGACGTCCCCGACGCTGGGGGTGGTGCCGCCGCTCACGATCGTGGACGTGGCGGAGGAGCGGGGCCTGACGGTCGCCCTGGGCACCTGGGTGCTGCGGCGCGCGGTGGGAAGGGTGGCGCGCTGGCGCCGGCTGATGGATCCGGCGATGTACGTGTCGGTGAACGTGTCCTCGACGCAGTTCGAGGATCCCGGTTTCGTGGGGACCGTCGAGGAGGTTCTGGGAACGTACGGGGTGGACGCGGGCGCACTGTGCCTGGAGCTGACCGAGCGCAGCCTGATGCGTGACGTGCGGGCGTCGCGCGTCCGTATCGAGGCGCTGCGGGCGCTGGGGGTGCGTGTGGCGCTCGACGACTTCGGGACGGGGTATTCGAGTCTGTCGTACCTGCGTCAGCTTCCGGTGGACGTGCTCAAGATCGACCAGTCGTTCGTGCGCGCGATGGAGGAGGACGGCCCCAAGTTCGTGCGGGCCATCACGCGGCTCGGGCTGGACCTGGAGGTCACGGTGGTCGCGGAGGGCATCGAGACGGCGGCGCAGCTCGACACGCTCGCATCAATGGGATGTCACGTGGGCCAGGGGTATCTGCTGGGGCGACCCATGACCGCCCCGGACCTGGAGGTCCGCTTCGAACGGCCACAGGACGTACTGCTCGACGACGAGGGCTGATCGCCCGGAAGGCTGACGCCATCTCCTGATTTCGACGTCCGATGTGACGGGAAGACTGCGGGTAGGTTTGGGCGCGTCGGCCCTGCTGCTGTTCGTGGGCGCTCGTGCGGGTGCCACCCCGCCAGGAAGGTCAATTAATTTCATGAAAACCAGCTGAGTGTGAAAAAACTCACTCGGAGACGTACGCTCCTGCCGATCGGCTCCACCTGGAAGCCTGGAATGAAGATGCGGCGAGATGGACCCCTCACCAAGTTCCAATAGTCTGTGGTCGGTTCACTACAGTTTCCGTTCACCGAGGGACGCTCGTGCGTTCCGGGGAGAGTCCTACCGTGCCGAACGCGTTTTCCGTCCGCCGTCGTTCCCTGCGTTCCCGCCTGCTGCTGGTCACGCTGCTCGCCTCTCTCGCCGCCTGTGGCCGCGGTCCTGCCCCGTCGCAGTCGCCCGCCTCCGATGGCATCGGGCCGCTCGCGAAGGCTCCGGGGGGCGCGGTGGTGTACGCCAAACCGCTCGTCGTCACGAAGGGGGGGCGGTATTCCGGGAACTGGGAGAGTCTGGACCCGAACGTGCCCGCGGTGCTGATCAGGACGACGGAACCCGTGGTCATCCAGAACGCGAACATTCGCGGGCGCGGACGACTGATCGTCGGGACGTCCGGCAACCGTGTGACGGTGAGGAATTCCCGGGCGTACGGCCTGAACCCGAATGTGGCGGGCCGTTCCCAGGGGGAGTTCGTTTACCTCGATTCGCCCGCCAATCTGGTCGTTGGCAACAACGCGGTGGAAGGGACGCGGGGGATCGTGGTCCACCGTTTTTCCGGGAATGTCGCGACGGGAGACACCGTCAGGATCGTGGGAAACCGATTCAGGAACGTCATGGGTCTGCCGAGCGACGGGCAGGGCGGCTACACGGCCGCCCGGACCGACGCGCACACGATCCTGTTCGACAAGGTGCAGCGCGTCCCGAACGTGGAAATCGCGTGGAACGAGGTGGTGAACGAACCGGGACGCAGTGGTGTAGAGGAAAACTTCAACCTCTACATCAGCAGCGGAACGCCGGGCAGTCCCATCCGCATTCACGACAATTACGTGCAGGGCGCGTACAACCTGTCGCCGACCACGGACTCGGCCTACTCGGGAGGCGGGATCCTGGTGGGGGACGGGTACACGACGACGGCGCTCGACGTGGGCTACACGGAGGTGTACGACAACCAGGTGGTGTCGACGACGAACGAGGGTGTCGCGGTGGCCGGAGGCGTGTTCAACCGTGTGTACCGGAACCGTGTGGTGTCGAGCGGACTTCTCGTGATGCCCGACGGTTCGGTGGCGACGATCCTCGCGCAGAACGTGGGGATGTACGCGTACAACGCGTCGTCTGGAGTCTGGGGGAACAACGCGGTCACCAACAACGAGGTGGCCTGGATGAGGTACGACGGAGGCGCGCTCGTCGAGAATCCTTTCTGGTTCTGGTCGTGTGCGGAGAGTGACGTGTGTGCTCCGAACGTACGGTTGCCCACGCCGACCCTGGAGATGGAACGACAGGAGTGGACCCGCTGGCAGGACAAGGTGGTCCGGGCGGGGGTACGGATCGGGCCGTGACGTCATCGAGAATGGAGGTCGTAAGCCCTCCTGATTATAATTTTATCCAAGCGAAAGAGTTCCGCGCGCCGCGAGGGTTCGAGAGTGCGACGTTGGCACAAAGTGTCTCGCCCGTGGCTCGTGCCACCCTCCGCCCATGCCAATGCGGAGGAGAGGCTGTCTTCCTGATCCTATAAAATACGTCTACATGTCTAGACAGGCTCTTCAGTCCCTGCAGGCCGACGAACAACGCCGTGCGGACAGAACCGATCATCCCATCCCAGAACAGTGACGGTAGGGAAGGCGGGAGGCACGGCTCACGTCGACGAGGACACTCCGTAGGGCGGCCGCCTCGGAACCTGGCATGGTCACCTCTCCCGCCCACGATCCGCACGGTGGACGTCCCACTCCGGGAGACACGTTCGTCGCCGGTCCGTTCTCGAAGGATCGGACCGGCGACGAAACGAGGCGTACCGACCCCGTGTGAGCATCGTTAGAATACCCATTCTTTCCACACCACCTCGACCCGGACCCGACCGCGATCCCCACGGACGATCAGGACTTCCGGAGGAGGTCACCCGGACCGCCCCCGGGGCACCCACACGCCCTCACCCCGACGGGCGTATCCTGAAACCTTGAGCGCACCGACCGACCCTCACGCCGCCCTCCGCTTTCCCGAGTTCCGCGCCCTGCTCGTCGCGAGCGTCGGCTCGTCCCTCGCGAGCCGCATGCTCGCCGTCGCCATCGGCTACCAGGTCTACCAGCTCACCCGCAGCCCGCTCGCGCTCGGTGGGCTCGGCCTCGTCGAGGCCGTCCCCGCGCTCGGGCTCGCCCTGCTCGGCGGGCACTACGCCGATCGACACGACCGCCGCGCCATCCTGCTCGGCACCCGGCTCGTCTTCGCCGTCTGCACCGCCCTGCTCGCCGTCGTCTCCGCGACGGGGGGCGCGCACGTCCTCGCCTCGCTCTACGCGCTCGTCTTCCTCGCGGGCGTCGCGCGCGGCTTCGGCGATCCCGCCGCCGCCGCCTTCGAGACGCGCATCGTGCCGCCCGAGGCGTACGTCAACGCGTCCTCATGGCTCGGCAGCGTCGGGCAGGCCTGCTCCATCGTCGGACCCGCGCTCGGCGGCGCGCTGCTCGCCACCTGGCACGCCCCCGGCACCTACACCGTCGTGACGGTCCTCGCGGTCGCCGCGTGGCTGGGCCTGTGGCGCATCGCGCCCAAGCCGCAGCCCGTCCCGCCCGCAGGGGAGCGCGTCCGCGACAGCATCCTCTCCGGGGTACGCTTCGTCCGGCGCGATCCCGTGATCGTGGGAAGCATGGCCCTCGACCTCTTCGCGGTGCTGTTCGGCGGGATGGTCGCGCTGCTGCCCGTCTTCGCCACCGACGTTCTGCACGTCGGGCCGCGCGGCCTGGGCCTCATGCTCGCCGCGCCCTCCGTCGGAGCGCTCCTCGTGATGCTCTGGGCGACCCGCCGCCCACCCCTGCGCGACAGCGGACGCACGCTGCTCCTCGCCGTCGCGGGCTTCGGCGTGAGCACCGTCGTGTTCGCCCTCTCACGGCACTTCGCCCTGTCGCTCGTCGCGCTGCTGTTCACGGGCGTCTTCGACGGGATCAGCATGGTCATCCGCAAGGCCATCCTGCGTCTGCGCACCCCGGACCACATGCGCGGCCGCGTCGCCGCCGTGAGCCTGCTCTTCATCGGGTCGAGCAACGAGCTCGGCGCGCTGGAGAGCGGCGTGGCCGCCAGCGCCCTCGGAACGACGCGCTCCGTCTGGGCGGGCGGGATGGTCACGCTCCTCGTCGTCGCGGTCGTCGCGCTGCGCGTCCCCGCCCTGCGGCGCCTGCACCTCGCGCACGCGCCCGAACCCGACCCGCGGGAGGGCACGGACCAACTCCAGACCGGGTCTGTCCGGTCGAGTAGCGACTGAGCGATAGTGACGTCGTGACCCCCTCAGAACCCGTCCGCTGGAGCACCTTCGCGCCCCGCTACGAGGCGCTCGCCGCCGAGACTCCCACCGCCGCCGACGTCGCCGCCTGGCTCGAACGCTGGAGCGACCTCATCAAGGACGTCGGCGAGGCCCGTGCGGCCCTCATGCGCGCCAAGGACGCCGACCCCACCGACGAGGCCGCCGAGGCCGCGTACGTCGCGTTCGTCCGAGACGTGCAGCCCGAGGTCACCCGCGCCGAGCAGGTCCTCAACGAGCGCCTCCTCGCCGTGCGGGACTGGACGCCCGAGCCGCGTCACGAGCAGATGCTGCGCGGGGTCCGCACCGAGGCCGAACTCTACCGCGAGGAGAACCTCCCGCTGGAGACCGAGATCGCCACGCTCTCCAACGACTTCAACAAGATCACCGGCGCGCTGCGCGCCCGCGTGGGCGGCGAGGAGCTCAGCATCCCGCAGGCGCAGCGGCGCCTCCTCGACCCCGACCGCGCCGTTCGTGAGGCCGCGTGGCGCGCGATTCAGGCGGCCAACCGCGAGGCCGCGCCCGCCCTCGACGACCTCTTCCTGCGTCTGCTGGCCCTGAGGCGGCGGGTGGCCCGCAACGCGGGCTTCGACACCTACCGCGACTACGCGTGGCGCGCCATGAACCGCTTCGACTACACCCCCGAGGACACCCGCGAACTCCATCACGCCGTCGAGACGCACGTCACGCCCCTGCTGCGCCGCGTCAACGAGGACCGCGCGCGCGGCCTCGGCCTGCCCGCGCTGCGCCCCTGGGACACGCAGGCCGACCCGTCGGGCCTGCCCGCCCTCGCGCCCTTCACCAGCACCGAGGAGTACGTCGAGACGGCGCGGCGCATCTTCGACACGCTCGACCCCACCCTCGGCGCGCAGTTCGGAGCGATGGCCGACGGCGGCTACCTCGACCTCGCCCCGCGCCCCGGGAAGGTCCCCGGGTACGGCTACTGCAACTACCTGCCGCGCACCGGCTCGCCCTACATCTACTGGAGCGCCGTCGGCACCGACGGCGACGTGCGCGTCCTGATGCACGAGGCCGGGCACGCCTTCCACTTCCTCGCGTCCGGACGTCCCGACGACCTCGCCTGGAACCTGCTGTCACCCATCGAGTTCGCCGAGGTCGGCAGTCAGGCGATGGAACTCCTCACGCTGCCACTGCTGGAGAAGCCCGTCGGGTACTACGACGCGGCGGACGCCGCGCGCGCCCGCCGTGACAAGGCCGAGACGGTCCTGCGGCAGTTCACGGGGCAGGCGACGGGCGACGCCTTCCAGCAGTGGCTGTACGCCGACGCGCCCGAGGACGTCACGATCGACATGATCGACGCGAAATGGCTCGAATGCCACGCGCGCTTCAACGAGGGCGTCGACTGGAGCGGCTTCGAGGACGCCCGCGCCAAGGGCTGGCAGTTCGTGCACGTCTTCGCGTACCCCCTGTACCTCATCGAGTACTCCCTCGCGTGGATGGGCGCGCTGCAGGTCTGGCAGGGCGCGCGCCGCGATCCCGCCGCCGCCCTGGAGCGCTACCGCGCCGCGCTTTCTCTCGGCGGCACACGGCCCCTGCGGGAACTGTTCGAGACGGCGGGCGCGCGCTTCGCGTTCGACGAAGGGACCATGCGCGGCCTCGTGGACCTGCTCGCCGGGGAACTCGACGCAGCCCGCGCCACGGGCGACTGACCACGGGCAGGGGGCGTGGAGACCTCCGCGCCCCCTGCGTTTCACCTCCACCTGAGCTCGGGCGCGTGGACTGGACGGATGCCGCACCCCGCCTCCCTCCGCCGGGCCCTCGCGCTCCTCTCGATCCTCGCGCCCCTGCTCGTCTTCGGGGAACTCGCCGAGGACGTCTGGGAACACGAGGGGTTCACGTGGGACGCGCCCGTGCTGTGGTGGTTGCACGGGCACGCGACCACCGCCCTCGATCGGCTGATGCTCGGTGTGACCGGCCTGACCGACCCCGTGGAGATGGCCTCGCTCTCCCTGCTGGTCTGCACCCTCCTCGCCGTCCGACGCCGCGTTCCCGAGGCGCTGCTGTTCGGCGTCGCGGTGTGCGGCGCGGCCGTCCTGAACGTCCTCGCGAAGCTCGCCTTCCACCGCGCGCGCCCCCACCTCTGGACCACGCTCGTGCCCGAGACGGACTACGGCTTCCCCAGCGGGCACGCCATGGGCACCATGGCGGCCGTCGCGGCCCTGACCATTCTGGTGTGGAGGACCCGCGCGCGCTGGTGGGTCGCCGTACCCGGCGGCCTGCTGGTGGCATGGGTGGGGCTCTCGCGGGTGTACCTCGGGGTCCACTTCCCCTCGGACGTGCTGGCGGGCTGGAGTGCGTCGCTCGCGTGGGTGCTCGCGACCCGCTGGGTCCTGGACTCGCGGACGACTCTGCGTGTCCTGAGGTGGTTCCGCCCGACCGTCTGAGTGGAGGGTCGAGTCCGCCACCTCACGCCGCCTCGACCTCACCCGACGGGCGTCCAGCGCCCTCAGGAGGACGAGCGGAGCCGCCGCACCGTCACGAAGTGCGCCACCCGCATCGTCACGTTGTAGAGCGCGAACGCCACCAGGGTCGGAATCCCGCGCCCCAGCACGAACATGCCGTACACGCCACAGGCCACCGCTCCGAAGGCCAGCGCCATGAAGATCCCGCCCTGCGAAGGAGTCATCCGGACGCGCCCCGGCATCCCCGGAATCTGACGACGCCCCCCGAGCCGACCGATCAGGCGGCCCTGCGCGGCGCCGAACGCGGCCCCGCGTTTGCCGCCCGGTGCGGCGCATGCTCGGCTACGTGAGCAGGAGGAGCTTCAGCCTCCCTCGTGCATAATGTGCCGGTGTTCACGAATCACGAGCGTACGGACCTGCTCGTCCTCGGGGGAGGCGTCGCGGGCGCGTACGCCTGCCTGCGCGCTCGCGCCCTCGGCCTGCGCGTCACCGTCGCCTGCAAGACCGCCCTGGAGGGCGGCAGCACCCTCTGGGCGCAGGGCGGCGCCGCGGCGCCCATCGACCTTCACGACGTCGAGGCGCACGTCCACGACACCCTGGCC
>NZ_KI912672.1:49675-49846 GCF_000519345.1 Deinococcus pimensis DSM 21231
TGCCGGGCGGGCGCGCGCGTCCGCGACGTGGAGTTCGTCCAGTTTCACCCGACCGCGTTCGTCGGGAAGGACGGCGACGTGATCCTCGTCACGGAGGCCGCGCGCGGCGAGGGCGCCCTCCTCGTCGACGCGCGCGGGGCGCGCTTCATGACGGCGCTCGATCCGCAGGGC
>NZ_KI912672.1:49946-50285 GCF_000519345.1 Deinococcus pimensis DSM 21231
GCGGCGGCGCCTTCCTGAACCTGCGGCACCTCGGCGCGGACTTCGTCCGGGCCCGGTTTCCCGGTATCCACACGCGCCTCCTCGGACACGGCGTGGACGCCACGCGAGACCTCGTGCCGGTGCGGCCCGCCGCGCACTACAGCATGGGCGGCGTCGTCACCGACGCGTGGGGTCGTACGGACGTGCCCGGCCTCTACGCGAGCGGGGAGGTCGCGTCCAGCGAGCTGCACGGCGCCAACCGACTCGCGAGCAACAGCCTCACCGAGGGCCTCGTGTTCGGCGCGCGCGCCGCGGAGGCCGCCGCCGCCGAACTCGCGTTCGAGGCCGCCACATGGGCCA
>NZ_KI912672.1:50385-50602 GCF_000519345.1 Deinococcus pimensis DSM 21231
GCGAGGGGGACTCGGCCCGCGAGAGCGTCGAGGCCGCGAACGTCCTGCTCGTCGCGCGCCTGCTGCTGCGCGGCGCGCTCGAACGTACCGAGTCGCGCGGCGCGCACTGGCGGACCGACCATCCGGACGCCGAGGAGGCCTACCATGTCGTCCACCACGCGGGCCGCGTGCGGCGCGAGTCCGCGAGGACGTCCGGCGAGGAGGTGCTAGATTCTGC
>NZ_KI912672.1:50702-51046 GCF_000519345.1 Deinococcus pimensis DSM 21231
AGCAGCCCGGCGTGATCAGCGGCCTGAGTGCCGCCGCGCGCGTCCTCGCGCTCGTGGACGACACCATCGAGGTGACCTGGCGCGTCCGCGAGGGCGAACCCGTCGCGCCCGGCGTGATCGGCGAGCTGCGCGGGCCCCTGCGCGGCATCCTCACGGGCGAACGGCTCGCCCTGAACCTCCTGCAGCGCCTCTCCGGCGTCGCGACCACCACCCGCGCGTACGCGGACGCCCTCGCGGGCACCGGCACCCGCCTGCTCGACACCCGCAAGACCACCCCGCTCTGGCGCGACCTCGAAAAGCTCGCGGTCACGCACGGCGGCGGCCTCAACCACCGCCACGGCCTC
>NZ_KI912672.1:51146-91350 GCF_000519345.1 Deinococcus pimensis DSM 21231
CGTCGCCGAGGCCGTCCGCCGCGCCCGCGAGCACGCCTACCTGCTGCGCGTCGAGTGCGAGGTCTCCACCCTCGACGAACTCCGCGAGGCCCTGCGCGCGGGCGCGGACCGCGTGCTGCTCGACAACATGACCGACGAGCTCCTCGCCGGGGCCGTGCGCGTCCGGGACGAGCTCGCGCCGCACGTCACGCTCGAAGCCAGCGGCAACATGACCCTCGACCGCCTCCCGCGCGTCGCGCGCACCGGCGTGGACTTCGTCAGCGTCGGCGCCCTCACCCACTCCGCCCCCAGCCTCGACATCAGCCTCGACGTGGAGAACGCATGAACCACCTGCTGCAGCTTCGCCCCCTCATGACGAACGAGGAGCTCCTCTCCGAGATCACGCGCCTGCGCCTGGAGCGCCACGCCGTCATCCTCGCGCACAACTACCAGCGGCCCGAGGTGCAGGCGATCGCGGACTACGTCGGAGACTCCCTCGGCCTCTCGCGGCAGGCCGCCGCGACGGACGCGGACGTCATCGTCTTCGCGGGCGTGCACTTCATGGCCGAGACCGCCGCGATCCTCAACCCGGACAAGACCGTCCTGCTGCCCGACACCCGCGCCGGCTGCAGCCTCGCCGACACCATCACCGCGCAGGGCGTGCGCGCCTGGCGGGAGCAGCACCCGGACGGCCTCGTCGTGGTGTACGTCAACACCACCGCCGACGTGAAGGCCGAGGCGGACTACTGCGTCACGAGCGGCAACGCCGTGCAGGTCGTCGAGCGCCTCCCGCGGGACGTGCCGATCCTCTTCGCGCCCGACCGCTTCCTCGCCGCGCACGTCGCGCGCCTCACCGGACGCGACCTGCACGTCTGGGAAGGCGCCTGCCACGTCCACGAGGGCATCCTGCCCGCCCACGTGGACGCCGCGCGCGCCGCGCACCCCGACGCGGAACTCCTCATCCACCCCGAGTGCGGCTGCTCCAGCCACGTCCTCGCCAGCCTCCCCGACACGGACCTCCACAGCACCGAGGGCATGATCACCCGCGCCCGCGCCAGCCGGGCCGAAAAGTTCGTCGTCGTCACCGAACTCGGCATGGTCCACCGTCTGGAACGCGAGGTGCCCGGCAAGACCTTCGTGCCCGTCAACCGCACCGCCTGCTGCGAGTACATGAAGATGATCACCCTGGAGAACGTGTACGAGGCGCTGCGCGACCTCACCACCCGCGTCACCGTCACGCCCGAGGTGGCCGCGCGCGCCATGATTCCCATCGAACGGATGCTCCAGATCGGCTGAAGCGAGGCGGCCCCTCGCTCATGCCTTGGCCGTTCGCGCGTCTCTACACTCAAAGGGTGACATCCGCGAAAAGGTTCGTCATCATCGGCGCGGACGCGGCGGGCATGAGCGCCGCGATGGAGGCCCGCCGCGCCGACCCGAAGCTGCGCATCACCGCCTTCGACCGTGGCGTCGCCGCGTCGTACAGCCAGTGCGGCCTGCCGTACTGGCTCGGCGGGGTGATCGCGTCGCGCGAGCGGCTCGTGGCGCGCACCGTCGAGGACTTCCGCGCGCGGGACGTGGACGTGCGCCTGCGGCACGAGGTGACCGCCATCGACACGGCCCGCGGCGTGGTGCGCGTCCGTGACCTGGGCGGCGGGCGGGAGTTCGACGAGCCCTACGACCGCCTGCTCGTCGCGACGGGCGCGTCCCCCGTGGAGTTCCCCCTGCCGGGCCGTGACCTGCCCGGCGTCTTCACCCTCGACGTGCTGGAGGACGCCGACGCGATCCGGGCGTACCTGCGCGAGCACGCACCGAGACGCGCCGTGATCGTCGGCGGCGGGTACGTGGGTCTGGAGCTCGCGGAGAACTTCACGCGGCTCGGGCTGTCCGTGTCGCTCGTGCAGCGGGGCGATCAGGTCTTTCACAGCGTCGACGCGGAACTCGCGGCGCCCCTGCACGAGGAGCTCGAACGGCACGGCGTGGACCTCAACCTGTCCGACAGCCTCGTGAAGGCCTGCTCCGGCTCGGGCGGCCGGGTCCGGCAGGTCACGACGACGCAGGGCGACCTCGACGCGGACCTCGTGGTGCTCGCGACGGGCGTGAAACCCAACGTGGACCTCGCCGTGAACGCCGGGATTCCCTTCGGCCCGACGGGCGCGCTCGCCGTGGACGACCGGATGCGGACGGGCGTGCAGGGCGTGTACGCCGCCGGGGACTGCGCGGAGCACTTCCACCGGGTGCTCGGGAAGCCCGTGTGGATACCGCTCGGCACGACCGCGAACAAGCAGGGCCGCGTCGCGGGCCGCAACGTCACGGGCGGCGACGCGCGCTTCGCGGGGATCGTCGCGACGGCCGTCGCGAAGGTCTTCGATCTGGGCGTGGCCCGCACGGGCCTCAACGAATGGGAGGCGCGCGCCGCCGGGCTGGACGTGCGGACGGTGGTGCTGGACTCCACGGATCAGGCAGGCTACATGCCGGACGCCGAGGACCTCACGGTGAAGCTCGTCGTGGAGCGCGCCACGGGCCGTCTGCTGGGTGGTCAGGCGGTGGGGCGGCGCGGAGCGGACAAGCGGGTGGACGTCCTCGCGACGGCGCTGTACGCGGGCCTGACGGTGTCGCAGCTGCCCGAGCTGGACCTCGCGTACTCGCCGCCGTTCAATTCCGTGTGGGACCCGGTGCAGGTCGCGGCGGTGAAGCTCACGCGGGGAAGCTGAGCGCGCGCCGCGCGATCTCCGCGACGCCCAGCGCGAGGGAGGCGTCGCCGCCGTCGCCCAGCGTCCACGCGGCGGACAGCCCGGCGTACGCGAGGACCCACCGCAGCAGCCGGACGCGGTCCAGCCCGGCCCGCTCGGAGATGACGTTCACCTGCCGTTCGAGCCTTCCGGGGGCGAGGGCGAGGCCCGCGTCGGGATTGCAGAGGATGTTCGCGAAGTCGAAGCCGCGCTCGCCGAGCAGGGCCTTGGGGTCGATGGCGAGCCAGCCGCGCTCCCCGAAAGGCAGGACGTTGCCGTGGTGCAGGTCGCCGTGCAGGGTGGTGACGTCGCGCGCGTCCGCGAGGAGGGCCGAGGCGGCCTCGTGAGAGGCGTGCAGGACGCCGCCGTGCAGACCAGCGGCGGGGCCCAGGGCGCGGAACCAGGTCTCCAGGGGCGTGAAGCTCGCGGGAACGTCGGGGAATGGCTCGTGGAGCCCGCGGGCGACGTCGCACAGCACGCGGGTCGCGTCGTCGTCGCGCCCGCCGAGCGCCATGGCGGTGAGCCGCGCGGGCTCGGGCGAGCGTTCCATCAGCAGGGCGCCGTCCTCCGCGGAGGCGAGGACGGGCGCGCCTCCTCGCCCGTCCCACCACGCGAGCGCGAGCGAGCCGCGCACCTCCTCCTCCTCGTGGGGCAGCTTGAGCATCGCGGGGCGCCCGCCGTGCGTCACGGGCAAGAGCCGCGCGGCGGGCGTCACGAGGACGTCGCCGTCCCGCCGGAGGTCCCAGAGGGCGAGGAGCTCTTCGAGGGCGTCGTGCACGATGTCTTCAGGCTCGCACGTGTCTCCTCCGGGGCGCAAGGTCGCCCCGGAGGCGGCGCGCGTGCTAATCATGAGGGGCATGCCTCGTCCCGCTCCCGGCGCGCCGTCGCCGTCCCTCGCGCTGCTCGTCCTCGCCCTGCTGCTGCCCCCTGCCGCGTCCGCCAATCAGGCGCTCGTGGGGGAGTTCTCTCCCGCCCGCTCGAAGCTGACGGGGGTGACGGTGACGCGGGCGGTGGTGCCGCCCGCGCTGAGCCTCAAGCGGGGCGCGTTTCCGCTGCTGGTCTACCGGATGGACCCGAAGATCGCGCGGTACGACCGCTCGGGGCGCAGCCCGTGCGCCGGCGGGCGCTTCGACGGCTTCTGGCTGGAGAACGACACGAGGGCCCTCGCGTCGTTCGTGGGGGGCGTGAAGGGGCAGGGATTCAAGGTGCTCAGGCAGCGGACGGACGCGAAGCGCCGACGGACGACGTTCCTGCTCGGCAAGGGAAACGCGCGGGTGCTGGGCGCGTGGCAGGCGGGCAGCCTGCCGGAGAGCCCGTTCTCGCTGCTGATCGTCTGCCGTCCCGTCTGACCTTCAGTGCGCGCGGGCCTGGGCGCGGCGGACCACGCCGGGCACGACGCCGCGCGGCAGGAAGCGCGGCGAGATGGCCTGCACCTGGTTCATGAGGCCCGTGACGACGACTCGCCGTCCGGCGAGCGTGGCGCGCACGCCCTCGCGGGCGACGCTGGCGGCGTCCATGACGCGCATGAAGCCGCTGCGCAGCAGCCTCGACTCTCCGAGGTTCGCGCGGGCCTGGAAGCCCGTCTCCACGGGGCCGGGGCAGAGGGTGGTGACGGTGACCCCGCTGCCGCGCAGTTCCTCCGCGAGGGCCTCGCCGAAGGAGAGCACGAAGGCCTTCGTGGCGTAGTAGGTGGCCATGAGAGGGCCGGGCATGAACGCGGCGGTGCTGGCGACGTTGAGGACGCGGCCCGAGCGGCGTTCGAGCATGCCGGGCAGCAGGCGGTGGGTGAGCTCGACGAGGGTGGTGACGTTGAGCCCGATCATCTGCAGCTGACCGCCGAGGTCGCTGGTGTGGAACTCGCCGTAGGTGGCGAAGCCCGCGTTGTTGACGAGGACGTCAACGTGCAGGTCGCGCCCGGCGAGGTGCTCCACGAGGCGCGCGGGCGAGTCCGGCGCGGTGAGGTCGAGCGCGAGGACGTGCGTGGTGACGTGGTGCCGCACACGGAGGTCCTCGGCGAGCGCGTCGAGCTTCGCGGTGGAGCGCGCGACGAGGACGACGTCGTGCCCGTTCGCGGCGAGCTCACGGGCGATCTCCTCGCCGATGCCGCCGGACGCTCCGGTGACGAGGGCGAGCGGGCGGCGGCTGCGACTGGGGGTCGTGTTCGTCATGGATCCTCCAAGACGGTCTATCTGACCGTTGGTCATATATTAGATGACCAACGGTCATTTTTCAAGTGGGCCGGACGGGCCCGGACGCCACACGATGTCGGAAACCATTGAACTTCGCAGCAGATTTCCGAAAGCGTCGTAGTACCGACCGCCATCGGAGTGAAAACCGGCCGGAAGTGTTAGAACTGCATGAGCGTGGACTCGAACACCTTTCCGCCGTCCCTCCTGAACGCCCCCGCTCCTCTCCCCGATGAGTGGACCGGCTCCTGGCTCGCCCGCCTCGCGCACGAAAATCTCGTTCCCCTGCCACGCCTCCTGAGCATCCTCGGCCTCGACCGCCAGCACCTTCAAGAACGCGAGCTCGACGATGCAGAAATCTCCCGTCTCGCCCATGCGACCGACTTGCCCGCCGGGACTATCAGAAACACGATGCTGAGCGCCGGCCCCGAAGGCGTCCTCACTGTCCCGCGCGCTCCAGGGCACAGGGGAAAACGGCCCAACCGCTTCCTCACCGCTTACACCGCCCGGTTCTGCCCTGCCTGCCTCAAGAACGATGAAGTCCCGTACCTGCGCCGCCGCTGGCAGTACCGCCTCAACCGTACCTGCGAGCACCACCGCTCGGTCCTCGAGGACACGTGCCGCAGCTGCGGCACCAACTTTGTCCTGCTCAGGACCACGAGAATGTACCGAGAACCACGTCCCGGCGCGACCAGGCGTGAGACGACGGACCTCCGCACCTGCAGGGTCTGCAAGGCCGACCTGGCGTGGGGCGCCGCGCAGGAGACGAAGGTTCCGAGCGCCTTCCCTCTCCTGACCCGGCACCGGCTTGGCACGCTGTACTCCACGAGTCCCGAGCAGTGGCTGCGCTTAGTAGACGCCTTCCACGACGCCTCCGCGCAACTCGGCTTCAGCACCTACTTCGACCAGGGTCAGCCCGCCTGGGCAAGTATCCCGAGCTCTTGGGGACACCTCACGGCTGACAGCGAGGCCAGCCAAGCCGCCGCATTCGATCTGACCTACTGCACCCTCCTTTCCGACGCCGAGCCCCTCCAACGTCTCCGACAGGTCGGCGCTCACCTGATCACGAGCACAGTGAACATCTATCTCCCGAGCTCACGACTCATGCTCGCCACCATCTGGCTCGCGGAGGCCCTGCTGCACGACTCCCCCGAGCGGCTCGTGACAACCTGGCCCCGAGACGTCCGCGCCCTCGTCCATCTCATTCGCGGAGGCGCGGATCCCCGCGAAACCTGCGGCATTGCTCACGTCGACCTCAAAGCGGGACCGCTCATCACCGACGACCAGTGGGACACGCTCCGCCCCACGCTCACCGTCATTACTGGCTTGAACTCGAACAACCTCTCAAAGTGGGAAGCAAACCGGCGCCGCCACTTTGAGACCTTGCTCTACGCCACTGCCGTCGGAAGTTGGCAGCACCTTGACCGTCAACAATTCAGCACGCGCAAGGATGCGTACCGCGAGCGTGAGCGCCTGATCGACCACGCCCTCCTCGGTCCTGCGCTCGGCAGCCTCTACCGGCACCTCCGTGCCGGCACGCGCACCCCAGCCACGCTACTGGCTCGGGCGACGGCGCCAGAAGCTCAAGAATGGCGCCGTCGTACCACCGCGCTGTTCCTCTCCGATGGCATGATTGAACTGGCCCGCATCACGAACCCTGCGTTGCACCGCGAACTGCTTGGTATCCTGACAAGCGCCGTGATCACGACGGACTGATGCCCTCGTACGATCGCCGCTGCGCCTCGTACTGCTCCTGCAGGCGCTCAAGCTCGCGCCGAAGCGCCGCTTCGCGTCGTGCAGCCTTGTCAAGCGCTTCCTGCAGCTGAACACGCACTTCAAGTCGACCCGCGTTCTTCGCGCGCAACTCAAGCAGGGCAAGGGCTTGGCGACGCTCGCTTTCTGAAGGGTTGACGGCGTGAAGCAGCACCCATCGCGAGTGTTGCGCGTCGGACGCAAGTGTCTCCTGCTGCTGCCGCAGCCGAATGCTGACCAAGCGGTTCTGCTCCGCTGCAGGACGGGTAGATTTGCTCACGTGCTCTCCTTTCTTGAACGTCCCGCCCCAACTTGGGGCGGGACGCTTACGTCACTCGGGCGGTTTTTTCAGGCTTAGATCAAACTCGCGCTTAAGACAAGTTCGCTCGACGCCGTTCCGACTTTGCTGATTGAGTACCTACACCTCAATCAGCAAGCGCATCCAAGCTCGCTGCACGACGTTAACGGCGACGGTTGGGGGAGCGTGCTGGGCGGGGAGTCCGTTCAGCCTCAGCCGGGTGCTTCGTGGAGAGCCGCCGCGTGAGGATAAAGGCGACGCGGTCGTGTAGCCGTCCACGTCCATCACGAGGACGTTCGTACACCAAAGCGACTTCGTTCTTGAGGGGGTCCGCGCCGACATAGATGTAGACCTCCACGGGCCGACCGTCGACCTTGACGGTGACGACCGTTTCGGTACCACGCAACTCGCTTGGAAACGCGCGTGACGCTTGAGGAGACGGCTCTTGTTCGTGTCTGCTCTCGGGAACCTCCTGATTTTCGGCGTGTGGAATGTGCGGGCGATCTGGTTTCCTACGGTCGGGCACAACTGGGCTCCTTCAGCAAGGACGAGAGCTGCCGCTTTTGACGGCGTTTCGCTTGTTGAAGGGAGGTCCTTCCGAAGAAGCCTTCCGAAGGGGGCTGAGGGCCGCTGTAGAGGAGTGTTCTCTTAGAGTATACGCGTTCTGTGCTGAAAAACGACAACAACCGTTGCGTAACGAGGCTGACCTTCGTGTGCCGGTGTTCCCTTCATCAACCGGGCTGAGCAATATATGGCTTGTACCCCTGGAGTTCGGTCCCGTCGTACCGGTAGCCGCGGATCTCGATCTCGTTGTTGGGGGTGATGGTGAACACGAGCACATGACGTCCACGCAGCGCCTTGTGCTTCTCGAAGGTCCTGAGCAGACCCGCCCGTTCCGTTTCGCTAAGGTCGATTTGCCCCATCGGTCGGTAATGCGCCCAACCCAGGGGAAGTTGACCCACTCGCGCCATCGCCCGGTGAAAACCTCGCTCGAACGCGCCGGCAATGTCGGTCCTGGGGGGAAGCAGGCTGTCAGGAAGGGGCGCTTCGCTCGGGTCGCCGATCACGTTGACGTTGTTGCACGGTTCATAGCGGTCGGGCGCGCCGAACAACGGGAAGGTCAGTTCTCGAAACGGCCTCGTCAGGACGGCCTGCAGCAGTGCCGTCGCCGTCTCCTCCCGGAACTTGATGTTCAGGTTGTCCTGACTGCCTTCCGGTTGCGCACGACTCAACTGCATGCCCCATGATACACCCTATAGGGTTTACACCTTATAGGGTGTAGACAACTTCGCCGATTGCCTGTGCAGGTTGACGCTCGTGACCGAGCGGCTCTTCACAGCACGACACCTCTTCGCCACCAACCTCCGCCGCGCCCGAGAAGCACGCGGCCTCAGTCAAGCCCAACTCGCCACCCTCGCCGGCCTGCACATCAACACTGTCGGACGAACCGAACGCGGCGTCCTCAACGTCACCATCGACGTCATGGAACGTCTCGCCACCGTTCTCGAAGTGCCCCTCGCCGAACTCCTGCGTAATCCACCTCACCCCGAAAAGCGACACAGCTGACATCAACCCACCACAGCTGCAGACGGCGCATGATCGCCTGGGGCGCAGCTCGACACGAAGACGCCCTCGCGCCCTCAACACCGCGACTCGCGCTGCCCTTCAACCATGCGTCATCGCCCATGTGCCTCCAAACCGCGAACCAAGAGCCCGCATCGTTCCTCAAACGAACTACGACACGACCTATGACGATGAGTTCTCGTGAGCTGCTCACCGAGGTGCTGCGTCTCGCCGAAGGCAGCAGCCAGGCGCTGCTGCTCATATTCCCAGACGGTTTGATCCGACCGGAAGTGGTTCGCGCGGTGCACCGGGCCCTGCAGGACATACACACCCTCGACGAGGCAACGGCCCAGGTCATCCTCGACCGTCTCCGGGCATCGCAGGCCTTTCGGCGACGGTGGCAGGACCGAGGGCAGCACCTGGATGGCAGCCTGCAGTACCTCGACCAGCTGGAGGCCATCGGTCAAGGGCTCTTCGACGCACTTGCGGCCTTGCCGTCGTGCCAGCGTGACGAGCCGCGGCTCGCGCTGCTGCTGGCGCTGACCATCGCCCTGCCCCTCGACGTTTTACCTGATTGAACGCGGGCCACGAGGACTACTGCACCTGCTCACCGGGGTGGGCCGCAGGCGTAAAAACACGATTGTGATACTGGGTTGATGGCCAAATCCTCATCCCCCCGGCGTCGTTCTGACGCCCCGACCCCCAACTGGGATCTGATGATCCTGCCGTTACCTGGTGAGCTTTTGCGAGACGCCACCAACCACCGCGCCATCATCCGCCTCGACTATGACGCGCAGGTCTGGGTCGGCCTGCGTTGGGAGCGCGACCGTATTCCGGTCGACGAGCAGCGCGGCACCACCGTCACGTGGTCGCTGCCCGCGCACGTGCCTGGCACAGCCCTTCGCGACGTCCTCACGACGAATCAGCCGCTGCTGGACCGGGTCGCGAGGGGACTGCAGTTCTGGTCGCGCCGCGGTCAGATTCACGCGACGCTTGATGCGGATGGATTGACGGCCTACCACGAGGTGGAGGCACTACTCGCGCCGCTGGCCGACTGAGCCTCTCCGCGTCCGCGGTCAGTCCGACCTGCCGGATGCACAGCTGTTGATGCGCCGGGAACACTGGAACGGCGAAACCTATCGCTCGGCGGACTATGAATCTGCTGAGCGGTGGGTGATGCCCATGCACCAGACGGAACCGCCGTTGACAAGCACAAGTGTCGCTCGTTCACCTCAAAATCAAGGTGAATAGGGCTCCTCATCGCCTCACTCCTGACCTGAAGGGCAAACGAGGGGCGTTCAGGCAGCCTTGTGCAGGACTGTACCAGCCCGCACCCCTACAAAGCTCGTCAGTGCGCGCCAGACCTTACGCGCACATTCTCGCGCGCGAGGCGCGGCCGATTGAGGCAAAGTGGGGCCTAGGATGAACGAAGACGACCTGCGGCGCCTCAACCTGCTGCGCCAGACCCTGCTCGGGAAGGACCACGACGACAAGTACGCCGGGATGCAGCCGCGAGCGCAGATGCTTCAATTCGTCTGGGACATGTACGACGTCGAACCGGAACTTCCCGAGCTGCGCGGCGCGCTCGACCAATTCGTTCAGATGATCCTCGTGACCTACCGCGAGACGAAGCCCCGGAATCCCGACATCGCCAGTGCGCTGGCACACTCGTTCATGACGGATTTCCCCGGCACGGAAGGCTCACGGCTGCTGTCGAGGTGGAGCGGCCTCGCCGAGGCAAGCTACGCGGTCAAGGCAGTCGCTCACAGCGGCAACTCGAACCTGATCTTCACCGCGTCCAAGACCGCAATGCAGGCGATGACGGAATTCCTCAGTGGCCTGCTGGGCTTCATGGTGGTGTGCTGGCAGGTCAACAAGGGGAAGTTCTGGAGTCCCACGATCTTCCACAAGACCCTCAACGAGAAGCTTGAGGTCTTCGAGAAGCTCACAGGTGGAAATGACGGCGCGTTCTACCTGCTGTTCCGCCTGATCGACCGGCGGATGCGCAACGCCATCGCGCACGGCGACATTCACTTGGACCGCGAGCGCGGCGAGGTGGTGTTCGGGGAGATGATCGCCAAGAAGTCCACGCGGAAGGAACACCGGGTGCCGGTGGTGGAGTTGATGGGCCGCGTGATGCTCGCCTCGTACCTGTGTCAGGCGTATTTCGTGGCGTTGTGCGTGATTGCGCTGTACGAGAGCGGGAACAGCGTCGAGCGCCTTCAACTGCCAGAGCATCTCCTGAAAGTCATGGCGTCAAGGGCGCTGAGTTGAACGTCAGTTCGCCTGAGAACAGCGTGTTTTCGGATCGGCTTAAGGGGTTGATGGCGGCGCGCTGTCCTGAGCGCGTAGAGTTGTTACTCTGAACGCTTCAAGTTTTACGTCCGTTCAGGTGCGGCGTTGTTGGTAGGTGAGGACGCGCGCGACCTGCGCGTGGTTCCAGGCCTTCCCCGTGCGCGAGCGTTTACCCTCGGCGTTGAGTCGATCCGCAATCGCCCGGAGGGACATCCCGGTCTGCCGCATCAATCGGATGTACCCGTCCACGCTCGCGTACGCGTCTCGCGCGCCCCGGCTGATGCTTGCGCGCGCTGCGAGACGGCACTCCTCCGTCATTGGAATAGGGCACCCGAGCCGCACACCACGCACTTTCGCGGCGGAGAGCGCGTCCTTCGTGCGGACGCTGATCAGCCTCGCTTCGTGCTCGGCGAGCGCGGCCATGATGTGCACCGTCAGTTCGTTCGCGTCGGGCATGTCACACGCGACGAACGGCGTCCGCGCTTCCATCAGGCTGGAGACAAACGCGACGTTGCGGGCGAGTCGGTCGAGCTTGGCGATCACGAGGACAGCGCGCTCCTGGCGGGCGGTGTCGAGTGCGACGTGCAGTTGGGGGCGTCGACGTTTGGCGGTGCCTGTTTCGATCTCGACGAACTCACGGACGACGGTGAGGCCACGGGCGCGGGCGAAGGTGCTGACGGCGTGACGTTGGGCGTCGAGACCCAGGCCACTCTGGCCTTGTTTGGCGGTGCTGACGCGGTAGTAGGCGACGGCGTGGGTCATGGGGTGGAGTGTAGCAGTTTGGTGACGGACGTTATTAAACTGCTACAAAAGGCAAAACTGTCAGGTTAGGGTCCTAGACTTTCAGGAGGAGTGTCCAGAAAATCCGGAAACCAACCCTAACCTGACGCCTTTTCACCTCACCCCAGATGTCAGGCTGGGGAATACCCTTTTCAGACAGCAACCTGTGAGAAGGCAAGTCTGGAGGCGGCCGCTCGACCCATCCCTGAAAGGGTGATCAAGCGGCCGCCTCTCCTGTTCATGCGACGCTACAAGCCAAGCTTCAAATACTTGCGCTGCTCCGTCACGACCTGCTGCATGGCAGGGCCCGCGTCCCGACTGAAGTACGGGAAGCTGATAAAGGCGTGAGGCATCGCGGGGAACTCACGCACCACCACCGGAACACCCGCTGCGCGCAGGACCTCCGCGTAGCGCATGCCATCATCATGCAGCGCGTCGTACCCGGCGACCTGAATCAGGGCCGGAGGTAGGTTCGCATGGTGAGGCGCCCGCAGTGGAGAGATCCGCCAGTCCGTCCTCGGCGTCCCTTCCGGGATGTAGAAGGCCTCGTACGCTTTGATGTCGGCGGCGTTCAGGATGATCTGATCGGCATGTCGGCGGCGCGACGCCGACTCGCCAGCCAGGTCCGTAGCCGGATAGATCAGTGCCTGATGATGAATGACCGGACCGCCCTGATCCCGCGCGAGCAGACACAGCACCGCGGCCAGGTTGCCGCCCGCACTCTCACCCATCACGCCGATCCGGCCTTGCGCGCCGAGGGTCGCCATGTTCGCCGCGCTCCACCCCAGCGCGTCAACGCAGTCTTCGAGCGCTGCCGGGAACGGATCAGCGGGCGCCAGACGGTACTCCACCGAAACCACCACGGCATCGAGGTCAGCAGCGACCGTGCTGCTCATCCAGTCCGCCATGTTCAGGCTCCCCTGCGCCCACCCGCCGCCGTGCAACGCGAGCACCAGCGCCCTGGGCGCGCGAGCAGGACGCGTGGGGGTATAGATCCGGATGGGAATGGGCCCGGACCGCCCGGGAATCGTCCGGTCCACCTGCCGCACTCCACGCCGAGACCAGCCGGTGATCAATCGAAAGACCAGGCCAGACTGAGGTGCGCTGGCACGCTGAATCATTTCTTCCGCGGTGATCTCCGCGATCGAGGGGCCGGGCATCCTGTCGAGCAGGCTGCCCAGAAGTTTCATGCGGGAATCCAGGGGTACGGGAGCGTCGGCAGGGCGCGACGCGTGACGGACCCGCTGGTACGCCATGGCGCTCAGCAGGATCAGGAGTCCCAGTTGACCGAGTCGGCGGGCATTCGCGCGGTTGACTGGAGTGCGTGTGGAGGGTGACGGGTTCATGCGGCTCCTGACGAAGTGGACAAGGTGAGGACGGCGTTCCGAACGTGCAGAACACCCTGATCAGAGGTTGAGGCCGACGTCGAAGGTGGCGGTGTACCCGTCGTCGGGGTAGCCCTTGAGGTCGAGCAGCAACTGACTGCCGCCGTTGCGGTAGAGGATGTCGGTGCTGTTCAGCCGGTCCCGTTTCCCCTTGGTGTTGTACGGCGCGCGGGCATGCACGATGTCCGTGATCGGGTCCGGGAAGTAGAGCTGCGTCGTGAATTCTCCGGTGACTTTCCCGTCGGTGATCACCCGCAGGCTGAAGTGCAGGTGCGCCGCGCGTCCGCTGTACCACCCGGGGTAGATGGTGCGGAACGAGGCGCGCCCGTTCGCGTCGGTGAGCTGGTACCCGCGCAGGAAGTCCTGCCCACGGGTGTCGAACTGGTCGGCGTTGTCCGCCACGCCGCTGTACACGCCCAGCGCGTTGCACTGCCACACGTCGACCTGGATTCCCGCGCGTGGCTCGCAGGTGTTGAGCGCCACGCGGGACACCACGAACTCGAGCGTGAGGGGCACGCCGGGCTGCACTGACCCACCGCTGGTGTTGGCGCGGATGTCGCGGCGTTCGAGTTCATTGGTGACGAAGTATGGCCCTTCGATCTGGGCCGGGCGCACCACGCACCCGGGGAGGCCTTTGGCTCCGATGGTGCCGGCGCTGTTTTGCCTCTGGAAGAACCATCCGCCGTACAAGCCGGCGCCGGCGGCGGTGCCACCGAGTCCCAGGCCGAGCATTTTCAGGGCGCGGCGGCGACTCAGCACCTGACCGATTTGTCCATCATCGTTGTCCATACGAACCTCCAACTCAAGAAAGACGGACGAGCGCAACCCGCGCCGCTGCTGAGGTTCAAGGCGCGGCTAAAACGCGAACCTCAGGGTTACGCGCCTGAGGCGCCTCCAGTGCAGGGCGCGCCGCGCTCAGGCGCCTGCGTGCCCTGCTCGAACTTCGCGATGAACTTTGCAAGCTGCGGGTCGGTCACATCATTCACTCGCAGCTGCCGGTTCCAGGCACTGACCACCACCGGTTCCTTCAAGCCTGGGTACGGCGAGAGCAGGGTGTAGGAATGGCCGTCCACCAGTTGCTTCAGGATGCGGCGCTGCTCTTCAGGCAGGTCCGGCCGGTAGGTGACCCACACCGCGCCGTGCTCCAGGGAATGCACCGCCATCTCCGCCGGAATCGGCTGGGTGTACACCCCGCAGTTGAACCAGGCGGAGTGATGCGGCCCGCCCACCGGGGGATTCTCGGTGTACGTCACGCGGCCGTTCTCGTGAACGGAACCGACGTAACGGTAACTGGTGACGCCGTCCACGCGTGTCGCGGCGTTCCATGCGAGCGTGCCCCCCGCCGCCACCACAAGCAGACCACCGACCACCACGGCGATGCGGATATTCGCCTGGCGTTGTGCAGCGGCGAGTTTTTCCTTGTTACTTTTACTTTGCTGGTATTGCTTGCCGGCTTTTTCGCGTGGTGGGTTCATCGAGGACCTCATTGGGGTGACGTCATGCGGGCTGTCCGACCGGCAGCTGCCGGTCGGACAGCCCGCATGACGTCAGGGTGGCGCGGCTTCACTCGGGCGAGGAACTTCCAGGAGCTCGCGAACTTCGTGCCCTGCGTGAATTGAAGCTGAATGCCGAGGAAGCCCATGCCTTCAAGCTGACGGGCGCGCTGGAGGGTCCCCGTCGATGCCGCGCAAACCGCCGCTATTCGCGAGTTCGACGACGGTGTTCTTGGCAGCCCCTTCCTTCCCGGTAATCAGCACGTCCAGCGGCTGCTCGGCTCCCTTTGCAGGGAGGGAGTTCTGGTTCAGCGGGGCTGGATGGGGGCCTTGCGGGTGCGGCCCCAGGCGATCACGCCGGCGATCGCGGCGAGCAGCAGGTTGGCGGGCACCATCATGCCTTCACCGCGGCTGAGGTGGAAGAGCGACGCGAAGACCATCACGGCGATCAGGCCGAGCGCGGCGAGCGGGGTGAGGTTGGGGCGGACGCGGGTGAGGGCGGGCAGGATCAGGCCGAGCGCGCCGGCGAACTCCGCGAGACCGATGAAGCGCACGAGGAAGGCGGGGACGTCGTTGACCCAGGGCATCTGGCCGGCGAGCTGCGCGACGGGCAGGGCGAGCTTCATCAGGCCGGTCGCGAGGAACGCGGCGGCGAGGAGGGCCTGGAGGATCCAGAGGGTGATGTGGAGGGCGCGGGGGGTGCGGGCGGTGGTGGTGGTCGTGGTGGTCATGGGGTGCTCCTGGCAGGGTGAGGGAGGGTGATGGGGTCGGTGGGTGGACGGGGATGCGCAGTTCAGGCGGTGCGGAGGCGGACGGTGATGCCCCAGGGGTCGTTGGCGATCGGTCCTTCGGGGGTGGGGGTGACGTCGAAGCCTTGAGCGCGGAGGCTGTCGACGGTGCGGTCGACGGTGTCCTGGTCGGGGAGGATCAGGTCCCAGGTGAGGAGACGCGCGTCGTTCTCGCCGGAGGGGGCGCTGCCGGCGGCCCAGGTGTTGAGGCCGATGTGGTGGTGGTAGCCGTCGACGCTGACGAACAGCCCCTGGGGGAGGCCCCACATGACCTTGGAGAATCCGAGGCCGTGGTGGTAGAAGCGCGCGGCCTCATCGAGGTCACCGACGTAGAAGTGCAGGTGCCCGAAGGTGGTGCCGAGCGGGAGGCCGGTCCAGGGGAGGTCTCCGGCGGCGGCGAGGACGCCGTCGAGGTCGAAGGGGTCGCCTGCACCGATGATCTGGCCGTCCTCGGTGACGCGCCATCCTTCGCGGGGGCGATCGCGGTAGACCTCGATGCTGATGCCGTCAGGGTCCTGGAGGTAGGTGGCTTCGCTGTAGTGGTGGTCGCTGCGGCCGACGTGCACGCCGAGGGCGAGGGCGTTGCGGACGAAGCGTCCGAGGTCGGCGCGGGTGGGGAGCAGCAGCGCGAAGTGGTAGAGGCCGAGGCGGGCGCGGTGCGGGGCGGGTTTGACGCCGGGCTTTTCGCGGAGTTCGAGGAGGAAGGTGCCGTCGGAGAGGCCGAGGTGGGCGGTGCGGTGGCCGTCGTGTTCGGCTTGCGCGTGGACCGTGAAGCCCAGGACGGTGGTGTAGAAGTCGAGGGAGCGGTCGAGATCGGCGATCTGGAGGGTGACGGGGCCTAGGGTGAGGGTCGTGGGGGCGACGTGGCCGGAGGGGCGAAGACCGATGCGGTCGGCGGGCAGGTCAGGGTAGGGGATGGTCGGGGGCAAGTCCATGAAAGCTCCTTGGTGTGCTGCTGGGTGCTGGAACGAGGATGAAGAAGAAACGGCGGATCTACTCTCTGGGGAGCCGCACTTGGATCAAGCTGAGGATCTCGATCAGGGAGTGTAGCTGGCCGGGCGTGAGGTGCCCGAACTGCGCGTGCTGCATGGCCGCGACCGGCTCGTCCAGCGAATCGACCAGGGCGCGGCCCTTCCCGGTGAGGGCGGTGGGTACGCAGCGGCGGTCCGTGGTGCTGCGCACGCGTGTCACGAGCCCCATGTCCTCCATCCGGTCGAGCAGGCGAGTCACGTCAGGCATGCGGGTCAGCAGGCGCTCTCGGGTCTCGATGCGCCTGAGCCCGCCGTCGCCCGCGCCGCGCAGGATGCGCAGGATGTTGTACTGCGTGGGCGTGAGGCCGTACTCGCGCAGCCGAGCTTCATCGCGGTCGGCGAGGAGTTGAGCGGTGCGGTAGAGGTTGAGGGCCGCTTCTTCTTCCAGACTGCGGAAAGGGCGTTGCTGCTGGATTTCCGTCTGGAGGGCGATGCTCATGCCCTGCACTATAGGTGTTGCAACATCAAAGTGCAAGTGGCCTGAAGAGCGTGGTGGGGCACCAGCGTCGGCAGCCTCGACGTTGTCTCAGTCGTTCGACACAGGCTGTCCACACCACTCTGGAGTCCGTCACCGACACAAAAGCCATCGTGTGCCCCTTCAAGACGAACCGAACTCGTCGTCTTCGCCGACCTGGACGACCCCCAACTTTTCGCCTCTTCGGCGGTCATGAAAGAGACGCTTGACAAATGGTGTTACAACACATAAAGTGCCGTCAGAACAAGGGGCTGACGACAGGCAGCCAAAAGGAATACCGCCCCCTACCTTCCTACACCCTCCCAGGAGTTCCCCATGATCGCGATTACCGGCGCCACCGGCCACCTTGGCCGCCTCACCCTCCAAGCTCTCCTGCAACGCGGCGTACCCGCAAGCGACCTCGTCGCCCTCGTGCGCAACCCAGAAAAGGCCGCTGACCTTGCCGCCCAGGGAATCGAAGTTCGCCACGCGGACTACCATCAACCCGCCACCCTCACCACCGCCCTCCAGGGAGTGGACGTCCTCCTGCTGATCTCCAGCAGCGACTTCCAGGACCGCGCCGGGCAGCACCGCCAGGTCGTGGACGCCGCCAAGACAGCCGGCGTGAAGCGACTTGCCTACACCAGCATCCTCAAGGCCGACACCACGCCCATGCTGCTCGCACGTGACCACGACGCCACTGAAACGCTGATTCGCGAATCCGGACTGCCGTACGTGTTCCTGCGCAACGGCTGGTACACCGAAAACTACACCGGCACGCTCGAGCAGACTCTGACCCAGGGGGCCATCCTCGGCGCGGCAGGCGACGGCCGGTTCACCCCAGCGACCCGTCAGGACTACGCCGAGGCGGCCGCCGTTGTGCTCACGACGGAAGGTCACGAGGGCGCCACATACGAACTCGGCGGAGACGAGGCCATCACCATGCTGGACCTCGCCGTTGAACTCAGCCGTCAGAGCGGACAGACCGTCACGTACCAGAACCTCCCGGCGGAGGAGTACACTCGGACGCTCGCGAGTTTCGGCCTGCCGGACGGATTCGCGAGTATCCTCGCTGACTCGGACGCCGGCATCGAACGAGGGGACCTCGCCACCCACAGTGGCGACCTGCGCCGTCTGATCGGCCGTCCCACCACGCCCCTCGCGAACGCCCTGCGCGCCGCCCTGAACGCCTGACCGGACAAACGACTGAACGGCCCGTCCACGCGAACCGCGCCTTCCGGTGAACGCGCGGTTCGTCCTCAAGCCCGCCCTGCACGACTGCGGGACCAGAGGGAACAGCCCCAAGGGAGCCCCAAGGGTACGAGTTCACGCCGCCCAGAGAGACACCGTTCCTTGGCGGAAGGAACGAGCCGTCTCAATACGGTCTCCACAACGCGTGGCCGCTGAACCTGACGAGCCAGAGGGCCACGTTGAGGAACGCCATCCGCGCGAACCGACGTCTCGTTCAGGATCAAGTCGGGACCACGGAGGTGTGCTCAACAGGTGTTCACCCGTTTCCGTTGGAAATCCAGGGAAGCGACACCTACTGTGGTCGTCGAGAAGTGGGTTCAGTTGCTTCCGTGGGCGGACTCGACACGAGCGAGCCTCTGTCATCAACCAGTCCTGACCCTCCACGTCCCGGTTACATTCACGAATGGAGTTTGAGATGTCCAACAACAGCGATCTCGTCCGTGAGGCACTCACCGCCCTGTTCATCAACCGTGACGTCTCGGCCCTCGATCGGTACTGGGCGTCGGACTACGTGCAGCACAACCCTCAGATGGGTGACGGTACCGACGGTCTGCGTGGCGAATTGCCGGAGGGGTTCAAGTACGAGATGGGTGCCATCGCGGGCGAGGGTGACTTGGTCTTCGTGCATGGGCGGTACACCGGCTTCGCTCCAACCCCGCTGATCGCCGTGGACATCTTCCGAGTGGTTGACGGCAAGCTGGTCGAGCACTGGGACGTCCTACAACCAGAAGAGCAGCAGACCGCCAGCGGTCGCCCGATGTTCGAGCCTCGCTGAGAACGCCCACGGACTCCCTCACCTGCTGGATGGCCGTAAGGTCCGTTCCCACCGAGCGTCGTAGCCACTGCACCAACCGGAGGTGGACTGGCGTCGTCCACCACTCTGACACTGGCAGTGGTTCCGGCCTTCCCTCCCCGAACTCCAGCGCTCGTCAAGCACGAAGCCACCTCCAGTGGAGGTGGCTTCGTGCTTGGTTGCGATGCTCGCCTGCTCATGAATTGACCGCGCGGCCTGCTGGCCTTGAAGGCGATTCAAGCGTCAGCTGGCCGAACTCACTTGGACAGAAACTCATCGAGGTGTGACGCGATTACCTCACGCAGCGGCAGGACGTCGGACCAGCTGTGGCGTTCACGTGGGATTCACACGTCCTTCCCCCGGCGTTCACGGCGCTCGCCCTACGCTCCTCTCAAGCGCGAAGAACCCTCACCGCGCACACGAGGAGAAAGAACCATGGATGTCATCATCAACAACCCCCCCGCCCAGGCCGTTCCTCAAGTCGCCGTTCCCCAGGTGGTCGCTCCGCAAGTCGTTCCCCCGACCTACCAGGGCTACGGGTACGCCCCCAACCCCAGCGCCTTCGGTCCCTACCCGTCCCGTGATCTCGACGGCCCTGGGTTCGGTCCGATTCTGCTGCTCCTCGCCGGCGGCTTCCTCCTCGCCCGAGCGCGCCGTCGCCGGCACGTGCGCCCCGCTGCTCCCTCCGCGAACGGACAGGCACCGACTGCTGCTCCTGACTCGGTCGTGTCGTGGGTGAAGTCAGGCTTGTTCGGCGACCGGTCCCTCGACATTGCCCGTGAACGTCTCGCGCGCGGTGAGATCACCCCGGAGGAGTACACGTCGATCCGCATGTCGCTCGCGGCCGAGTAAGGGCGTCCTGTGGAGCGCTCCCCGTACAGTGAGTTCATGACGGGAACGGGCGCGGCGCAGAACCAACAAAGGGGAGGAGCCAAGCGGCTCCTCCCCTTGGAGACTGCATGACCGATGCTGCTCAGACCATCCTGATCGTGGAGGACGAACCGCGTCTCGCCGACATCCTCGAGCAGTACCTGCGACGCGAGGGCTACGCCACGGAGCGCGCCGCGACCGGGCCGCGCGCTGGAATTATGGCGGGCCGCGCGGCCCGCTCTGATCCTGCTCGACCTGATGCTGCCCGGCATGGACGGCCTGGAGGTCGCGCGGCGCGTTCGGGCCGAGTCGGATCTGCCGATCATCATGCTCACCGCGCGTGACGAGGAAGTGGACCGTCTTGTGGGTCTCGGCGTGGGTGCTGATGATTACGTCGTGAAACCGTACAGTCCCCGCGAAGTCGTGGCGCGCGTGAAGGCCGTGCTGCGCCGCGCGTCGGGTCTGACGAGCGCACCCACCGTGCTGCGCGTCGGCGCGCTCGAGCTCGATCAGGCGGCGTTCGAGGCGCGCTGCGGCGCGGAGGTGCTTGACGTGACGGCTGCGGAGTTGCGATTGCTGGTCACGCTCGCCCGTGACCCGGGACGGGTGCGCACCCGTTCGGAACTGCTCGCCGCGCTGGGCGGACTCGACCGCGGTACGGACGAGCGAACCGTGGACGCGCACGTCAAGAATCTGCGCCGTAAACTCGGCGCGTGCGGTCCCGCGCTGGAGTCGGTGCGTGGCGTTGGGTACCGCCTGCGGGGAAGCTGATGAGGCCAGGGGGTAAGACGCCACGTCAGCGTCGGAGGGGCCTGCGTGGGCGGCTGCGTTGGGCATTCACGCTGGTCGCGGTGTGTGCGGTGCTGCTCACGTCGTGGATTTCCGTGTCGGCAGGCTTCCGCGCCGTGGCGCTGTTCGCGGCGGATGAACCCTCGGTGATGTCGGGCCCGCTCGCGCCCATCGGGCCGGGAAGCGCGGAGGTGGAGTACCGCCTCCGCGCGGTCTGGGAGGAGCTGGACACCGAGACGCGTGAGTTGCTGCGTGGCGTGGCGCGTGACGCGGGACGTCAGGTGCTGCGGGGGGCGCTTCTGGCGGCTTTGATGGCGTCGGTGCTGGCGGTGGTGGCCGCGACGTTGCTGACTCGGCAGCTCACTGCGCCACTGACGCGTCTGTCGGAGGGCGCGCGTCGCCTGGAGGGTGGCGAACGTGGGCTGCGGCTGCCGGTTCCGCAGCGTGACGACGAGATGCGTGACCTCACCGTCGCGTTCAATTCGTTCGTGGAGAGCCTCGAGCGGCAGGAAGCGTGGCGTCGTTCCTTGGTGGCGGACGTCGCGCACGATCTGCGTACGCCGCTCGCGGTGCTGCGCGCGGAGGTGGAGGCGATGCAGGACGGGGTGAGCACCCCGGATGGACCGGGCCTCGCCCGCCTGCATGCGGAGGTGCTGCTGCTGTCGCGCCTCGTGGATGACCTGCGGACGCTGTCGCTCGCGGAGGGCGGCGCCCTGTCGCTGCGTCCGCAGGATCTCGATCTTCGTGGGCTGCTGCTCGGCGTGGCGGGCGGGTACGAGCAGCGGTTCGCCTCGGCTGGGATGACCCTCTCGGTGGCCGCTCCGCAGGGCGTGTCCGTCCGCGCTGACCGTGACCGACTCGCTCAGGTGCTGCACAACCTGCTCGACAACACGTTGCGGTACGCGGGTCAGGGTGAGGTGCGCCTGGAGGGCCGCGCGGAGGGCGAGAGTGCGGTGGTCATGGTGCGTGACCATGGGCCCGGCCTGAACCCGGAGACGTTGGCTCGCGCGTTCGAGCGGTTCTACCGGGGGGACGCCGCGCGTTCACGTGACCTGGCTGGTCGCGCGGGATCGGGGCTGGGACTCGGCATCGCGCGGGCGCTGGTGGAAGCGCAGGGTGGTCAGGTCGAGGCCTCCAATCATCCGGAGGGTGGGGCTGTGTTCACCCTGCGGATGCCACTGGCGGGTTGAGGTGCTCTTTGGCACCTTGAGCCGTTTCGCCTTGGTGTGTTCCCTCGCGAGCGGCGGGTCAAGCGCTCTGACTTCTCGGGCTTCGGTTCACCGTGACTCCGCGTGATCGTCTCGGGAGCGGAGTCGTTTGATCTCGACGTTGGGCCGCTGCTCGTGGCCCCTGAAGCTGGGCGTTCAGCTGCGTCGTGTCTGGGTGGACTTTTTGTAGAGTCGAGGTGGGTTCCTCACCGGTGCGTCGGTGGATGGCTGCGTCAGCGTCTTCACGGTCGCGTCGCCGGGGTGGGAGAGGACTTGACTTTATCTGTTCTAACACCTATTGTTGAGGCATGAGCGCCACGCTACGCGAAGAGATCCAACAACACCGCCCCTTCCGCAGCCTGGAAGAGGAAGCAGCGCTCAACCTGCACCGCACCACCCAGCTTCTCCTTGACCAAGCCGAGGCCTTCTACCGTGAACATGGCCTGACCCCCACGCAGTACAACGTCCTGCGCATCCTGCGCGGTGCCGGAGCCGCGGGTCTCGGGCGTAACGAGATTCGAGAGCGTCTGATCAGCCGCATGCCGGATGTGACTCGTCTGCTCGACAAGATGGAGGACATGGGCCTCGTGAAGCGCGAACGCAGCGTCAGCGACCGCCGCTGTGTGCCCACCATCTTGACTCAGAAGGGCCGTGAACTCGTGGACGCTCTCGATGAGCCCGTCGCCGCGATGCAGCGCGAGCAGTTCGGACACCTCACCCCTGGACAACTGCTGTCCCTGATCGAGACGCTGAGCTTGATCCGTGTGCGCCTCCCTCAGGAGTAGGCGTCTCGTTTTCTCTACCAAACAGGTGTTTAACCACCTGATCGCAGAACAAGGAGTTAAGCCTGAACCCCTGCCCCAGCTGTCTGCGCACCGCCTGAACGTCCCATCGGCCCATCGGCCCATCGACCCACCGCCCTCCCTCACCCTGCCAGGAGCACCCCATGACCACCACGACCACCACCACCGCCCGCACCCCCCGCGCCCTCCACATCACCCTCTGGATCCTCCAGGCCCTCCTCGCCGCCGCGTTCCTCGCGACCGGCCTGATGAAGCTCGCCCTGCCCGTCGCGCAGCTCGCCGGCCAGATGCCCTGGGTCAACGACGTCCCCGCCTTCCTCGTGCGCTTCATCGGTCTCGCGGAGTTCGCCGGCGCGCTCGGCCTGATCCTGCCCGCCCTCACCCGCGTCCGCCCCAACCTCACCCCGCTCGCCGCGCTCGGCCTGATCGCCGTGATGGTCTTCGCGTCGCTCTTCCACCTCAGCCGCGGTGAAGGCATGATGGTGCCCGCCAACCTGCTGCTCGCCGCGATCGCCGGCGTGATCGCCTGGGGCCGCACCCGCAAGGCCCCCATCCAGCCCCGCTGAACCCCACACGCTGATCGCCGCACCCCGACCCCTCGACGAGGAGTACGCACCATGACCAACCCTGCTTCCCATGTTCAGCCCGCCGCGCGCATCGACCCGAAGCTCACCCTTGGCGAAGTCGCCCTGACCGTGCGTGACCTCGACCTCATCGCGGGCTTCTACCAGCAGGTCATCGGTCTGCGTCTCCTCGCCCGAGAAGGGAACCACGCGGTCCTCGGCACGCCCGACGGTCACCCGCTCGTCACGCTCCGCAGCGACCCCGAGGCGCCCTCCCCGGCGCGGAACGCCACAGGCCTGTACCACCTCGCCATCGCGTTCCCAGCTCGTGCGGACCTCGCTCGCTGGATCCAGCATGCCTCCGGACTCAACCTGCGGATCGGACAAAACGACCACAAGACCCACGAAGCGTTCTACCTGAACGACCCTGACGGGAACGGCATCGAGATCTACGTGGACTGGCCCCGCGAGCAGTGGCCGTTCAAGGACGGCAAGATCACCTCACCGGACAGCGAGCCCATCAACATCCAGAGCCTCCTCGGGACGCTCACCGCGAATGACGCGGGCTGGACGGGCGCGCCGATCGGGACCCGCATGGGGCACGTGCACCTCAAGATGAGCGACCCCGCCGCGACGCGTGACTTCTTCGGTGACGTGCTGGGCATGAACATCACCGCGGACATCATGCAGGCCGTGTTCGCCGCGGCCGGCGACTACCACCACCACGTCGGGAACAACGCCTGGCACAGCCGGGGCGGCCCCACCCCACCGCAGGGCGCGCTGGGCCTGAGGCACTACACGATCGAGCTGTCCAGCTCTACGGAACTTGACGCGGTGATCACACGACTCAAGAACGCAGGGGGTACGGTTCGCGAGACACCCGCCGGGATCGTCACGACCGACCCCTCGGGCAACCGGGTGCTGCTGCGCGCCGCGCCCTCCACCGCCCAGAGCGCCCTCGACGCCCTCGACAACGCGACCACCGCGTAACGCTCACTCACCCTGCCCCCGGAGGCCCCATGTCCAGACTGACCCTTGTGCTCCTCGCTGCCGCCGCCGCTGGCGTGGCCTGGTTCCTCAACCGCCGCCGCTCCGACGCCCAGACCTCCACGACCACCACGTCCCCCCGCCCTGCCGTCACCCCCACCCCCATCACCAAGAAGGAGTCCAGCATGCGCGCACTGTACGTCCCCGCCGCCGGTGAACAGCCCAAGCTCGCCGACCTGCCCACCCCCACCCCGACCGAAGGGACCGTCCTGATCCGCGTGAAGGCCGCCGGCCTCAACCCGATCGACAACGGCGTCGCCATGGGCATGCTGGCCCAGTGGGGCCTGCCTCACGAGTACCCTGTCGTGCTGGGCCGTGACGCTGCGGGCGTCGTGGAAGCCGTGGGCGCTGGTGTGGATCACGTCGCGGTCGGTGACGAGGTGCTCGGTCACGTGCTGCTCGCGCCGCCCATCTCGGCCGGCACGCTCGCCGAGCTCGCGGTGCTCCCTGCGGCCGCCGTCACCAAGAAGCCCGCCGGGCTGGACTTCACGAAGGCCGCGGCGCTGCCGCTCGCCGGTGCGGGCGCTGTTCAGACGATCGAGGCGATTGACGCACAGGCCGGGCAGACGGTCCTCGTCAACGGCGCTTCGGGCGGCGTGGGGTCGTTCGTGGTGCAGCTGCTCGCGGCGCGTGGCGTGAAGGTGGTCGCGACGGGCAAGGCGAGCGACGCGGCCCGCCTGAGGGAGCTGGGCGCCTCGCAGGTCGTCGACTTCACCGCCGGTCCTGTGGTGGAGCAGGTCCGGGCGGCCTTCCCGAATGGGGTGGACGCGCTGATCAACCTGCACGGCATGGACCCCGCGGGTGTCCCGATCGGCGCGGTGCGTCAGGGTGGGAAGGTCTCCAGCCTGGCGGCGATGCCGGATGAGGAGACCCTGCGTGCGGCGGGAGTGACCGGTACGCCCGTGATGGCCCGCCCGACGCGTGAGGTCATCGCGCCGCTCGCCGACCGTGCCGCCGCGGGGGACCTCAAGGTGGTCGTGTCCGAGGTGCTTCCGCTCGACCGAGCGGCGGAGGGTCTGGGTCGACTGGCGACCGGTGGGGCGAGCGGGAAGCTTGTCGTGACCCTGGGCAACTGATTCTCTTCCCGGCAGCTGGACCAACCTCACGGGTTGGTCCAGCTGCCTCATTTGTGTGGAGCACCGGGAGTGACTGACGATCAGAAGAAACCCAAGTCGAGAAGCCAGCAAGTGAAGTCGTTGGATTCTCGCGGTCTCGTGGAGGCTGCCGGCTGTTGCATGTCTGACGCTTTCTCCCCGAGCGTTTCACGGGTTGGTGTGTCCCACGACTCGATTTGTGAAAGTCCTTCCCGCGCGATGTTCCGAGCGGCATGGAAGTCACGGTCGTGATCAGCCCCGTGTTCGCACGTCCGCTCCCGGTCGCACGAGGTCAGGTTCCGTTGATGCTGCCGCACTCCTCGCACAGCCTGCTCGAAGGAAACCAGCAGTCATTGACCGCCAGTCACTTCCGGGGGCGCTGCGCGTTGTCGGTGAGCCATCGGCGGAATTCTCCCCCTGCGGCATCCAGCCCGCAGCGGGCCAGCACCTACGACGCCCGAGACGGCCACTCGTGAAGCCGATCAGAGGGCCTGCGTCCTGTCTCCGCGACTACGCGCCGGTGAGCTGGGCCATGAAGGCGGAGAAGTCGCCGACGGCGTTGTGCTCTACGATCTTTCCGTCCCGGACGACGTCCACGGCGACCGCCTCGAGGCGAGTCGCCCTGCCGCTGGCGGGCACACCGAAGAAGTCGCTGCCGGTGTGGGTGCCGACGAGGACCCAGTGGGTGAAGACCTTGTCGCCGTCCGCAGCTTGACCCAGGATCGTCATCGTCTGGTCGGGCATGGCCACCTTCGCGGCAAGGTCGGACTGCATCCACACCTGACGGTCCATCGCCCCACCGTTCGTATGGTTGACGAGGTCCTGGGAGATGTAGGTGTCGAATGCGCTCTGGAGGTCGCCACCGTTGTAGGCCTCGTAGAACTTGCGGACGAGTGTCTTGTTGTCTTCGGTCGTGCTGCTCATGGTGCTCTCCTTGTGGTGTGTGGCTGAGCCGCTCGCGGATCGGCGGCAGGTCGTGCGGGGGCGCTTGTGCTCAGAACATTCCGTTGTCGTTGCGTGACTCGGCGGGGACCGGCTGGATGACGTCCCAGTGCTCCACGATCCGTCCGTTCTCGACACGGAAGATGTCGACGACTGCCTGGCCGAGGTCGCCCGGGAACATCTGGAGGTTGTAGTGGAGGACCACGTGGTCGTCCTCGGCGATGACTCGTTTGAGGTGGAACGATGCTTCCGGCGCCTGGGCGAAGAGGCCGCCGATCAGGGCCGGGAAGACCTCCGGGCCGTCCGGGGCTGTCGGGTTGTGCTGGGTGTAGGTCGTGCCGAGGTAAAGTTCTGCTGCCCGCGCGGCCTCGCGCTGGACGAAAGCCAACTCGAAGAAGTCGAGAACGACTCGCTTGGCGTCCGGTGTGACATCCTTGCTCATGGGGTGCTCTCTATGACTGACAGAGAGGTTCCGTCGGCCGAGTGGGGGACTGGTGATGTCCCGGACGTTCTGGGGTGCTCCCTTGAAAGCGGGGAGTCGGGGCCGCACGTCTCGCTTGAGTCCAACATAGGTGTGTCAACATCATATGTCACTGGACGGCGTGGGGTCAGCGCCAGCCAGGGATTTCGCTCACACTATGTGATTGATGAAGCTCCAGGGCTGATTTTCCCGACTGCCGTCTTGTCGACGCCTGGTCGTGGACCCCTTGCATTTACTCGTTGCAACATCTAATCTGGTGGTAGGAGCAGCGCAAGACCGATGGGACTCAACAAAATTTTCTCCGCGTTGCTGTCCAAAAGGTGTTAAAACACCTAGTCACCTTGCAAGGAGTCTCGTGATTCCCAGTTGCCAATGACCCTGGGTCTCACCGTCCGCCCACACCGCCTGCCCCCTCCATCACTTCCCCCAGGAGAGCACCATGACCACCAACAGCACCCCCGTCCGTTCTGACCAAGCGCAGAAATTCACGCGGCAAGAAATCGCGACCTTCGGAGCCGTTCACCTGGATGTGACCAACCTGCGACGCTCCGTGGAGTTCTGGCAGTCGTACATCGGCCTCCAAGTGCGCAGCGCGACGGACGAAACAGCAGAGCTGGGTACAGAAAGCACCACGCTGGTTGTCTTGCACGCCACGGCCAAAACGCCCTTCAAAAACGGTTACAGCGGCATCTACCACCTGGCGATACATCCCTCCAACGAAGTGGAGTTCGCCCGGGTGCTGGCCCGCCTGATCACTAAGCGGTACCCCATCGCCCCCACGGACCACACGATGTCGAAAGCCCTTTACATGGAAGATCCGGACGGCATCACCGTGGAAGTCACGCTGGAAACACCCGAGCGCATGGCCCGTCTGGAGTTCGGTCCCCGGGGCCCAGTCGCCGTCGATACCAACGGCACCGTGCGCGCCGCATCGGCCGCCCTGGACGTGGAGGCTGTGCTGAAGGCTTTGCCTGACCGCGACTTCACCCAGCCGCTGGCTGACGGTACGAAGGTAGGGCACGTGCATCTGTACGTGTCGGACGTGGAGGCCGCCCACCGGTTCTACAAGGGCCTGGGCTTTCTGGACAACATGTATCTGCCCCAGTACGGCATGGCCGACCTGGGCGCCGGGGGTGCCTTTGGACACCGCATTGCAGTGAATGCTGGGCAGACGCACGGTCGGCCGCAGGCGCCGGCCGGTACCGCCGGACTCCGGTACTTCACCATCCGGTTCGACACCCCCGAGCGCCTGAAGACGGCCCTACAGAGTGTGGTCTCCGTGCAGGAGCAGGCCGGCGGATTTCTCGTTACGGACCCGGCGGGCAACAAAGTCCTGCTCACAGCGTAATGGGGTGAAAGTCCGGAGGCCGACCGCGCTCCACCCAAAAGGACGTGAGGCCTGACTTCCGTTGGGCTGGCTTTGGAGCGCACCAGAGATGCTGCCGGTCTTTCACGGGGTGGCGTTCTGCCTCTGCCAGCCCAGAAACCACCGCGGCCGCTCGCACCCGGCACTTCGGACTTGGCCTTCCCGCACGTTCAACCCGCCAGCCCGCTGTTCCAGCGGCCTGAGAGATAGGTGTTAAGACACTTAAAGGCTCAACGAGGAACGTTATGAACCTCCCCCTCCACCCCCTCACTCCAGTCCCCGACAGAGTCCCTCAGCCAGAACCCCGAGCGCCACACCCAGGAGCAACACGCGCTGCCTCGCGGGACGCACAAGGAACGGCCTGAGTCCCTATGGACGCCGACCTTTCCCCCACGCCCAGCAGGCCGCCCAAGACCACCAACACGACGCGCCGCAACTGGCAACTCGACGTGCTGCTGTTCGTGGTCTTCATGCTGGTCAGCGCTCCCCTGACCACAGGCATTCCCCTCCACGAATGGCTCGGTCTGGTGATCTTCGCGCCGCTGTTCTACCACCTGGTGTGGCACTGGAAATGGGTAGCGGGCGTGTTCACCCGCACCAGCCGCAAGCTGCCCCCGCACACGATCTTCGCCAAGTGGTTCAACCTCGCCCTGTTCTTCATGATGCTGCTCGCAGGCGTCTCGGGTCTGATGATCAGCGAAGCGCTGCTCCCCATGCTGGGTTGGATGGTCGGCCCAGACAACTTCTGGTTGACCGTTCATAAAGCCTCGGCCACCCTGATGATGCTTCTGATCGGCCTCCACCTGGCCTTGCACTGGCCCTGGATCCTTCAGCGACTGAAACGACAACCAACTGGTGGGACGACCCGATGAGCACCAGAAATGCCGGACTGATCCTGCTCCTCGCTACGCTGATCACCACGCTGCTCATCCTGACCTTGGGCTCCCTGCCAGTGGCAGACGCTCTTCGCGCCACGCCCGTCGCAGAAGGGCACACCGAACTGGAGCCGCAAGGTCTCCTGCGCCTGGCGGGCCTTGTCAAGCCCCTCCTCTTCATGGGCTTTTCCGGTGGACTGACCCTCCTGATCCTGAAAGGCTCGAACAGCCTGAGCCGGATGCGCAAGAACCGCCGCTCGTGACCCTGCGCGTCACGTGGGAACGCCCTGACGCGTGCCGCGCACGAGCGTACAAGCACGTACCGCCAAGGACTCCTGTGAAGTCTCGTGACGCCACACTCGCGCCTTGCGTCCCCGCGGACCGCCCGCAGACCATGAACACTCGCAGGGAGCGCTGAAATGCCCAGCGCCAAGCAGACCCGTCAACCTGAAGCCTCCTCAACCCGCGCTTGAACGCCGAAAGGACCGTCATGACCGACCGCGTCACCCGCTCCGGCCCGCATCCCGTCAAGCTCCGCCTGCTCGAAGTCAAACGCACGGCTGACCTCACGCCCCACCTGCGGCGCATCACCCTCGGCGGTGACGCCCTCGACGGCTTCACCAGCCTGGGCGCGGACGATCACGTCAAGGTCTTCTTTCCAGCTCCCGGTGAGCGCCAACCGATCCTGCCCACCCTCGGCCCGAACGGCCCCGTCCTGCCCGAAGGGGTCACGCCACCCGCACGACGTGACTACACGCCCCGCGCGTACCGCCCTGAACGGAGCGAACTCGACCTCGACTTCGTGCTGCACGGCGACGGCCCCGGCAGCACGTGGGCCGCTCAGGCGCGTCCCGGTGACCTCGTCGGCGTGGGCGGCCCGCGCAGCTCCACCGTCGTGCGGTACGACTTCGACTGGTACCTGCTGCTCGGCGACGAAAGCGCCTTGCCCGCCATCGCCCGTCGCCTGGAGGAACTCCCGGCGGGTGTGCCCGTCACCGTGCTGCTGGAAGTGAACGACGCGCACGACGAGTTGCCCCTCACAAGCGCCGCGACCGTGGACGTACGCTGGCTGCACCGCGCGCCACACGAGCCGGGAACGACGACGCTGCTCCACGACGCCCTGACGAACCTCCCCCTACCATCAGGGGACGGATTCGTCTGGGGTGGGACGGAAAGCAACGTCGCGCACACCTTGCGCGAGCATCTCGAGGGGCGGTCACTCGCTCCGCACTCGTTCATCCGTGTGACCGGCTACTGGAAGCGCGGCACGGCAGGGCCGGAGTAACTGGAGGACGCGGCCCTCCTGATGACGATGTGGAGCTGGCTCTGACAAGCGGCAGCCCGCACCAGAGCGTGTGCTGATGGGTCTTCGATAGCCTGACCGGCGTTGAGCGCCTTTCACCGCCACGACCTCACTGATGCCCGGTGGGAGAGTTGTGAGCTCGTCGGCGGCGGTGAGGCCGGACAGTCCGGCGCCGACGACGATCACGTCGTGGCGTCCTCCAGGGGCAATGGAATGACGATGACAGAGACTGCGCTTGCCAGGATGAGCTCAGCGGCGCATCCGTGGCGCCGCCACGCTTGGGTGCGCGGAGGCCACTTCGCGTCCATGCGGTGTTCACGTCGGAGGAGAAGAGTCAGTGTTGACTGCGCCTTCTCTTCCGACGCGTCGTGCTCAGCGGGCTTCGCGGCGAGGCGGCGTCGGCCTCGCGGTATGCCGAAGGTGAACAGCAGCGCGCTCAGCGGCGACGTGGGTCGTTCATCAGCTCGCTCAGGGGCGGGTGCGTGCCGCGTCACGTACCGTTCGGTGATCCACAACGTCGGCCGATCGTGTGGCGCCGAGGGGTACAGGTCCGCCAGCAGCGCGCGTCACTTCTGCTCCGGAAAGACCTCGTGCGTGCCTCCCTCCTCTCGTCGTTTGCGCGGGACCGCGCCGACGTCAGTCGGTCGGCGCGGCCTCGGCGTGCGGATGTCATGCGAGCTGCGCCTCGACCATCCTCCGGAGCTTGAGGTCATCCTGATGGAACGACCGGATGCCCTCGTTCAGCTTCTCCCCCGCCATCCGGTTCTCGATCAGCGCCCACCGGAACGCCCCCTCCGACAACCTGCCCTCCGGCTCACCGACCGGCTCACCCGGCGTCAACTGCCGCTCCAGCACCCCCTCATCCCCCGCCAGCTCCCCCAACAACGCCGGACTCACCGTCAGCCGATCACACCCCGCCAGCGCCGCCACCTGCGCCGCACTCCGGAACGACGCCCCCATCACCACCGTCGCGTACCCCTGCCCCTTGAAGTGCGCGTAGATCTCCCGCACGCTCCGCACCCCGGGGTCCTCCTCCACCGCGTACGCGTCGCGGCCCTCGTGCTGCTTGTACCAGTCGGTGATGCGCCCCACGAACGGCGAGATCAGGAACGCGCCCGCCTGCGCCGCCGCCACCGCCTGCTCCAAACTGAACACCAACGTCAGGTTGCACCGGACGCCCTCACGCTCCAGGATCTCCGCGGCGCGCACGCCCTCCCAGGTAGTCGCGAGCTTGATCAGCACCCGTTCGCGCGCCACGCCGTACGCCTCGTACAGGCTGATCAGCGTGCGTGCCTTGTCCACCATGGCGGTCGTGTCGAACGAGAGCCGCGCGGGCACCTCGGTGCTGACGACGCCCGGCACGAGCCGCGTGAGCTCCACCCCGAAGCGCACGGCGAGCCGGTCGAGGATGCGCTCCACGTCCTCCCCGGCCCCGGCGGCCTGTGTGATGGTGTCACGGACGAGATCGGCGGATTCGGGTTGCTGCGCGGCCTTGAGGATCAGCGATGGGTTGGTGGTGCAGTCCTGCGGTCGGTACCGCTCGATGGCGGTGAGGTCGCCGGTGTCGGCCACGACGACGGACATCTCGCGGAGTTGCTCCAGTTTGCTCGGCATGGGGTTCCTTTCAGGCGGCGCTCCGCCCGAGTTCGCTGCGTGTCAGAGTGGATCGTGGTGGGAGAGGTCCGGGTGGAGCAGCGCCGCCAGCTTCTCGGGGGTGAGGTCGTTCATGTCGACGGGTGCGACCCGTCCGGTGAACTGAAGGCCCCGCTCGCTCGCGAAGCTCGTGAACAGCTCCCACAACGCTTCGTGATCGGCGAGGGTGACGCTGCCGCCGTCCGGGCGGAACAGCACTCCGAGTACCGCGTACGACTTCGCTTCCTGTGACGTCATACGCTCATCCTACGCGTTGATCGGCGGACCGCTCTTGCCGCGGGTGACGCGGCGTGACGTGCGGGTCACATCGGGCCGCGTGGGCTGAAGGACCTGCAACACCAGCAGCTGTTGCAGGTCATTCAGGAGGGCAGGCACTTGCATGAGGTGTTGGTTGTCAGTCATCAGTCCGCGAAGGACGATGGCGCGTCCCACTTCGTGGCCTTGCGAGCCCTCAAAGAATTCCCTCTCTCTGGGTGTCGAGCTGACTGGTGTCCCTATTGGGAAGTGTGTCGAGACGCGGCTGAGCATCGCGCCAGAATCCTCGCAGCTGGTAGATAGAAGTCAGAGCGGATTGGCTCACGGTACGCGACCAGCATTGCGCGGCGCGGATCACCATACGTCCCACAGAATTCCAAGACGTCTTGGTTGTGGGTCCATCTCGTCTGCGCGCTCGAAGTCACCGAGCAGGTACAGACGGTTGAGTTCACGGCCGACGTGACGCCAACGCCGTCGGTAGCGCCGACCATGACGGCCGATGCCGTGATGAACGCTGCGCTCAAGCGTCCGCTTGAGCACACGGGACTCCTCCTTGGCTCGTACTGCGGCCTGCGCCCAGGTTAGAGTCGCGCGACCGCTCAGGAGCCCAAGGTTGAGACGCGCGTTCCGCGTTCCAGCCACGAGGTACCAATGACCGATGCGAACACGTCGCCGCACGGCCAGACGAGCGTGATGTTGCCGGATCCAGCTGTGATAGGCCATGATGGTCGCCCCTCCAGGCGACCATCGTTCGGGCCCGCCACTTGTGCGCATGGGCCTATGATGACCTTGCAAAGAAGTGGGCGCATCTGCCGGGCAGCGTACCCGCTGACGCGCGTTGGAACCGCCTCTTGCGCTGCCAAGGTTGGCTTCCGTTGATCAAGGCGTTCTCGAACGTGTTCAGCCAGATGACGGAAGATGTAACTGGCGGGTCTCCAGAGCGAGACGGCCCGCGAGCGTCCAGAGCGGCGTGTGGAGCGCGCTGTCCCACCTCTTGAGGTCGGCGAGGAGGTCCGGGGCGAGCAGCGCGCCGAGCGTACTCGTGGCCCACGTTGGCGCGGACGCCACCTGAGTGGCGAGGACGCCCGTGTCGTCGAGATTAAGGCCCGCATCTTCACGGAGACCCGCGAGGAGCGCGTCGAGGGCCTGGTCGAGGTGCCCGCCCTCAGCCCACCGGTGCAGGTGCGGATGGCACGTGGCGAGCCAGGTACCGCGTCCGGAGCCGAGCACGGGCCGTGCGAGGAAGGTGTCGAGCACCCGACGGCGCGAGAGCCGCTGCTGTCCTCCTCGCTTGATCGGCGCGGGCGGCAGCAGGGGGTCAGCGCGCGCCCACTGCGCGTCCGTGAGCCCCTCGAAATCGCTGGGGAGGAACGTGAGGCGCCGGACGCGAGGCTGGCGACCCAGCTGGTCGTACCCCAGGTCCGCGAACCAGCTGGGCGCAGGCGCACCGGGTGGAAGGAGGTCCATGGCAGTCAGACCGAGGGCGCCGAAGGTTTCAAGCAGTCCGGGCAGGCCGCCGCGCAGTAGGCGGCCCGCAAGGGCGACCGCCTCGAGCCGTCTCGCGGAGCGGGTGCTGACGGACCTGAGGCGACTTGCGCTTGGCAGCCCGAGCGCGGCCCGCTCGTCGTCAAGGATGCGCAGGTGCCCGACGGGACCGAGCAACTGATGCAGCAGTGTCCGCACGATTCCCGCGAGCTCCGCGCCCGAGAGGGTCAAGCCCTGCAGGTTCACCCGCCCCGTCGTGGCAGCCTCCGCGACGAGCCACTGCACCGCGAGCGCGGACGCGAGCGTCTCCACGGGCGGGTCGGGCGCGGCCGGGAGGCTGTCGCCGCAACGCCAGCAGGCCTCGGGCCGCCAGGGCCGCGGGAAGGTGCGGCTGGCGTGCGCGCGGGTGACACAGACGGGCGCGCCGCAGCGGCCGCAGTTTTCCACGAGGGTCACATGATGCGTGTCACACGCTACGGTTGTGACGAGCCGCCACGTCCGGCGGAAGACGCCCTGCTCGCGCAGACAGGCCGGGCAGGCCGGGTGCCCCGCCGACCCCGCGCGCCAATACTGCGCGCGCGGCGGGACGAGCAGCGGCACGGGCCCCTGGGTCGCAGCGTCCCCACCGAGCAGCGAGAGGAGCGCAGAGAGGCGGAGCGCGCCGAGTTCAGCCAGGTCCATCTCAGCCGCTCGGGCGAGCCTGAAGAGGTCCTCGTCGGACGCGTCGCGGTCCGGATCGCCGCGCCAGAAGCTCGGGGCGCCCAAGGCGCGGGTGAGGCGGGCGGGCTGCACGATGTTCGCGATCGCCAGCCGGCAGGTCCACGACGAGAGCAGCTCGTCGTGCAGTGGCTTCACCGTCACGAGCACGGCTCACCGCCTCGCACGCGTTCCCGTCCCGCTCGTGGCCTCCTAAGACTCGTCGAGGTCGTCGAGGACGTCGCGGAGCTCGTTCCGTGCCTCCTTGAGGTTCTTGAGCGTCAGGCGGTCGTTGCCGATCACCAGCGCACTCTCCACGAGGTCCAGCAGGTGCCCGAGCACGCCCTTGGTCTGCGCGGCGGCATAGAGGACGCACTCGTCCTCGACTTCCGGGTGCCCTGGACCTACGAGGTCCTGCATGATGGTCTTGACCTCGCCAAGGTCCTTCAGACGGGGCAGGCGGCCAGTGACGGTGGAGAAGCGCGTGGCGAGCTGCTTGTCCCTGCGTAGAATGCCCGCGAGCTCCGGGATGCCCATCGGGATGACGACGAACTTCGCGTCCTCGTCGTTCATCATCTTCTTGATGGCGCGCAGGAATGGCTTGCCCTTGCCGGTGGCGTCGACGCTGTCGTGGAACTCGTCGAGGAAGATGACGGCGAGCTGCGCCATCCTCGCGAGCTCCCTGAAGCGCCCGTAGCGCTGCTTGGCGTTACCGGCCGTGGGGTCGACGTCGCCGAGCGCGCGGAGGAGCTCCTCCATCAGCTGCGCCACGTTGTCGACGTCGGCCATGTTCACGTAGACGATCTTCACCACAAGCGAGCCGTTGACGCGCTCGACCTTGAACTCGTCGCGCAGGAAGCGGACGAGGCGGGTCTTGCCCTCGTTGGGTCCTGCGATGAGAGCGGGCGCGCGGCGACGGTGACGGTCTGGAGTCTTCACCAGGCTCTGGAAGAGGGTGACGACCTTCTTACGGCTCTTGAGGTTCCACCAGTTGGCCTCGCGGTCCCTGATGATGTCGTTCTGCTCACGTCGCTTCGGGGCGCGCGCAGCGGCGGGCGGTCGTGCGGGCTTGGTGGGCTTGCTGGTCTGCACGAGCGCTCCTTAATTCTCGCCCTTGGGCGGGGCGTGACGCTTGTCAACGGGGGTGGCCTTGATGGTGACGCTCGCCTCGGCGGGCTTGGCCGGTCGCTGCTCCTTCAAGCTGCGGCCGCCGTGACGCTTCCGTGGCGCGGCGTGGCGGGCGCGCTCGCGGTCGTCGGCGATCCTGCAGACAAGCTCATAGCCGGTGGGCCGCGAGTCCCGAATATCCTGGCAGCGCTCGCGCGCCGCGGCCATGTAGTCCTTGAACTCGCGCCGACTGACCGGGCCGTCGAGGTTGAGCGGCAGGCGCGTCCCGGCGACGACGACCTCGCCGGTCTCCTCGTGAAGGACCCTGACGGTGCGGATGTCCTCGGGGTCGCTGAGGACAAGGACTTTGGTGCGCCGCTCGATCCAGCGGTCCAGGTCCGGCGAGGTGTAGACGAGCCCCTCGAAGTAGATGCCGTCGCGCTGACAGGTCGCCGCACGGAAGGGGTACATCTGCTCCTTGAGGAAGGCGCGCTGGACGGCATCGGGCTCGCGGAACATGACCTTGCCCTCCTCAATGAGGCGGAGCGCGACGTCGATGCGGCGCTCGCCGACGTAGAAGGGATGCGAGTCCATGTTGTGCTGGTCGCAGGCCACCTGCACGAGGAAGCGAGTGAGCTCGTCGAGCAGCAGCGTCGCGGCCTTCTGCGCGTTGTAGCTGCCGCGCTCGGCGACGCTGGAGAAGGTCGTGCCGCGCAGGTTGTGCGTCTGGTGGTTGACGAGGCCGAGGTGGCGTTCCTCGAGGCCGCCGTGATGGCGGGACCACTTCGCGCGGGGCAGGAGGGTGAAGCCAAGCTCCCGGGCGGCGCGCTCCATGGCCTTGTTGAAGAACTCGCTGCCGCGGTCGTAGCGAACGAGGTGCGGGATGCCGCACCTCGGGGGGAGGTTGCGTGCGCCGAGCTCGGCGAGCCGATCGAAGGCGTTGAGCATGACGTGCTGGAGGGCATCGAGGGCGTTGTGCTGCGCCACGGCGCCCTTGCACACAGCGGCGTACAGGACGAGGCCGCTGATCTGCTCGCTGATCTGCAGAAGGTGCGCGCGGATCGCGCTGTCTGCGGGCCGCTGCGCCTTGCCGCGGCTGTGTTTGACCTTGCGGAGTTCGACGGAGCCGTCGAGGTGGACGAACAGGTCGACGGGTGTGGCGTCGAGGGCGATGACCTCACCGAAGTGCGTGAGGGGGAGGCGGCCCTGTCGGGCGGCGAGGTGGTCGGCGGCGCCGCGGCCGTCGCGCAGTTCGGTGGCGCGGACGGGGTTGGCGTCGTAGCGGGCCTGAACGCGGGCGGCGACGGCATTGCGACTCGGCCAAGGCTTGAGGAGGCCTCGCTTTTGGCACTCCTCACGGACGCACTTGACGAGGTCGGCGACGTCCTTGCAGCGGTAGGAGCTCTTGCGGCTACCGGGCGGGACGAAGTAGCGCTCGTCAAGCAGCCGCTCGATCAGGCGGTGCGCGGTGTCGGAGAGCTGACGGCCGGGGTGTCGGCCCGGATGGTACAGGTACGGCACGACGTCCTGGAAGGTGCAGGTCGGAGCACCGGCGGTCTTGAGGGCGCGTCGGAAGCGGAACAGGCTGTCCGGGGAGGTGTAGCCTGTCCGCTCGAGGAGCTCGGCGACGCGCGCCCTGGTGAGGGGCACGCTGGGGTCCGGGTAGAGGCGGTAGAGCTTGACTGTCCGCTCGCCCTGCCCAGTTTTGAGGAACGCGTTGGTCAGCGCGACCTTCTGCCCCGTGGAGAGCTCAGCGCGCGGGTCGGGCTTGTCCTCGGCCTTCGCACCGCTCGTGGTCGCGGCGGGATGGATGACGATGTGAACCTCGGCGCCGTGCGCAAGGGCGTCGTTGATCAGGCGTCCGGGGTCGTCAGATGTGTGGATGACCTCAGGAGTGTGGTGATGATCGTCGGGTGGGGTCGCCATGATGGGCCTCGCCTCGGAGCCGTCCTCGTTTGTGGTGGGGACGGTGGTCGGCGAACGACGCATCAGGAACTGGGTTCGGGGGGCTCAGCCGTGCTCGATCATGATGGCGCGATGTGGCGCGTGATGACGCGAGAGGCGTTGAGTCGTGCCGACTTGGAGTTCTTTGCGTCGGATCCCAGGTGCCGTCCGGCTGAGGAAACGATCCTCGCCAGTGCCCGTTGCGGCACCTTTTTGTTGGCTTGGTGAGCCAAGCGCGCGCCTGAACGACGACGTCCTGTATCGTCGCGGGCCCCGCCTTGAGGACGCGGAGGACCGCGTCACTGCTGGTCGGGTCAAGTTCGGTGTCGAAGTGCGTGCCGTGGGCAAGCGCGTGGGCGAGTCTCCCGCTGAAGACGTCATCTTCGACAACGAACCGGAGCGGCATGTGGGCCTGAGCGAGGTAGGTTGTGCGGGCTCGCCGGGCCGTGTCCTGCTCAGGGCCGAGCTGAGCAGGAAAGGATCTCAGTGTCTCCTTGGGAACGCTGAGATGCAGGGGAACGATCACGCCAGTCTTTGAACTGGCTTCCGGCACAAGGGGCGTGACGGTGAAGAGAGGGGCGTACGTGCGATGCTGTTCGGCGCCATCGTACCGAGTGGAGCTGGTCTGCTCGACGTGGATGTTGTGATGGTCGTCGAGGAGGTTCGGGCAGGCTTCCTGGATGATGCCTCTGATGCGGACGCGCCAGCCAAGTCGCGTGAGCGCCACGATGCCCGTATGGGAACGCGCGCTGCGGTGATGAGTTGGCTGCTTCGTCGTCATAAGAGGTTTCAACCGAGTTTCGTCCTGCTTGGGTCCTCAAGGCCCATCGTGCGTGTTGAGCAGTGTGTTGTCTAGTCAAGGCAGAGCCTTGGGGGTACAAACACGACAAAACGGAGCCCATACAAGGTTTTAGGAAGTCTTAATATACTAATGATCACATCGTCGCAGGGTTCTGCCTTGTGAAGGAGAAGGCCATGCACTTCAGCAAAAGGAAACATTAGCGTTGTTCTGACTACGATGGCGGTTGGTCCTGCCCGACCCCACTACGATGGCGATTGGTACTACTACAATTTGTAAAGGAACGCTCAGCGTCTGAGTGTCGCTTTCATCGTGTCGCTCACTACGAAGTTCAATGGTTGCCGACACACGATCGGTCAGACGCGGTCGAGCGGCTCGTGCGGGCCGTCCGGAAGCTCGACGGTTACCTCGTCACCCGCCCTCACCACGCCGCCCACGACCACCACGCTCATCACGCCCGCCTTGCGGACGAGGCGTCCCTGGGAATCCCGGTCCAGGACGGCGGCCATCAGGCCCGGCAGCAGGCCGTCGAGCTGTGCGCAGGGATTGCGCAGTCCCGTGAGTTCCACGACGGCGTCCTCGCCGAGCCGCAGCCGCGTCCCGCGCGGCAGGGTCAGGAGCGGCACGCCGCGCGTCGTGACGTTCTCGCCCATCGCGCCCGGAGGGACATCGAATCCCCGCGTGCGGAGCTCGTCGTGAAGCTCGGCGTGCACGAGGTGCACCTGACGCAGGTTGGGCTGGTCCGGGTCCACGGCGACGCGCGAGCGGTGCCGGACGGTCGCCCCGGCGTGCGCGTCCCCGAGAACCCCGTGCCCCGCGACGAGCGTCACCGAGGGCCGGGTCTCCTTGGAAAAGGCGTGGACGGGGCTGGAACTCGTGGCGGTGACGACTCCCGGCATGGTTCTCTTGGACATGGGGGCAGGACGGTGACGGATCGGGGGGCCCGGTCCGCGGACTCAGCGCGGCCTCAGCTCCGCCTGCACGCGCGTGCCGGGCTCCACGGGCGTCTGGAGCCTCGCCATCAGCCGGACGAGCCGTTCCTCGAACGCGGCGAGGTCCGCGTGCAGCGCGCTCCCCGAGGGCCCGTGCTCGCGCAGGCTCTGCCCGATCCCGGCGTCCACCTCCTCGATGACGCGCAGGGCCTCGTGAAAGCCCGGAACGTCCAGGTGGGGGGCGTCGAGGGAGCGCAACGCGGCGTCGAGCGTGCGGTACAGGGTGTGCAGTTGCAGACTCGTCGCCGGATCCATACCGTTCGTCACGGTAGCCTGCTCACCGGGGCGCAGGATCAGAAAACGCTTCATCCACACCCAACGGATCCTGAAGTCCTGCTCATGAGCGACGACTCGGCGAGCGTTTCCTGGAGCACCTCGGGAGCGGGTACAGTACACCCGGCGCGAGCGGCGTGACGAAGCAGGAACCGCGCGAGGACCTGGACCAGCGCGGCGATCACGTTCTCGGGCGTGGCGGCGAGCGCCCGAACGTGCCCGTGCCCATGCCCGCCCCGAGGTAGACGTCGACGAAGCGGCGCGGTGCGCCCGCTCTGAAGGGTCATGGACCGGCGTCCGGTCCTCGTCGATGAGCTCCTGGTCGTGCCTCGTGAGGCGACCTTTACACATTCTCAACGTCGCGCGAAGGTCTGCTTCATCAAGCTTGTGAATTCTCTGTCATTCTGGTGGAGATCGAGCAGGAGGTCACGAGACAGCCCCTGCCGCCGCGACACCAACGCGTCGTGGTCAGTGACTCCCTCCCTGACACCCCACCACCCGTCTCGAACAGGAGTCAACCGCATGACCGCTATCAGCGAACAGCACGCCCACGTCACGTGGGTCCCCGGCAGCATGGACCGAGTCCGCATCGCCTTCCGCACCGTCACGCGCGAGCTCAGCATCACCCGCCTCGGACGCGTCTTCGGACGTCAGGCCATCGAGGCGATGTACCTCAAGGGCCGCCACCGCCAGACCGTCCCCCACACCTTCGAACTCGAAGAGCTCTGAACACCGACTCACGAAGCGGGAGCCCCCACAGGGACTCCCGCTTCGTCCTGCTCACAGGCCGCCGCGCCCGCGCGGCCCCACCCACACCGTCACGTCCGCGTCGATGGAGCCCTCGCCCGACACACGCGCGCTCGGGAACCCCAGCGCGCGGCG
>NZ_KI912672.1:91450-91814 GCF_000519345.1 Deinococcus pimensis DSM 21231
ACGGGCGTCACGCCCGCCACGAGCACCGTTAGGGCGCGGTCCGGCACCCTCGGGACGGCGGTGACGCGCCCCATCCGCACGGCCGGGGGCTTCCCCGGCGACGCGTGTGGCGACTTCCCGGTCGGCACGGGCGCCGCGAGCGACGAGAGGCCCACGAGAAGACCGAGCAGCGCGCGAACGACCACCGTCACGGAACCGCCGGACCGGCGGCGCCCCCCACCCTGGGATCCATGGTCCAGTGTCGCACGGGGCCGGGCGTGGTTTGCTGAAGGGGATGCGCTCCCTCCGACTGACCCTCCTCCTCGCGGCCCTCGGGGCCGCCCACGCGGGGCCCGCCGAGGACCTCGCCGCCCTCCTGGGAATC
>NZ_KI912672.1:91914-92776 GCF_000519345.1 Deinococcus pimensis DSM 21231
CGCACCGCCTCCGCCGCGCCCGCGTCCCCGTTGACGAGCACCGCGCTCGATCGGCCCGCCGGGACGCCCCGACGGCTCTCGAACACCCGGGAGAAGCCCGCGCGCCGCAGTTTCTCCCGCGTGGACACGAGGTCCGCGGCGGACGCGCCGAGGCTCACCACCGCCACCCGGAGGGTGCGCGGATCGGGCGGGGCGGTCACGCGGACGCTCCCCATCGCCCGCAGGGGCCCACGCGCGGCGAGCCTGTCCATCTCCCAGTAGCTCACCCCGCCCGACGTCAGGAAGCGGCCCGGCAGCAGCAGCGTCTCCACGCGCGGCGCGCGCGTCATCGCGCCCAGCAGGGCGCCCACCTGGGAGGCCGTCAGGTTCGTCCGTACGGAACTCGTCACGACCCGCGACACCGCCGGAAGGTAGGTCAAGCCCGCCGGAGACAGCAACCGCCGCGCCACCGCACGAACGTACGCCTGATGCCGCTGCGTGCGCCCCACGTCCCCGAGCGCGTCGTGACGGAAGCGCACGAAGCCCTCCGCCTGAGCGCCATCGAGGCGCCGCACGCCGGGGCGCAGGTGCACGTGCAGCTTCCCCGCGAAGTCGTCGTAGTCCAGCGCGCGCGGCAGGTACAGGCTCACGCCGCCCACCGCGTCCGTCAGGGCCCGCACGCCCGCGAGATTGATCAGCACGTAGCCGTCCACCCGCACGCCCGTCAGGTCCGTCACGGCGCGCACGAGGCCGTCCGCGCCGAGCATCGGGAGGGCCGCGTTGAGCTTGCGCCACCCCCGCGAGGGCAGGGAGACGCGGGTGTCGCGCGGCAGGCTCATCATCCGCACCACCCGGCCGCCCGGCTCCACGCGCGCGAGCATCA
>NZ_KI912672.1:92876-100247 GCF_000519345.1 Deinococcus pimensis DSM 21231
GATGCGCCGCGCGAACGTGCGCGGACGCATCGCCGTGATCGCGCGCGGCGGGATGCTCTTCCGACAGAAGGCCGCGAACGCCCGCGCCGCCGGGGCGGTCGCCGTCGTGATCGTCAACAATGCCCCCGGCCCCTACCGGGGCGCGGTCCTGGAGGACCTCGGCCTCCCCGTCGTGAGCGTCGGCCCCGAGGACCGCGCCCGTCTGCGCGCCGCTCGGACCGCCACCCTGACCCTCTCGCTGAAGCGCGAGGTCGTGCGCGGCGCGAACGTCGTCGCGCTCTCCCCCGGCGCGCGTCCCGAGATGCTCTTCGGGGCGCACCACGACAGCTTCATCGGCTCGCCCGGCCTCAACGACAACGGCTCGGGCGTCGCGGCGGTGCTCGAAGTCGCCCGGATGCTGCGCGGCACGCCCCTCGCCGGGCGCGCCGCGTTCGTGCTGTTCGACGGCGAGGAGGACCGCTTCCAGGGCTCACGCGCCTGGGTGCGGGCGCACCCGGACGTCACGCGCGGCCTGCGCGGCATGCTCAGCCTCGACATGGTCGGCGTGGCCGCCGAACCCCTCGCGGTGGGCGGCAGCGCGTCCCTCGTACGCGCAGCGCGGCGGGCCGTGCCGACCCTCGGGACCTTCGACGACGACGGGCTCAGCGACCACGGCACCTTCCAGGAGGCGGGCGTGCCCGCCGCGCTGCTCTTCCGCGGGCTCGACGCGAACTACCACGCGCCCGGTGACCGCCTCGTCGACCCGAAACTCGTGACCGAGACCGCCGACGTGGCCCTGCGGATCACGCGCGCCCTGCTCGGCGTCCGCTGAGGCGTTACCCGTCGAGGATGTCCGTGATGTCCGTCCCCTGAGCGAAGACCGCCGTCGCGTCCCGTGCCTGATCAGGAACGGGACGGCCGTCCGCGCCGCCCTCCACGTGCGCGTACAGGGTGGCCGCGCCGAAGTGACGGCTCAGCGTCTCCGCGAGCGCCCGCGCCGCCGACTCCGGCACGAGGTGCGGCACGTGCAGCAGCGTCGTCGGGTGCCCGCGCGTGAAGCCGCCCTCCACGGGCTGCATCACGACCAGCAGCTGGCTCGCGTGCGCCCCGAGGTCCGGCAGGCGCTCGTAGAGCCCGTACAGCCACGCCCGCGCCAGGCCGATCATGCGGTAGTCGCGCGGCTCGACGTCCTGAAGCTCGATGACGTGGCAGGTCACGCCCCGGTGGTCCTGCCGTTCGTTGCCTTTCACGAGGACAGACTACGACCTCCGGCGGGCGCGCGCACGGCCCGAATGCGGTCGAAGGTGGAGACGACGCGCGCCCGCTCGTGCTAGCGTGACGAAACCGCGCCCTCGGGCAGCCAGCACCACCCGCCGTGAGCGCCCCGCGCGCTCCGGCCTCAAGGAGAACATGAACACGACCCCCGCCAACGGCGGCCATCTGGACGTCATCCCGCTCGGCGGGATGGGCGAGATCGGCAAGAACATGCTCGTCTACCGCTACGAGGACGAGATCGTCATCGTGGACGGCGGCCTCGCCTTCCCCGAAGCCCACATGCCCGGCATCGACCTCGTCCTGCCCCGCATCGACTACCTGCAGGAGAACGCGCACCTCATCAAGGGCATGGTCCTCACGCACGGCCACGAGGACCACATCGGCGGTCTGCCGTACATCCTCCCGCGCCTCCCGAAGTTTCCCATCTACGGCGCGCGCCTCACCCTCGGCCTCGTGAAGGAGAAGCTCAAGGAGTTCGGCATCCGCGAACACGAGGTGGATCTGCGCGAGGCCGACCCCGACGCGACCGTCCGGCTGGGGCGTCACTTCACCGTCGACCGCTTCCGGATGACGCACTCGATTCCGGACAACAGCGGGTACGTGCTGCACACGCCCGTCGGCAAGGTCGTGCACACCGGCGACTTCAAGCTCGACCAGCACCCCACCGACGGCAAGACCAGCCACCTCGCCAAGATCGCCCAGGCCGGCGCCGACGGCGTCCTGCTGCTCATCAGCGACTCCACCAGCGCCGAGCGGGCCGGGCAGAGCCCCAGCGAGGCCGACGTCGCCGCCGAGATCGAGAAGATCGTGGCCGCGGCGCGCGGACGTGTCTTCCTGACGACCTTCGCGTCGCACATCCACCGCATCCAGAACGTCATCGCCATCGCCGAGAAGTACGGCCGCCGCGTCATCCTCGAGGGCCGCAGCATGGTCAAGTACGCCCAGGTCGCGCAGGACCTCGGCTACCTCGACCTGAAGGACCCCCTGCTCACCACCGACGAGCTCGGCGACCTGCAGGACCAGCAGGTGCTGTTCATCTGCACCGGCTCGCAGGGCCAGCCGATGAGCGTCCTCTCCCGCCTCGCCTTCGGCAATCACGCCAAGATCTCCCTGAACAACACGGACACGGTGATCCTGTCGTCGAGCCCGATCCCCGGCAACGAGGAGGCCGTGAACACCGTCATCAACCGCCTCTACCAGATCGGCGCGGACGTGTACTACCCGCCCACGTACGGCGTGCACGCCTCCGGGCACGGGTTCCGCGACGAGCTCGAGGCCGTCTTCAACCTCGCGCAGCCGAGGTACTTCCTGCCCTGGCACGGCGAGCCCCGCCATCAGATCAACCACGCGCGCATGGCGCACGCCATGCCCCGCCCGCCCAAGCGCACGGTCGTCGCGAAGAACGGCGACGTGGTGCGCGTCGCACCCGACACCTTCGAGGTCGTCGGGACGGTCACGGCGGGCGCCGTGTACGTCGACGGGCTCGGCATCGGCGACATCAGCGACGACGTCCTGCACGACCGCGTCGCGATGAGCAGCGACGGCCTCGTGCTCCTCACGACCGTGCTGCACCCCACCCCGCACGTGGAGTTCGTCTCGCGCGGCTTCGTGAAGTTCAACCGGGAACTGGAGCACTCCATCCGTCAGGTGGCGCTCGACGTGGTCACCAGCGGCATGCGCGACAAGCGTGACCTGGAGGACGTCATCTCCGAGCAGCACCGCGCCGTGCGGCAGTTCGTGCGGCAGACGACCGGGCGCTCGCCCGTCGTGATTCCCCTGCTGGTGGAGTGACCCGCCCTGAAGCGGGACGTGGCGCGCGAGTATACTGGCCGCGCACCACGTCCCGCTTCAGTTCACCCGGCGCTCTCCTCGGGAGACGCCGTCCGGAGGTCACCCGTGAAGGCCATCGTCTGCGAATCGTTCGGCCCGCCCGACGCCCTCGTCCTGCGCGACCTGCCCGACCCCACGCCCGGCGAGGGCGAGGTCGTCGTGGACGTCCACGCGGCGGGCGTGAACTACCCCGACGCCCTCATGGTGCAGGGCCGCTATCAGGTGCGGCCCCCCACGCCGTTCACGCCGGGCGCGGAGGCGGCGGGCGTCGTGAGCGCCGTCGGGGCGGACGTGCGGCACGTGATGTTGATGTAGCGCGTCGCGTCCTTTACGGGCACGGTGCACTTTGGCCGAGAAGGTCTTCGAGCCCGCCTCCAAGGTGATGTCCTTGCCGGAGGGCGTTGATCTCGACGTAGAGGCGGGCCTCAAGCTGGCGTTCGGCAAGGTTATGCACGCCATGGTGGACCGCGCGACCGTACGAGAGTACGAGACGCTCGTTGTGCTTGGCGCGGTCGCCGGGGTCGGGCTCGCGGCCGTCATGATCGGACGGGCGCTCGGCGCGCGCGTCGTCGCGGCGGCCAGCACGCCCGAGAAGCTGGACGTGACCCGCGCGCACGGCGCGCACGACACGATCGACTACGCCCGCGAGGACCTGAGGGAGCGCGTGAAGGCCCTCACGGGAGGACGCGGTCCGGACGTGATCTTCGATCCCGTCGGCGGGAGCCTCGCGGAGCCCGCCTTCCGCTCCATCGGCTGGGGCGGACGGTACCTCGTCGTGGGCTTCGCGGGCGGCGACATTCCCGCGCTGCCGCTCAACCTGCCCCTCCTCAAGGGCGCGTCCCTCGTCGGCGTCTTCTGGGGCGAGTTCGCGCGGCGTGACCCGGCCGCGAACGCCCGCAACCTCACGCGCCTGGCGGGCTGGGTCGCGGACGGGACCGTGCGGCCCCTCGTGAGCGCCCGCTACGCCCTCGCGGACACGCCCGCCGCCCTCACGGCCCTCCTGGAGCGCCGCGTGACGGGCAAGGTGATCGTGACCCCCTGAGTCACTCCTCCAGCCGCCGGGACTCCACGCCCATCCGCACGAAGTCGTACGGGTAGGGCAGGGGCGGCTCGCTCACGCGGGTCAGCCGCTCCGCCGCCTCCGGAGGCAGCCGCCAGCCCAGCGCGCCGAGATGACCGCTCAGGTGGTCGAGGGTGCGGACCCCCACGATGGGCGCCGTGACGCCCTCGCGCTCCATCAGCCAGCGGAGCGCCACCTGCGCGGGCGTGCGGTCCAGTTCCCGCGCGACGTCCACGAGCGTCTCCACGACGCGCCACGTGCGGTCGTCGTTGAGGTTCGTCCACGACTCGCTCCAGCCGTTTCGTTCCGCCGCGTCCACCCGCGTGCCCTCGGGCGGCGCGGCCATGTCGCGGGTGTACTTGCCCGTGAGCCAGCCTCCCTTGAGAGGACTCCACGGCAGCACCGCCAGCCCCTCGGCGCGGCAGACCTCCATCAGCTCCCACTCCGTGCTGCGCGTCAGCAGGTTGTACTGCGGCTGCAGGCTCACGAAGGACGCCAGCCCGCCCGCGCGCGACAGGTCGAGGGCCTTCTGGAGCTGCCAGCCGCTGAAGTTGCTCACGCCGATCGCGCGGACCAGCCCGTCACGGACCAGCCCGTCGAGCGTGCCGAGCGTGTCCTCCAGGGGCGTCGCCGGGTCCCAGCCGTGCACCTGGTAGAGGTCCACGTACTCCGTCCCGAGCCGCGTGAGGCTCGCCTCGACCTCACGCAGGACGTGCCCGCGCGAGAGCCCGGCGTCGTTCGGTCCGCTCCCCGTGCCCCAGCGGACCTTCGTGGCGACCACGACGTCCTCCCGGCGGCGCGAGCGCAGCCAGCGGCCCAGGATGCGTTCGGACTCGCCGCCCGCGTACACGTTGGCGGTGTCGACGAAGTTCCCGCCCGCGTCCTCGAACGCGTCGAGGACGCGCAGGCTGTCCTCCTCGGACGTCTCGCGGCCGAAGGTCATCGCGCCGAGGCACAGTTCGCTCACGGCGACGCCGGTGCGGCCCAGGTAACGGTAGTTCACGGCTGCCTCCTCCCGGCGCGGGAACCCACCGCGCCGTTCGTGGCGTCAGCATACGCCCCCCCTCAGGCGGGGACGGGACCCCCGTCGTCCGTCGTCGCGCCCTGCCCCCGGAGCAGGGCGTCCACCTCCGCTTCGGGCATGGGCCGTCCGAGACCGTAGCCCTGCCCGACGTCCCCGCCGAGCGCGGCGACGCGTTCGCGCTGCCAGTCCTCCTCCAGCCCCTCGGCGACGACGGTCAGGCCGAGCCCGTGCGTCATCATCGTGATCGCGCGGACGAACACGTCCCCGTCGTGCCGCATGGCGCCCACGAAGGACCGATCGATCTTCACCATCTGCACGGGCAGCTGCCGCAGGTGACTGAGGCTGGAGTAGCCCGTGCCGAAGTCGTCGAGGGCGACGCGCACGCCGAGCGCGGCGAGCCTGCCGAGCTTCTCGACGGAGTCGTCGAGGTCGTGCAGCAGCGCGCTCTCGGTGAGTTCGAGCACGAGCGCCGCGCCGGGCAGCGCGTGACGCCGCAGGGCGGCTCCGACCGTGCCCACGAAGTCGTGCCGCGCGAAGTGCAGCGCCGAGACGTTCACGGTGACGTACAGGTCGGCCGTGTGCTCACGCCAGCGCCTCACGCTCCCGAGCGCTCGCCGCAGGACGTGCTCGCCGAGCGGGACGATCAGGTTGCGTTCCTCCGCGAGGGGGATCACGTCGGTCGGCGCGACCTCCCCGTGCGCGGGAAGCTGCCAGCGCAGCAACGCCTCGAAGCCCACGACGCGCCCGTCGCGCAGATCCCACAGCGGCTGGTAGTGCAGGTCGAGCGTGCCTCCCTCCAGGGCCTCGCGCAGCGCGAGCTCCAGCTCCGCCTCACGCAGCGCGGCCTGCCGGGTGCGCTCGTCGTAGGGTCGCCACTGGTTGCGCCCGCCCCGCTTGGCCTGATACATGGCGAGGTCGGCGGCCTGCACGAGCGCCTCGGGCGTGTCGCCGTCACGCGGGCCGAGGGCGACGCCGACGCTCGCGGTGAGGTAGAAGGTGTGGCCCGCGTGCACGACGGGCGCGCCGACGCTGCCGATGAGCCGTTCGGCGAGGTCGCCCGCGGCCGCGTCCGTGTCGCCCGTCAGGCCCGTCGCGAGCACCACGAACTCGTCGCCGCCGACGCGGCCCACCACGTCGTCCGGACCGGTCACGGCGTGAAAGCGGTTCGACATCTCCCGCAGCACCGCGTCGCCCGTGGGGTGCCCGTGGGAGTCGTTGATCTGCTTCATGCGGTCGAGGTCGACGAACAGCACCGCCAGCGCGCGGCCCGACACGCGCGCCTCCGTGAGGGCGTCACGCAACGCCTCGTGGAGGGACGCGCGGTTGCGCAGGCCCGTGAGGGCGTCGTGGTTCGCGCGGTACGAGAGCACGACCTGCGCCGCCCGCAGTTCGCCGGAGGTGCGGCGCAGCGCGCGCGCCATGCGGTGATGATCGGTCTGCGCGACGACGTGCCGGATGCACACGACCGCCGCGACGGCCAGGACGACGAGGTGCGCGGAGTCCCAGCGCGAGCGCCACACCAGCATCCCGAGGACCGCCACGACCGCCGCGAGCGGCAGGAGCGACGCGACACGCGCGGACACGTCGGGCTCGTGCGTGTCGACGGACGCGTCGGGCGCGTGGTGTCGCGCGGTCCACGTGCCGAGCGCGAGGAGCACCATCGCCCAGGCCCAGACCGCGTCGAGCCAGTCGCCACCCGCGTAGGTGCCGCCCGCCTCGCTCGCGACGTACCCGAAGTCCGCACTGACCGAGAGCGCGAGACCCACCGCGATCAGCACGGTGTGCGCCCGCGCGCGCTGCCCGGACAGGGCGACGAGGACGAGCACCCCGAGCAGGCCCACGTCCATGAGGGGGTACGCGACGCTGATGGTCCGCTCGGCGAGGGTGAGGGCGGGGTCGCGCAGGATGGCGGCGAGCAGGGTGTTCCACACGGCGAGCCCGATCACGGCGGTGACGATGACACCGTCGAGCAGGATGCGGGCGGTCTCCAGGGGCCGCATGCGGGCGCGGGCGAGACGCAGCAGACCCACCGCGAGCGGGACGTAGTACGCGACGTAGAAGGCGTCCGCGACGGACGGGAAGGGCGAGCCTCCGCGCAGCTCCAGCGCCGCCCAGGCAGTCTCGCCGAGCGTGTACATCAGGATCGCGAGGGTGAGGGCGCGCACGGCGGGCCGGGCGGAGGGGGCGGCCCGCCGCAGGGCCG
>NZ_KI912672.1:100347-100616 GCF_000519345.1 Deinococcus pimensis DSM 21231
AGGGCCGTGAGGCGAGGGCGGACGCCCTGCCCGGCACGGGCGGTGAGGGTGAGGGGGCCGGTCCTGCGCAGCGGCTGGCTCACGGCGCGGCCCCCGGACTCAGTCGAGGACGCGGGCGAGCACCCACGCCTCGCCCTCCTCGGCCTCGAAGCCGGGCAGGCGTGCGCGGCGGTCCTCCCGGTAGACCTCCACGGTCAGGCCGAGCGTGACGACGAGGAAGTAGTCGCGCGGGTAGCACCCCTCCCACCAAGCGGGCCACGCGCGCCACG
>NZ_KI912672.1:100716-103168 GCF_000519345.1 Deinococcus pimensis DSM 21231
GCCGCGCGCGCGTCCCCGCCGGGCTCGTGCAGCGCGTCGAGGGCCCCGGCGAGCGCGAGCTTCTCCAGGGCGTCGCGGTCCAGCCGCACGCGGGCATGGAAGTCGTCCAGGTCGGTGAAGCGCCCGCGAGCGTGGCGCTCCATCACCACCTCGCGCGCCGCGTCCTCGCTGACGCCGTCCACGCCCGTGAGCGGCAGCCGGATCGCGTGGCGGGACTCCGCGTGGTGCCGCACGCCGCTACGGTTCACGTCCACGGGCAGCAGCCGCACCCCGAAGCGCCGCGCCTCGCTCGCGAGGGTGTGGGCGGGCCACATGCCCGGGTGTTCCGTCAGGACCGCCGCCCAGTACGCCGCCGGGTGGTGGTGGCGCACCCACGCGCTCGCGTAGGTGTGCTGCGCGAACGCCCACGCGTGGCTCTCCGCGAAGCCGTAGCCCTTGAAGACGGCGCAGGCGGCGAAGCAGGCGCGGGCGTCCTCCTCGGACCAGCCGGAGTGCCGCCGCGCGGCCTCCACGAACAACTCGCGCAGCTCGGCCTCCTCCGCCCCGTCCTCGCTGTTCGCGAGCCGCTTGCGCACCCGCTCCGCCTCGGGCCAGTCCAGGCCGCACACGAGCGCGAGGATGCGCAGCACCTGCTCCTGGAAGAGGATCACGCCGTGCGTCGGCGCGAGAATCCGGTCCAGCGGCGCGGGCAGTGTGGGCGGCGGCTCCAGCCCGCGCGCGCGCCGCACGTAGGGATGTACCGTGGAGGACTGCAGCGGTCCCGGGCGGAAGAGCGCCACCTGATGCGCGAGCTGCGTCATGTCCTTCGGCCTGAGCTGCGTGCTGAGCCGCACCTGCCCGGGACTCTCGATCTGAAAGAGGCCCATGGTGTCGCCCTCGCGGATCTCCTTCCACACGGCGGGCTCGTCGGGCAGCGCGGCGAAGTCCAGCCACTCGCCCGTGAGGCGCAGCACGTCCTCCCGCGCGCGCTCCAGGGCGCTGAGCATCCGTAGGCCCAGCAGGTCGAGCTTGATGAGGCCGAGGTCCTCCGCGTCGTCCTTGTCGAACGCGAGCGTCTTGATGCCGCCCGAGGAGCGCGCGAGGTACGAGAAGTGCGTGAGGGGCGCGTCGCTGATGACGACGCCGCCGCTGTGCGGGTTGAGTTGCCGCACGAAGCCCGGCTCCATGCGTTCCATGAGGTCCACGAGCTGATGACGCACGGCGGCCGTGCCGAGCACCTCGTCGAAGACGGGCATCGCCTCACGCGCGCGGTGCGGGCGCAGGTGACGGTAGTCACGCCCCAGCGCGCGCGACAGGCGGTCCCGCGTTTCCGGGGGCAGACCGAGGGCGCGCCCGAGGTCCTGCACGGCGGACGGCAGGCGGTACGTGAGGCGCGCCGCCACCATCGCCTCCGCACTGGCGCCCCAGCGCCGCTCCACCCACTCGATCACCTCGCGGCGGCGGGCGCTGGAGATGTCGAAGTCCACGTCCGGCATGGCCTTCTTGCCCTGGTAGAGGAAGCGTTCGAACATCAGGTCGTGCGCGAGCGGATCGATGCGGGTCACGCCCAGCAGACGGCACAGGACGCTCGCGGCGGCCGAGCCGCGTCCCGCCGCGAGGATGCCCTGCCGCTCGCAGTACAGGGCGACCTCACGGGCGGTGAGGAAGAAGCTCGCGAGCCCGAGGTTCTCGACGACGGAGAGCTCGTACGCGAGCCGTTCGCGCGCGGCCTCCCAGCGCTCGGGCGGGTACACGCGCGAGATGGCGGTGTACGCGACGCTCTCGAGGTACTGCTGCGGCGTGAGGTGTTCGGGCACGTGCCCGCCGGGTGGGGTGAGCCGTTCGGGGATGAGGTCGAGCGCGCACTCCCGCGCGATCCGTGAGGCGTTGGCGAGCGCGTCCGGGAAGGGGATGAGGTGCCCGTACGCCTCCGGGGAGAGCAGCACGGCGCCGTCGTTGCGGGGACGCGCGGGGTGCGGGGTGGTCACGTCGATGCCGAGGCGGGCGCAGACCATGGCGTCGAGCAGGGGGAAGTCCTCGCTTTCCAGGAGGCGCGCGTCGGGCGCCGCGACGAGCGGCAGACCCTGATCGCGCGCGAGGGCGCGCAGGTAGTCGCGGCGTCTCGCGTCGCCCGGGGCGCGGCCGTGGTAGACCTGCACGAACAGCCGGTCGCGGTACACGCCGCGCAGGGCGCGCAGGTTCGCCTGAACGTCGTTCAGGCGGCGGTTCGCGAAGAGCCGCGTGGCGAAGCCGTCGCGGTCGCCGCTGAGGCAGAAGAGCCCGTCGGCGTGCTCCACGAGGTCCGTGACGCTCAGCGCGCCCTGCCCGCCGAGGTGGAGCTTCGTGAGGAGCTCGTTGAGGTTCGCGTAGCCCGCCCGGTCCCCGGCGATCAGGCCGATCCCGAAGGCCTCGGGGGGCGCGCCGCGCGCGGGCGGCCCGAAGGTGACGGGCACGCTGGCGCCCGTGACGGCCC
>NZ_KI912673.1:0-4080 GCF_000519345.1 Deinococcus pimensis DSM 21231
GCGGCGTGCCCTCCGGCGCGGTCGAGGGCGCGCGCCGCCGCTCTGTGCAGCACCGCCCGCACGCTCGCCGGGATGTTCGCGCTGACCGTCTCGTACACGAGGTCGTGCCAGAAGCCGTGCCCACGCACGATCCCGGCGGCTTCCAGTTCCTCCCACGCCTCGGCCGTGTCGAGCAGGGGCGCGCCCAGCACCTCCGCGACGAGATCCACGTCGAAGTCGCTCTGCAGGATTGCCGCCGCGCGCGCCGCCTGCAGGGCCGGGGCGGAGAGTCGGTGGAGACGCCTGACGATGACTTCCCCGACGCGCGCGGTGATGGGCAGTTCGACGTCCCGCAGATTCCCGCGTGAGAACGAGCCGCTCTCGATGAGGTGCTTGACGATCTCCAGCAGGAAGAGCGGGTTGCCGCCCGAGTAGCCCGCCAGCCGGGCACGCAGCGCCGGATCGGTCGGCACGTCGAGGTCATCCATGAGGGCGCCCAGCACCTGCTCCCCGAGTGGACGGAGCCGCACGTGGATGGCGACGCCCTGACGGACGAGGTCCTCGACGTCGCGCGTCACCTCGGGCATCAGTTCCCCGGTACGGTACGCGCCGATGACGCGTGGAAAGGGATTGTCGGGATCTCGTTCCGCCGCGAACATGTTCGCGAAGAAGTACAGGCCGTCGAGGGTGGAGGGATGATCGTAGAACTGGATGTCGTCCGCGACGACCGTCCGGATGCCTCTGTACGTCCGCAGGGACAGCTGCATCATCGCCTGACGGTAGCGCAGCACGTCCGCGCCGGAACCCAGCGGTTCGAGGGCCTCGCCGGGGGGCGCGTACTCGGGCAGCACGCGGCCCAGTTCCCGCCGCACCCACGGCTCGAGTTCGAGGTCCGGCGTGCGCTCGACCAGCATCCGGTAGTTGCGGGCGGAACTGGTGAACGGCTGATGGATATCCCCGGGTCGCCCGCGGAATTCGATGAAGACGCCCTTGCTCGCCGCGAAATCCGTGATCAGACGCGTCTTTCCGACACCCGGATCGCCTTCCACGTAGATCATCTGGCCGCGCTCCCAGGCCTCGTCGAGCCGCGCCCATTCCTCCTCCCGGCCGATCAGGTGGGGTGGGCGCAGCACGGAGAGCGGCAGCTTCACCGCCGGCACGATCGGCGGGGCGGGCACGCTGCCCTGGTCGATCTCACGGGCGAGGGCGACCGTCTCGGGCAGGGGTTCCGTCCGGAATTCCCGCCACAGCACCTCCTTGCAGCGGTGATAGGCGCGCAGGGCCGCCGGGCGATCACCGAAGAGGTAGTGCAGCCGGATCAGGTGCCGCCAGGCGTCCTCTGAGACGGGGTCGAGGTCGAGCAGCGTCCGGGCGTGCAGCAGGGCCGCCGCGTAGTCCCCGGCGGCTTCGAGCCGTGTGATCTCCGCGCGCAGCGCGAGGCCGCGCCATTCGGTGAGGCGTTCGCGTTCCGCGTTGACCCAGTCGTCGAGGTCGGGGCAGTCGTCGTACCGCAGCCCCTCGAGGAGCGGCCCGTCCGTCGCGAGCAGCTCGGCCGTCCGGCCGCGCGCGAAGTGGTCGCGGATTCGCGCGGCGTCCACCTCCACGTCCGGTGTGAGTTCGAGCGTCTCCGCGCCGATCACGAGGTCCTGACGCGCGAGGAGACGGAGTTTGCGCAGCAGTTGCGAGAGGTTGTTCCGGGCGGTCGGCTCGGGAGAGTCGGGCCACAGCAGACCCGCGAGTCGTGAGCGGGAGGTGGCGCCTTCGAGCGCGAGGTACGCCAGGAGCGCGGCGAGTTTCCGTTCCGCGCGGCGCTCCACGCCCTGCGGTCCCTGAAGACGAACCGGGCCGAGCAGCTGAACGCGCCAGGGCTGAGATTCCATGATCGGTCGAGTTCACTGTACCTCAGACGTGACCGTGCGGCGCCGTGCGGGCGGCGCGACCTGACGCACCCCCGCACGGGCGACCACCCGGACGACGCACGACCCGGGGAACGCGCGAGGTGCGGCCCGTCACCTTCCCTGCCGCCCCGGGACGTGAGACTGCCCGGGTGAGCCCTGACGTCCTCCCCGGCGGCTTCCACCTCGTCGCGCACGTCCGCTCGGCCTGCGCGAGCTTGCCCGGGACCATCGAGACCTTTCCCTTCGACGACCGCAACCTCGTGTTCAAGACCGGCGGGGACGACCCCGACGGCGGGCCGCCCGTATGGCGGATGTACGCGATGGTCGACGTGACCGAGGACGTGCTGCGTCTGCTCGTCAAGGTCGAGCCCGCGCGTTCGGCGCGTCTGCGCGAGACGTACCCGCAGTTGACCTCCCCGGGGTACTTCGGCGGGCACTGGGTGTTCGTGCCGCTCGATGGCCGCGTTCCCGAGACGCTGGCACGCGAGTTGCTCGTGAGTTCGTACGACCTGGTCGTCACGCGGAACCTGCCCCGCCGGATTCGCGCGCGGCTTCCCACGCGTTCACGCTGAGGCCGCGCAGGGCGTGGAGGTGAACGTGCGTGTTCTGCGCCGCACATGCGTCTCGCGGGTGGGGCAGGGCGTGCCACACTCTGTCCGTGCGAGTTCCTGACCGTCTGCTCTTCGCGTTCCTGCTGGTGCTGCTCGTGGGAAGCGCGGGGCTGATCGTGGTGGCGCTCGTCGGGCTGCTCTGAACCCGAGGCGCCCCCGGTTCGGGGAGGGCGCCCGCCGTCCGGCCCGATCCGGCGCGTGAGCGCCGGGTCCTTCAATGCGTTCCCCCGGCCCCCGCGTCGGGGTTGGTCGTGCGGACGCCCGTGAGGACCGCGAGGGCGAGCGCCACCATCACCGCGCCCGCCGCGAAGGTCGGCGCGCCTCCGAGCCGCGCGTACAGCCCGCCGCTCGCGAGCGGTCCCGCGACCTGCGCGAGCGACTGCACGCCCTGCGCGCCGCCCTGCACGCGTCCCTGCGCTTCCTCGGGTGCGGCGGCGGAGAGCAGGGACGCCAAGGTCGCGTTGAAGACGCCCTCACCCGCCGCGAACAGGATCACACCGACGTACAGCAACGCCACGGTTCCGCCCAGCGGGACGAGCGCCAGCAGGGCCAGGCCGATCACGCCCGCCGAGAGGCCCAGCCGCGCCACGCGACGGTCACCGAATCGGCTCAGCAGCGTGGGCAGCAGGGCGCCCTGCGCGACGATGTCGCAGACACCCACGACCATGAACACCGTGCTGACCTGAGCGGGACCCCACCCGAGGCTGTCGCGCGCCATGAGGGTGAGGACCACCTGCATGAGCGAGAACGGCAGGATGAACAGCACGCTCACCGTGACGAGTCGACGCACCAGCGGGAGTTGCAGCGCGCCGCGCAGTGGCGTGAGGGGATTGAGGTGCGCGAGGTCGAAGGTCCGCGCGCGCCGCCCGGGCGGCAGGCTTTCGGGCAGGCCGAAGAAGCCCCACAGCATGTTCAGCACGCTCACGAGGGCCGCGGCGTAGAAGGGCGCGCTGAGGCTGACGTGCGACAGCAGACCGCCGATGGCGGGACCGACGATGAAGCCCGCGCCGACCGTCGCGCCGATCTGCCCGAACACGGTCGCGCGCTCCTCTTCGGGCGTGGTGTCCGCGACGTACCCGAACAGCGCGCTCAGCCCGCCCGCCGTCAGGCCGTCGACGCCGCGGCCCAGGAACAGCACCCACAGGCTCCCGCCGATCCCGAAGATCACGTACCCGACCGCCGAGCCCAGCAGGGAGACGATCAGCACGGGGCGGCGGCCGAACGCGTCGCTCAGCGCGCCCAGGAGCGGCGAGGAGAAGAAGGTCAGGAGCGCGTAGATCGCGGCGAGCCAGCCCACCACGATCGCCTGCGTGTGAGGCACCGGGACGTACCTCGCGACGACGAAGGGCAGCACCGGGATGGCCAGCGAGAGGCCCATGGAGAAGAGGAAGGCGGTGGCGAGCAGGAACAGGATGGGTGGGCGCCTGGGCGCCGCGCCGGGCGGGGACGTCTCGGTCATGCCCCCAGCGTAGGGGCGGCGTCACGGCGGACGCTTGCACAAACACGACACGGGCCCCGGCGGGTCGGCTGTGAATGCCGCCGCGCCCGTCAGTCGGGCGGCGGCGGCAGGAGGCGGGGGTGGTCCTGCGGCG
>NZ_KI912673.1:4180-15838 GCF_000519345.1 Deinococcus pimensis DSM 21231
CCGTGACCCGCGCGCCTCTGCCCGCGGCGCCCGCGAGCAGGTCCAGCGTGGGCGCGGGGTACGCCCAGCCGAAGAGCTGCCGGGCCGCCCAGGGGTACAGTTCGGCCCGCAGGGCACGGACCGGTCCCTCGGAGTACACGCGTGTGGGCGCGGTCACGAGGCCTTCGAGCGTGGCCTGCGGCAGGAGCGTGGGCTCGCCTCCCTCACCGAGCGTCCACGCGCAGCCCGACGTGAAGGTGAGGTGCGCGAGCTGTTCGGGCAGGAAGACATGCTGCTCGACGCTCGCGTGGTCCTCGTCGAGCAGCATGTAGGCCTGCACCAGGGGCCGCAGCGCGGGCGAGGGCAGGATCAGTCGGCGCAGCATGCCCTCACTGTGGCAGAGGCGGCGCGGGTCCGCATCCGCCGAGGTGAGGGTCCGGCGTGAATGGACAGGCCGGGCACGAACCGACGCGAGGAGACGCTGCCCCGGACCCTTCGGCGCCCGTCACGTTCAGACCAGGGGATCGGGAGGCCGCCGCTCGGCAGGCGTGTAGGTGAGCAGCAGCACGCCCGAGCCCAGCTCACGGGTGGACGCGAGGTTCAGACGCAATCGGTCCCCGGCGCCGAACAGGCGCCTGCCGCTTCCGAGCACGAGTGGAAAGATCATCAGGCGCAGTTCGTCCACCAGACCGTGACGCAGCAACGACTGGGCGAGGGTGCCGCTGCCGTACACGAGGATGGGTCCGCCGTCCACCTGCTTGAGGGCGTCGACGGAGGCGACGAGATCGCCGCCCAGCACCGTCGCGTTGTTCCACTCGAGGTGGTCGAGGGTGGTGGTGGCGACGTACTTGGGCAGGGCGTTCATTCGCTCGCCGAACTCGCCCGTGTCGGAAGCGTGCGGCCAGTACCCGGCGAAGCCGTCGTAGGTGACGCGGCCGAGCAGGATGGCGCCGGCCTCGAAGAGTTCCTCGCGTTTGAACCGGGCGGTCTGCTCGCTCGTGAAGTCGCGCTGCCAGGGGGTGGCTTCCTCGTAGACGCCGTCGAGCGTGAGGAAGGTGGTGACGATGAGGTGACGCATGGAACTCCTCGTCCTGCTGGTGTGGAGGTGAAGGGTGGAGGGTCGTACGACCTGACCGTGCAGGCGAGGGCGGCTCGTACGCACGAACGGGTGATTCCCGGGTCGAGGTTCCCGGGCGTGGATCACGAGCGAAGGGGCGTGACGCGTCGTGCCGCGTACGGGCGGGTCCCCGTCATTCTTTGCGTACGCCGCTCACACTACCCGAACGGACGCCTGCCGTGAAGGGCGTCGGGACGGCCGTGACGTTCCGCCGCGGACGAGGCGGTGAGCGCCCTCAGCGTTCGTCCAGCATGATGCGGGCGTACGCCTCGGGGTCCGTCACGCCTTCCGTGGAGATCACCAGCACCGCGCTGTCCTGCGTGACGTCCAGCCTCGCGCGCGCCTCCGCGGCGGACGCTCCCGTGAGCAGTTCGAGCAGGCCGCCCGCGCCCGCCGCGCCGCTCTCGCCGGACGTGACGCCGTCACGCGCGAGGAGCCGCGTCGCCTGCTTGGCGCGCGCGTCCGGAATCGCGACGGACGCGCTCAGGCCCGCCCGCAGGAGCGGCCACGCGAGCGGGGACGTGTGGCCGCAGTTGAGGCCCGCCATGATCGACGCGTGCGGTCCTGGCGCTTCGGTGAGCGTTCCGGCCTCCAGCGAGCGGAGCACGCAGTCCGCGCCCACGGGTTCCACCCCGACGACGTGCGTGTCGCGGCCCGGCGCGCGGTAGTGCCGGACGACCGCCGCCGCGAGCGACCCGACGCCCATCTGCGCCGCGACGACGTCGGGTTGGCGCGCGCCGAGCCCGGCGAACTGCTCGTCGAGCTCCCGGAAGATCGTGCCGTAGCCCTCGACGATCCAGCCGGGCACGCGGGTGTAGCCGTCCCAGGCGGTGTCGCTGATGACGAGGTGACGCTCGGAAGCGAGGCGCGCGGCGGCCTCGACGGCGTCGTCGTACGTGCCGTTCACGACGGTCACGTGCGCGCCCTCGGACGTGATGGCGTCGACGCGGGCCCGGACCATGTCGTGCGGGACGAGGATGTGCGCCGAGAGGCCCAGGAGTCTGGCCATTCTGGCCACGGCGCGCCCGTGGTTGCCGTCCGTGGCGGTCACGAGCGTCAGGGGCGCGAAAGGACCCAGGCGTGACGCGAGCTCGTGGGGGGGCGCTCCCGGCGTGAACGGTCCGAAGAGCGTCTCCAGTTCACGGTACACCGCCCAGGACGCGCCGAGCATCTTGTACGCGGGCAGGCCGAGGCGGCTGGACTCGTCCTTCACCCACGCGTCACGCACGCCGAGCGCGCGGGCCAGGTGAGGCGCGCGCACCAGGGGCGTGCGGGCGTAGCCGGGCAGCAGCCGATGGAAGGCGAGGACCGTGGGGTGGTCCGCAGCGGCGCCGAGCGGTTCGGGTGGTGAGGGTCTGAAGTAGACGCGGGGCGAATCGGTCGTGGTCGTCATGCACGTCCCCTTTCAGGCGCAGAAGTCACGGATGGTGGCGATGAGGACGTCACGACAGCGGTCGACGGAGCCGAGGTCCACCCACTCCTCCGCCGCGTGGGCGCCCGCGCCGCAGGGGCCGAACACGACCGTGGGGATGCCGGCGGCGGCGAGGAAGGCGGAGTCCATCCAGAAGGTCTGACCGACGACGCGGGGCGCGGCGCCCAGCACACGGGCGGCGGCGCGCATGACGGTGGTCACGACGGGTTCGTCCTGCTCCACGCCGAACGCGTCGCGGGCGAGGATGAGGCGGTGCTCGGCGCGGAAGTCCCCATCGGCGCGCAGGCCGTCGAGGAGGGCGTCGATCTCGCGGACGACGCCTTCCGTCGTCTCGCCCGGCAGGGTGCGGCGTTCGAGCTGGAGGGTGCAGCGCTCGGGGTAGCTGGAGAGCTCCTGTCCGCCCGTGACGAACGAGGCGTGCACGCTGCCGTGTCCGAGCAGCGGGTGCGCCTCGCGCGCGCCGAGTTCACGGCCGAGGGCTTCGAGCTTCCCGAGCACGCGGCCCATGAGGCTGATCGCGTCGATGCCGAGGTCGGGTCGGGAGCCGTGCGCGGCGCGCCCGTACGTGGTGATCTCGTGCCAGGTGAAGCCCTTGTGGGCCACGCAGACCTGAAGTTCGGTGGGTTCGGTGACGATGGCGGCGTCGGCGGTGACGCGCGTGAGGACGGACTGCATGCCGAGGCTGGCGTGTTCCTCGTCCGCGACGGCGGTGAGGACGACGTCCCCGCGCAGATTCGCGTTCGTGGCGTCCAGGAGCGCGAGGAGGCAGGCGGCGAGGCCGCCCTTCATGTCGTACGTGCCGCGTCCGTACATGCGGCCCTCGCGGATCACGGGCTCGAAGGGGTCGTGCATGCCGCCCGCGCCGACCGTGTCGAGGTGAGCGCAGAGGATCAGGGAGCGCCCGCCACCGCTGCCGGGGACGCGCGCGACGACGCTTGGGCGGCCCTCGGCGTCGTGGAGGTCAGCGTGAACGCCGCGCGCGGCGAGCCAGTCCACGAGGAAACGCGCCAGGGCGTGTTCGCCCGCACCACCCGGAACGAGGGCGGGGTTGGTGGAGTCGACACGGACGAGCGCGGCGAGCAGATCGGTGGGCGACTCGGGCATGCTGAGATCGTACATGCCCCACCCGAGGGGCAGCGCCGCGCGAAGCGCGGACCTCGCGCGAACGCCCCGTCAGAGGAGCGTGGGTTCGGCCTGCGTGGGGAGGGTCAGCCAGGGCTCGTCGACGTTCACGCGGCCCACGGCGGGGTCCACCGGGTGGGCGGTGAGGACGCCGTCGGGCAGGGGGCGCAGGAGCCGTTCGGCGGCGTCACGCGAGGTCCGCGGGTCGAGCCAGGCAGACCAGTCGCGGCGCAGCAGCACGACGGGCATGCGGTCGTGCAGGGCGCGCAGGTCCGCGTTCGGAGCGCAGGTCAGGACCGTGAACGTGTCGAGTTCGGCCCAGCGTTCCCAGAGGCCCGCGAGGACGAGGGGGCGGCCGTCACGGCGACGGACGAGGTGAGGGACGCGGCGTGCCCGGGGGCCACTCCACTCGTAGAAGCCCCGGATGGGCACGAGGGCGCGGCGGGCGCGGAAGGGCTCTCGGAAGGTGGGTTTGCGGCGGGCGTGCTCGGCGCGGGCGTTGAAGGTCGCTGCCTTGAAGTCCTCCAGGGCGCCCTGATGCCAGGCGGGCACCAGTCCCCAGCGGGCCGTGACGGCCTCCAACTCGCCGCGCGCGTCGACGCGGAGGATGGTGGCCTCCTGGGTGGGCGCGAGGTTGAAGCGGAATCGGTGGGCGGTGGGGACGCGGACCCCCCACAGATCGAGGAATTCGGCGGCTTCGACGTCGCTGTACATCCGTCCGCACATGCGGCACCTCCGGGTGGGCGTGTCAGGTGTCACCTCATTGTGCGTGTCCGCCGCGGCGCGCGCATCGGCATGTTGGCCTGTCCGGGGCGGCAGGCCGCGTCCCCCGAACGCACGCCCGCCTACCACCGCTGCCGGAACACGTCGATCAGTGCCCGCGCGATCCTGCCCGCGTCCCGGTCGTGAAGCCGCACCCCGGGACGCTCGAGCCGCTCGTAGCCTCCGGCGACCGCGCGGCTCGGCCACACGCTGAGCTGTCCGTCGTCCTCCATCGTGACGAGCCGCGCGAAGCGCGTGAACGCGTCGTACGACCGTACGCCCGCCGCCCTGAGCAGTTCGCGGGGCGCCTCCCAGCCCGCGCGGCCCGCCGGGTGCGGCACACCCACCCGCGAGTTCGCGAGCGCGATCAGCACCACCCGGCCGAGCTCCGCGGGGGTCGGGGACGTGACGACCACCACGGGGCCGTCGGCCAGCCACACGCCCCGGTGACTGCGCGCGGCGCTCTGGACGAGGAAACGTCCCCCGTCGAGGTACACGAACGCGACGTGACGCGGACCTTCGGCCTCCAAGACGGCCCTCCTTTCTCCACGTCGCCGTCCACCGACGCGGCGGGCGGGCGTCAGGGTTCGCGCGTGCCGGGAGCGACGGGACGCGGCGCGGGCGGCGTGAGCCGCGCGACGGGAGCGAGACGGTCCGCGAGTGACCGCAGGAAGCGCGCGAGCGTGACGCGCGCACCCGAATCGAGGGTGGTCGCGGCGCGGACGTGCCGCGCGACGCTCGCCTCGGCGAGCAGGTCGTGACGATGCCGTTCGCTGAGCAGCTCGCCCGCGTGTGGGTGACCGTGCTGGGTCATGACTTCACCTCCACGAGCCGCGCGGTCCGCTGAGGCGCGGGCGCGCGAACCTGGGTGTGCGGCGGGACACCGGGGCGGTCTCGTCGGGACGGGCCTGCTGGACGCCTCGTCCGACGTTCCCAGCGTACGCGCCGCTCGTCCGGACGCGCATCGGCAGAACTGGGGGGGCCGCATGGGCAGAATCAAGTAGTGCGGCCGTCCCCGTGCCCGAGCGCCCAGCGGGTCAACTCCACGCGGTTGCGCAGTCCCAGCTTGCCGAGCATGCTGGCCACGTGCTTGCTGACCGTCGTCGGGCTGATCCCGAGGAGCGTCGCGATGCGTCGGTCCGGGTGACCTTCGCAGACGAGGAGCAGCACGTCCCGCTCACGTGGAGTCAGGGTGTCCGCGGGAGGTGTCGACGGGCGCGGGAGCGCCGTCCGGGCAAGGTGATCGACCTGCCGATCCACCTCGATGGCGCTCATGTCCGCGCCCGCCGTCCACGTCTCCAGGAAGCGCGGCGCGCCCAGACTCGTTCTGGCGCGCTCGAGGTGAGCGTGATGTCGGCGGTCGAGGTACGCGAGGGTGGCGCGTGAGGGATCGAACCTTCCCGCCGCGAGCAGCCGCACGACGAGCGGCCAGTCCTGCGTGTCGGCCGCGACGAGGCTCGCGGCGCGCAACGCCTCGTCACGGACGGCGCGAAACGTCCGGGCGTCGGCTTCGCGCAGGACGTCCCCGAGCCGTGTCGCCGCGTCGTCACGCCGTCCGACGTGGAGGAGCGCGACGGCGAGCATGACACGCGCGAACAGGGTGAACACCACGTTGCGCGCGGCCTCGTACGTTTCGAGCGCGCGGGTCGCCTGACGCAGGGCGAGGTGGTGCTCGCCGAGATCGAGCAGGTTCGGGACCGTGTAGAGCAGCGTGTTGGCGTGACAGGACCGTTCGATCGGGTCGACCTCACGCGCGGGTCCGGACTCGTAGGCGCTCAGGACTTCCTGCTGCAGCTGCCATGAACGGGCGCTGTCACCGCGCGCGTGGTGCAGCGTGGCGAGCTCGGCCTTGGCCCAGCCCGCGCCCACGTCGTCGTGAAGCTCGCGGTACCCGCGGACGATGTCGTGAAGACGCGTCTCGTACTCCGCGAGCCGTCCGCGCTCGACGAGGCATTGCGCGCTCACTTCGAGCGCGTGGACGCGTGTGTGGGCCTGTGGCGGGGCGGGCAGACGCAGCACGCGTTCGGCGAGGTCGGCCTCGTGAGCGTACAGCCCGAGCGGAAGCCAGATCGCCCCGAGTTCCGCGAGGAAGCGGTACGCGACGTCCGCCTCGCGTCGGTCGAGCGCCCACAGGAGGCCGGCGCGCATGTTCGGGTAGTCGGGCAGGAGGTGCTCCCTTCGGTCGGGCTCGCCCTGCCTGAACCGGGCGCGCCCCTCCTCGAGCAGGCGCAGGAAGTGAAGGGCGTGCCGTTCACGCCACGCGGAGGCGCGCGTTCGGCTCGCGAGCCGTTCGAGGGCGAGTTCCCGCAGGGGCTGCAGCAGTGTCCAGCGGGTCGTGCCCGTCGGCACGCGGCGCACGAGGCTCTGCTCGATCAGCGCCTCGACGCGGTCGAGGACGTCCGCGTCGCCGTGCACGGCCAGGAGCGCGTCCGGGGTGAACGAACCCTCGAACACCGCGCAGCACTCGAAGACCGCGCGGTCCTCGTCGTCGAGCAGGTCGTAACTCCACTCCACCGCGGCACGCAGGGATCTGAGGCGCTCGGGGCGGTCCTGGTAGTCGGCCCGCAGGAACGTCAGGAGATGATCGAGCCCCTCGAGAATGTCGGGAAGGGCGTAGGTGCGCAGCCGAGCGGCGGCGAGTTCCAGCGCGAGCGGCATTCCTTCGAGGCGGACGCACAGCCGCGTCACCTGCGCCGCCGCGTCTCCGGTCATGGTGAAGTCGGGGTGCGTGGCGCGCGCGCGGGTGGTGAAGAGCAGCACGGCGGGGTTGTCGGCGGCGGTGGCGACGGCGTCCGGCACGGGAAGCGGTTCGACCGGGTATTCGTGTTCGTCGTGCAGCCGCAGGGACGCCCGGCTGGTCGCGACGACCTGCAGTGTGGGGGCGGCCGTGAGGAGGTCGGCGACGCCCGTCGCGGCGGGCAGCAGGTGTTCGAAGTTGTCGAGGACCAGAAGCACGCGTCGGCCCGTGATGAACTCGAAGACGCTCGCCTCCGCGTCGGACGGTCGACGCTCCTGCGGAAGCAGGGCCGCCGCGACGACGGGAAGCAACTGCCGGGGTTCACGCAGCGCGGAGAGATCGACGAACTGCACGTGATCGAAGTGTGCCTGCAGGAGGTGCGCGAGTCGGAGCGCCAGGGCGGTCTTGCCGACACCTCCCGGTCCGCGCAGGGTGAGCAGCCGCGTGCCGCCGCGCAGGAGCCGGACGAGGTCGTGAAGCTCACGTTCACGTCCGATCAGTGGACTGAACTCCGCCGGGAGCGTGCTCGCCGTCCGACCGTTCATACCTCACTGTAGGCTCTTCGTGACGTGACCCCGCGGCGCGCCGCTCGAACCACGCCGTCGCGAGGTCCACGACCTCGCGTTGCGCCGTCGGACGCGCGACGGCGGAGCCCACCGTCCCGATCCGGACGAGGCCCGCCGCTTCGAGGTCCGCCTTGAGCGGCGGGAAGATGCCGTCGTCGTGGTCGTCGCTTTCGAGGGCGTACCGCCCCTGGTCTCCCCTGTCCGCGTCCGGTCGTGCGCCGGGCGCGGCAGGACTACAAGGAGGCTGGCATGTTAGGACAATTTGCTGGCAAATTGCCATCAAGTTCCGTAGGCTGGACGTGGAGCTCCCATGCCGACCAAACCCACCACCCGCGTTCAGGCCCTCATCCGTCACGCCCTCGAGGAAAACGCCGCGCGCGGTCACCAGGGCGACTTGCCCGAAGGCAAGGTCACCGTCCGCCTCGGCGCCGTCGACTACTTCTGGCTCGACGGGCTCGCCGAACTCATGGACGCCAGCCGCACCCGCACGGCCGCGCAGCTCCTCTCCGCCGCCATCCGCGACGCCGCGCAGACCGCCGGCCTCCCCACCGAAGGCGACGAGTTCAAAGCGCGACTCAAAGCCTTCCTCGACACGGAATTCCCGCAGGAGCCCACCCAACCCGACGGCCACTGACGCAGAACGCACCATGCCGCGCCACACCCACACCCGCCTCGGGCACGTCGATACGGCGGCCCGCATCGAGGTCACGGGGAGACCGACCGAGTCACCCGGACCCAAGAGCGCGCGAACGAACCGCCCCACCTGTTCGTCGCTCACTCCTGAAAGGGCCAAGCGTGGACCACTCGAACTTCATCGACCTGCCCATCCTCGTCACGTCCGTCCTGCTGATCGTCGGGATGCTCGCCAGCAAGCTCGTGCAGGGCACCACCCTGCAGTTCGTGGCGCGGCTCCTGCAGGTCGACGAACCCCTGGAGGCGAAGAACACCCAGCGCCTGCTGTTCACCCCGACCGGCGCGAGCAAGCACGACCTGGTGGAGGTCGTGGTGCCCGAATCGTCGAGCGTGGTGGGGCGGCGCATCGTAGAACGCATCGCGCGGCGTCGCGCGCAACCCGCGTGACCGGCTCCCGCGCACCCGCCCCGCCCTGCGCCCTCTCCCCTACCCGCGCAGACCGAGCAGCAGCTCCACCGTGAGCTGATCGAGCTGCTCCAGGCCCGGCCCCCGCCGCCCGAGCGCCACGCGGTCGAACTCGCGTGCCTTCAGCGCGTCCGCCTTCTCGGGCGTGAAGCCACGCGTGAGTTCCGCGAGTTCCGCGTCGTCGACGCGGTACGCTCCGAGGGCCGCCCTAATGTCCGCGTCCGCGTCGAACTGCCGCGCCTTCTCGCGAAGCATCAGGTACGTCCGCATGCACCCCCGCGCGAAGGCCCACACGCCCGCCTCGTCCTCGGTGCGCAGCGCGTGCGCGTCGAAGTGACGGGGTCCGTCGTACCCGCTGTCCTCCAGCAACTTCACGAGGAAGAACGCCGTCTTGAGGTTCTCCGCGCCGAAGCGCAGGTCCTGATCGAAGCGGCCCATCTTCTGATCGTTGAGGTCGATGTGGAAGAGCTTGCCCGCGTCGATGATCTGCGCGACCGCGTGCGTGAAGTTCAGGCCCGCCATCGTGTCGTGCGCGAACTCCGGGTTCACGCCGAACCGCTCGGGCCGGTCGAGCGTCGCGATGAAGCCCAGCATGCTGCCCGCCGTGGGGAAGAAGATGTCGCCGCGCGGCTCGTTCGGCTTGGGTTCCAACGCGAAGCGGAACCCGTAGCCCTGGCTGTCGCTGTAGTCCGCGAGGAAGTTCAGGCTGTCCCGGAACCACGCGAGCGCGTCGAGGAGCTTGCCGGAGGCGTCCACCTCGGTGCCCTCGCGGCCACCCCAGAAGACGTAGGTGCTCGCGCCGAGCTCCGCGCCGAGGTCCATGCTGCGCATGGTCTTCTGCAGGGCGTAGGCGCGCACCCTCGCGTCGGCACTGGTGAACGCGCCGTCCTTGAATGCCGGGTCCGAGAACAGGTTCGTGGTGGCCATGGGAACCACGAGGCCGTGATCCGAGAGCGCCTGCCTGAACTCGGCGACGATGCGGTCGCGCTCCTGCGCGCTCGCGTCGATGGGCACGAGGTCGTTGTCGTGGAGGTTGACGCCGTACGCGCCGAGCGCGGCGAGCCTCTCGACGATGTAGGGCGCGCCGAGGGCCGGGCGGGTCGCCTCGCCGAAGGGGTCGCGGCCCGTCTGCCCGACCGTCCAGAGACCGAACGTGAACTTGTCATCGCGGGTGGGGGTGAAGTCGCTCATACGGGTCCTCCTGGTGTGGGAAAGGCCATCTTGACCGCCTGGCCGGTTGAGTTCGATCGTGTCGGTAGCGGATGAGTCCCGCCGCGTACCGCGCCACCTCCCGCGCGTTCCCGACCACCCGGGCCGCGCTCAGCCTCGCTTCGAGCACCTCCTGATCCAGCGGGTTCGCCAGCAGAATCACCCGCCGGAAGTCCCCCTCCGCCTTGCCCGTCGACCCCGTCGAGGGTCGCCATCACGCGGTCGTCCTGACCGGCGTCGAAGTGTTGTCGGGCGTCTCCCAAACGGCCTCCGGGCTTGTTTGCGGCTTCCCCCGTACATTAGCAACCCGAACGTACCGAGTGTGCAGATCCGCCTGGCCGTCCCGCACGCCCGTGGACTCCGACGCTCCCTCCCTCGACGATCACCGTGAGGAAGCGCTCCGCGTGGCCGGTCGTCGCTGCGGCCGTGCGCGTGGTCGCCGGTCCGGGCGTCGTCATCGCCCGAACACCCACCCGTCGGGTGTGGACCGCCGTCGACCGGACGGGGTGCATCGCTCAGACGCGCCGTTCGTACAGCACCACCCGCAGGCCCTGCACGTCCCGCTCCCCACGCGGCTCGAACCCCAGCCGTTCGTAGAACGCCCGCAGGTTCGCCCGGTCCGCCGCGGTGTCCAGTCGCAGGAGCGCCCGTCCGCGCGCCCGCGCTTCTCGTGACGCCGCGTCCAGCGCCGCCTCGCCGTACCCCCGGCCCTGACGCTCGGGACGCACAGCGAGCTTGTGCAGGTACAGCGCCTCGTGCGGGCGCGCGTCCGGCCAGAACTCCTCGTCGTGGTCGAGCAGCACGAGCGTCGCGACTTCCTCGCCTTCCGGGAGCACGGCGAAGCGCAACGCGCTCAGCGGGTACGAGGCGAGCAACCGCTCCTCGGTGAGGCTCGCGGCGGTCCACAGGGGCGTTCCGCGCCGTTCGAGCGCCTCCGCGCTGGCCCGGAGGAGCGCGCTGAAGCGCTGGAGCGCGTCGGCCGTGACCACCCGGAGCAGCAGCGTCATGAGGTTCAGCATACGTCCCCGGGACCGGAGCGCGCCCACCTCCCTCCCGCCGGAGAGGTCGTCCGCACGTCATGCGTGCCGGGGCCCTACCCTGCTCCTGAACATCTCGCTCGCGCCGCATGAAGACATCCCGGGGATACTCGACGCGGACCGGACGCGCCCGGCGCGACCCCGGCGACCCAGGAGGCTCACCATGACCGACCGAGCGAACATCCCGCCGTACCCCGCCGAGGATCACGACCACGAGGACGGCTTCAACGACCTCGGCCTTTCCGCCGACCTCGACATGCTCTCCCGGGCCGTGATGGACCGCCGCAGGGTCCTCTCGCTCGGCGTGGCGGGCATCGCCACGCTCGTCGCGGGCTCGGCGGGCTTCTCGCGCGCCGCCAGTCAGGCCGCCGCGTGCGTGCCCGTCACGCCCTCCGAGACGGCCGGACCGTACCCGGCCGACGGGAGCCGCGCGAGCGGGCAGAGCGCCAACGTCGTGACCCGCTCGGGCATCGTCCGAAGGGACCTCCGGACGAGTCTCGGCACGCGGAACACCGCCGCGGGCGTCCCCCTCACGCTCACGATGAAGCTCGTGGACGTGAACGCGAGCTGCGCGCCGCTCGCCGGCCACGCGGTGTACG
>NZ_KI912673.1:15938-20194 GCF_000519345.1 Deinococcus pimensis DSM 21231
TGCGCGAGTTCAGGAAGAGCACCCGCGAACTCAAGCAGGACCTCGACCTCACCAGCACTGACCGCCCAGACCAGGCCTGACCCTCAACCCCGCCGCACCCCACGAGGAGCTTCACCATGACCGACCGTCCCATCCTGCCCTTCCCCAACGACGACCACGACCACGACGGGCCCGACCACTGGAACGACCTGGGCCTCTCCGCCGACCTGAACATGCTCTCCCGCGCCGTCGTGGATCGCCGCAAGGTTCTCTCGCTCGGCGTGGCGGGCATCGCCACCCTCGTCGCGGGCAGCATGGGCCTCTCGCGCGCCGCCAGTCAGGCCGCCGCGTGCGTGCCCGTCACGCCCTCCGAGACGGCCGGACCGTACCCGGCCGACGGGAGCCGCGCGAGCGGGCAGAGCGCCAACGTCCTGACCCGCTCGGGCATCGTCCGAAGGGACCTCCGGACGAGTCTCGGCACGCGGAACACCGCCGCGGGCGTCCCCCTCACGCTCACGATGAAGCTCGTGGACGTGAACGCGAGCTGCGCGCCGCTCGCCGGCCACGCGGTGTACGCCTGGCACTGCACGGCGGACGGGAACTACAGCATGTACAGCCCCGACACCGTCGGGGAGGACTTCCTGCGGGGCGTGCAGACCACGGGCAGGGACGGCAGCCTGACGTTCACCACGGTCTTCCCCGGCTGCTACCCGGGAAGGTGGCCACACGTGCACTTCGAGGTCTTCCCGACCGTCGCGGCCGCGACGAGCGCGCGAGGCGCGGTCCTGACCTCGCAACTGGCGCTGCCCGAATCCACGAGCCGCGCCGTGTACGCCCGCGGCGAGTACGGCGACAGCCTGCGCAACCTCGGCAGCCTCTCCCTGGAGCGGGACCTGGTCTTTCGCGACGGGTACGCGTCTCAGCTCGCGAAGGTCACGGGAGACGCCACGCGCGGGTACGGCGCGACGATCACCGTCGGCCTCGCCCGCTGAAGCTCACCTGACGCCGGGGGCGCGAGACTCACGGGTCGGCTCGGACGAGACGTCGCGTGTGCGGCGACGGTACTGGAGCGGCGTGAACCCCGTCGCGTCGCGGAACGCCACGTAGAAGCGGCTGACCGACCCGAAACCGGCCTCGGCGGCAATGTCGAGCACGGGCTGGTCGGTCACGAGCAGCAGACGTTGCGCGTGCGCGACCCGGTACTGCGTCAGGAACGCGTTCATGCTCAGCCCGAAGACCTCCCGGAAGACCGCCGCGGCATAGTTCGGGTGGACGCCGACATCCCGGGCGACGCCGCCGAGTCCCAGGGTGGGGTCGGCGTAGCGCGCCACGAGCGACTCCGCGAGCCGCGCCGCGAGCCCCGCCGCGCCGCGCGGCGGGGCTCGCATGGTCGGATGGGGCGCGCGGCGCGTGTCGAGGGCGAGTCGTCGGAGCCGCGCGTGAAGTTCGAGCTCGAACGCGGCGCGGTGCTCGGGATCGGCCGGGTCGCGCAGCCAACGGTCGAGCAGGGCCGGATCCCCCGGGTCGGTCTCGCCGAGCACGGGTTCGCCGCGCAGGAGGGGCTCGGCGAGCGCGGCGGGCAGGGCGAACCGCAGGACGGTCGCGAGCGGCACCGTGAGCACCACCATCCGCGTTCCGGGCGCGACGCGGACGACCCGGTGCGGGCGGACGCCCCAGAACACGAACGGCTGTCCGGCGGGCAGCGCGAGCGCGCCGGGGCCGAAGAGGTACTCGACTTCGCCCTCGCGGACGAAGTTGAGCTCGATCTCGCCGTGCCGATGCGCCTCGGTCATGAGGCCCGGCTCACCCTGATGAAGATGAAACCCGAAGTGCGCCCACACCGCCTCCATACCTGAGTTTACGGGAAGAACTCCAGGATTCCACGGAAGACGTTGGCGTGAGCGAAGGGTACGCTGCGGACATTCCAGCGCAAGGAGGCCCGCATGACATCCACACCCACCGTCCGGATCGTCGACCATCCACCCCGGCCCGAGCCCGTCCCACCTCGCACCCCGCACCACCTCACCGAGGAGCAGGTGCGCTTCTTCGACGAGCACGGCTACCTCGTGCTGCGCCGGTGGATCACCGGACCCCTGCTGGAGCGTCTGAGTGACGCCGGACACGCCTGGATCGAGGAGGGCCGCCGCCACCCCGAGCGCGCCGCGACCGGCGATTACAACTTCGCGCGCCGCGCGCACGGCGACGTCCTCTTCCGCGTCAACTACCTGCACGACAAGGGCCAGTCCGCGTCACTCGAACTGCTCGGCGACGCACGTGTCCTCGCGGTCGCCGAGAGCCTGTGCGGCCCCGACTTCGTCCCGACGTACGAGAGCATGGTCTTCAAGGACGAGGGGGACGGCGAGAAGATCCCCTGGCATCAGGACGCCGTGCATCCGCGCCGCACGCGCGTGTTCAACCTCGACCTGTACCTGGACCGTTCCTCGATCGGCGCGGGCGCCCTGCGGGTCGTGCCGGGCACGCAGAAGGGCAGGCTCGACCCCTGCGAGATCGCCGAGAAGTACGGCTGGGACGCGCCTGGCGTCATTCAGGTGGAGATGGAGCCCGGCGACGTGCTGCTGCACGACGTGATGGTGTTGCACGGCAGCGAGCCCACGGCGGGCAACGCGCTCAGACGCACCGTCTACCTGGAGTTCCGCGCGGCCGAGGGCATTCTCGAGGACGGCCCGTGGGACGAGGCGTGGATCGAGAAGCGTCTGAGGCTCGTGCCCGTCGCGATGAGGGCGCACGAACGCGCCTTCCCCCACGGGGACCGCTTCGAGTGGAACGTCTCCCCGCACCTGCGGCCCGCGCCGCTCGGGGACGACGAGACGGAACTCAAGGTCGCGCACGTCGTGCACACGCCCGGCTCGTGGTGCAGCGCCGGGGACGCGGGCAAAACGTCCTGAACGCGGCCGACGTTCCCGGTGAGGGAGCTCCCGGCGACGCGCCGCCACGACGCCCCGAGCGAGGACGCCTCCACCCGAACGTGGAGGCGTCCTCGCGCCGTGAAGCCGCCACCCGCGTGCGCGCGTGGAACGGGGACCTCGACGACGCGGGCGTCGTGCAGCGCGAGCTGAAAGCGAAGCTCCGCCTCGGTGGTGTTCCGCGCGCGGTCCCCGGGGCGATGCACCCGCACCGCGTACGACGTCCCGTCAGCGCCGCGCGCGGTACACGTGGTTGTTCCCGACGCTGACACGCTCAAGGTCGGTGACGCGCAGACCGAATTCCGCGCAGGCTCCGGGCAGGGCGGCGGGATCGACCGGGGTCAGGGGTGACCTCGCCAAGCTGAGAACGCCGGACGGCACACGTTCGACGCTACGACGACGAGCGCCCTCGTGCAAGGCGATCCACCCCGAACGGTCGCGTCCCCGCACCACCCACCACACGATCGCGCCGCACGGCACAGAACCACACCAAACCGTCGACCGAACCCCGGAGGCCCGCTCGACTCGCGCCAGGACACGTCCCACGGGTACATCCCACTCCACGGGAACGACAGGGACGGCGACCCACGCGCCCGCCAGCACCCAGCGGCGCCCCCCTCGTGCCCGTCACGCCTTCAGCGCGGGTCCCGACGGGTTCGGAAGCGGGAGCTCCGGGACGGCTTCCTCGGCAGGGTCCTGACCGAGGAGCGGCACGACGACCTTGAGGACCTCGCGCAGCGGGTGCTCGTGCGGTTCGACCCTCGGCACCCGCCACCCTTCGACCTTGGCCTTGCGGACGTAGTTGCGCAGATGTCGCGCGAGGCCGGACGCGCCGCCCGCGTGATCCGCGCGCCGCACGCACGCACGCAGCGCGCCCAGCGCCCACGGCGTCTTGAACGCGCCGTGCAGCTCGTCCACCGCGCTCGCGAGCGCCGGGTGCATGGTGTCGAGCGTCCAGCCGTTCACGGCCGCCTCACGCCGCGCGAAGGCCAGCGCGTCGGCGCGAAGGGTCTCGCGCAGCAGCGCCCGCACCTCGCCTTCGGCTGCCCGCCACGTCGCGGGCACCGTCAGCGACGTGGCGATGTCCTCGACGACGTCGAGCCGCCCGCCCGGCGTCACGGTGAAGCTCAGCGCGAGCGGCACGGCGTCGAGGTCGACGTGAAGCAGTCGGTCCTCGTGCCAGCGCAGCGCCGAGGTCGGCGCGTCCGGATGCACGCGCAGCGCGCCCGCCTCGTACGCCTCGAGCAGGTGCGTGGACATCAACGGCCCGTACGTCCGCGCGGCCTGACCGAAGGTGAAGCCCGCTCCGTCACGCCAGTCCTGCGCGCAGACCAGCAGGGCTAGCAGCACCAG